>NZ_NTZO01000238.1 GCF_002559405.1 Bacillus sp. AFS001701 | reverse complement strand
AATATATCTCGAATTCGAGATAAATATATCATGTAATTCATTTTCCGTCAAATTGTATTTAATATATAAAAAAGACTCTGGTAAATTTGCCAGAGTCTCCGGATTAACATCTATTCAATTACTCTAAATGGTCGGTCTAGCTCAAAAAGGTTGCGATATCGGTCCTTGGTTTTGAAAAGTTCTTCATGTGAGCCTTTCATAGCGATTTTGCCTTTGTCTAAGAAGAGTATTTGATCAGCCATTTCTGCACCGATTAAATGGTGTGTAATCCACAATACCGTCTTTCCTTCTAATACTTTAAAGATCGTATGAAGTAGCTTTCGTTCTGTAATTGAATCTAAACCGACAGTTGGTTCATCTAAAATAACAATTGGTGTATTTTGAAGAAGTATTCTGGCTAAGGCTATTCTTTGTCGTTCCCCACCAGAGAATCTTACACCCGTTTCTTGCATAGGTGTATGATAACCTTCTGGAAGTGATGCTATATAATCATGCAGTTCAACCATTTTCGTAACCTCGATTACTTCTTCATCACTTGCTGCTGGATTTCCTAAGCGAATATTATTTATAACTGTAGTATCAAATAAATATGGCTTTTGATTAAGTACAGATACCACTTTCGAAATTTGGTCTCCTAAAGCTATACTTTCGATCTCATTTATTTTAACACTTCCATCAATAGGCGTTTCTACTCCTTCAATTAGCTTAAGAATAGTCGATTTTCCTGAACCACTCGGACCTAATAAAGCAGTTTTTTTATTTTCCTCAATTGTAAAAGAAACATTATTTAAAATAGTTTCGTTTTCCGAGTAATGAAAAGATACATTTTTAAATTCGATTTTTCGATAATCATCAACATTACCTTCTATAATAGGTAATTTCTGATTACAATTCACTTCCTTAATCTCTTCTAAACGATTGATTGAATCACTATATAAAGGGACACTTCCAAGAGAATTTGATAGTGGAATAAAAGCTTCTGTTAAAGGAAATAAAACTAAAACAAATGCGGCGATAAAAGTTCTTGGAATTTCTCCAGCTAAACTTTCATTCCCAGACCAATATAGCATCATCAAAACTAAAACCGCTACAATACATTGAGCAATTAAATCGCGCCGTCTTCTAAATGTTTTTTCCTTGTTTTGGATGTTTCTTAACGATTCATCCATTTCTCTATAATTTCTAATAAAGCTATTATGTTTACCACTAAAAAGCCAATCACTAATCCCCATTACTGCATCGGTTAAATTTTCATATATATGACTCTTTTCCTTTTTCATTTGGTAAGTACGCGCTTTTTCAACTAATAATGAAAAATACGGTAGTACACCTACTAAAACAAAGGAAATGACTGCTGTTAATATTGCAAATGGAACGGAGAAGAATCCAAGTGCTACTACGGATATAAAATAGATAAACAACGAAGCAATTCCAGGGAAAATAGTTTTTAAATAAATATCCTGTAAATATTCAATGTCATTTGCTAAAAGACCTAAAATATCTCCAGTTTTAAACTTTGAATTGATCGTAAGTGCATACGGTTCCAGATTCCTAAATAATCTTGTTCTCATTCTAGATAAGATTTTTAAAATTGTATTGTGTCCAACTAATCTTTCAACATACTTAGAAGCCGACCTTAAAATACCAAAAGTACGTACAGCAACGATTGGTACATAAATCATTAAAATATTTTCAGGTCTAGTTGCTGCTTTAGAGATTAAATAGCCGGAAGTGTACATAAGAGAAGCCGCTGCAAATATAGTCAGTGAACTTAAGAGAATCACAACTATAAATAAACGACGATTTTCTTTTATATATGGTAAAATCCATCCATTTTTATTTAACATATATTTACCTTCTAACTATGAATTAATCGATAATAATGACCTTTTTTCATTAATAGTTCTTCATGGGTACCAACTTCAATAATGCTACCTTCATTCATCACAATAATTTGATCCATTTCTTTCATCCAATGTAAGCGATGTGTAGCCAAAAATACTAATTTACCAGAAAATAATTGAAGCATTTTTTGTTTTAACTCAAACTCAGTTTCAATATCAAGATGACTAGTAGGTTCGTCTAACAAAAGAACCGGACGATTTTCTAGATATGCTCTAGCAAGCGCAACTCGTTGATTTTGCCCGCCACTTATAACTCTTCCACCTTCGCCAATTTTTTCTTCTAATCCTTTTGGTAATTCTTCTATTAAAGAAGTTAACCCAGCTTGAACAGCTGCATTTTCAATTTCTTCTGTAGTAGCATTAGGTTTGTAGAAGCTTATATTTTCTTTTAATGATTTTGAGAAAATATAAGGACTTTGTGGAATGTAGATTAACTGTTTATGCCAATCTTGTATTTGCAGATGTGATACCTCTTCACCAGAAATTTGAATAGTCCCATTTGCTGGCTCTAAAAATCCACCTATTAAATCAATAAGCGTTGACTTACCAGATCCACTTTCTCCAACAATCCCAATTTTTTGAAACCCTTTAATACTCATATTTATATTTGATAAAATCGTTTGACCATCTTTTTCGGGTCTTGCTGATATATCTTTTAAATTAATTTCGCTAGTATGATTCCAATCTGATATAGGAGCAATTTCTTGAACCTTAAATTCTTGTTCATCTAAAATATCTTGCATTGCTTTCCCAGCTTCTTGACCATTTAAAGTTGCATGATAATCAGCTCCAACTTCACGAACTGGTAAAAAGTATTCAGGAGCTAAAATTAAAATTGTTAGTGCTGGGCCTAATAAGATTACTCCGTCAATCAAACGAAGTCCTAAAAAGACAGCAACTGTAGCGATTGACAGCATTGTAAATAAATCTAGTGCAAATGATGATAAAAAAGCTACTTTTAATGTGCCCATCGTTGCTTCTCTGTATCTTTCACTTACACTTTCTATCTTTTTAATATGTTTTCTACTTAATCCTAGAAACTTTAATGTTTCCAGACCACGTAATGAATCAGTAAAATGGTTCGATAATATACGGTAAACCTTCCATTGTTTATTTGATTTCTTTTTAGCTGCCAAACCGAGTAAAATCATAAAAATAATAATGATTGGAAATGTTACGATTAGTATAAGTGCAGAAACTTTATCAACAAAGAAAATATAGATCACGATTACTGGTGTGACAATTGCTAAGTTAATCATTTTCAACGGAACGATTTCTAGGTAATTTCTTAGTTGTGTAGTTCCTTCCATAATAAGCGTTACGATATTACCTGTTCCTGATTTTCTTGCAAATCTAGGTCCAAGTATAAAAATCTTCTCCAAAACTTTCATTTTCATTTCGGTTGAAGCGATGTCCGCAAAATGCTCTGAACATTTTTGTTTAATTGTCGAAATAATATATCGACAGAAAAATGCGAGGATGAAGAAAATAGTAGCGTATACTATATCGCTACTATTTTTTCCATTGAACAATTTGACAATAGCTTGTGAGAGCATAAATGCCTGAATAATAATTGCCGTTACTTGTATAATTGTTAAAAAAGATAGGATTATTAATAACCGATTAATCCCTTTATATTTAATAAGATCTTTTCCCATTAATAAGTCAAATCCTTCTCATCCACTCTTTTTCTAAACACATAATAACTCCAAATTTGGTAACCTAGAACGAATGGTAATAATGTACATGCAACTATTGTCATTACTTTTAACGAATAAGGACCAGATGAAGCATTATAAACAGTTAAGTCATACGTACTTTTGATCGAACTAATCATGACTCTTGGGAACAGAGAAGTAAACATTGTCCCGACTGTTAATACAATTCCAAGGCCTGTCATAGTAAATGACCAGCCATCTCTTTTCTTAAAAATGAATATTGTAGCAAGAATATAACTTACTACGATTAATAAAATTAATGGAACTGTTATTTGTGCTTTTACTTTAAACATATCCGTTTCAAAAAATGCCATGCCAGTAAATGCAACTAAGAAAAGAAATACTGGTATGATTACCATACGTGCTAGAGAACGTGCACGGTTTCTTAATTCTCCAACCGTTTTTAATGTTAAAAACATTAATCCGTGTAAGAGGCACAGTAATGTCACCGTTACTCCGCCAACTACTGTGAATAAATTTACGTAATCTGTAAAACCAGCAGAGATATTCATATTTTGATCGATTGGCATTCCTCTAAGGATACTTGAGAATAATACACCGAATAAAAATGGTGGTAATAAACTTCCGAAGAAAATGACCCAATCCCAAGCTTTTGACCATTTAGAACTTTCAACTTTGCCTCTAAATTCAAAAGCAACACCACGTCCGATTAATGCCATTAGGACAAATACAAACGGAATATAGTAACCACTAAACATCGTTGCATACCAATTTGGGAATGCTGCAAAAATTGCTCCACCTGCAGTTAATAACCACACTTCATTTGCATCCCAAAACGGTCCAATTGTGTTTATTAAAATTCTTCTTTCAGTATCATTTTTGGCTAGTAGCTTTGTAGATATACCTACACCAAAATCGAAGCCTTCTAAGAAGAAGAACCCTATAAATAAAACTGCTACAAGTAAAAACCATAATTCATTTAACTCAATCATACAATTGTCACTTCCCTTTCAAACGGATCGACCGTAAGAACCTTTTCAGTTTCAACATGGTGTGTTCCTTTTTTAATTTCTTTCACAAACAAGTAAACTAAAACAACTGCTAAAATTGCATACATAGTTGTAAAAGTTGCGATTGAGAAAATGAGTGATCCTTTTGAAACATTTGGTGATACTGATGCAGCAGTAGTCATTAAACCGAATACAGTCCATGGTTGGCGGCCTATTTCCGTCATAACCCATCCAGCTGTATTTGCAATGAATGGTAAAGAAATTAATAAAATTGATGCCTTTAAAAATAGATTTTTTGATTCTAATTTTTTTCGATAGCTAAAATATAAACCTAGCATCGACATTAAAATCATAACCATTCCTGCTCCTGCCATAATTCTAAAGCTCCAAAAGGTTGTATTAACTGGTGGAATATAATTTCCAGGACCATATAAATTCTCGTACTGCTTTTGTAACGTATTCATACCAGGTACTTTACCTTCAAACTTCTCATAAGCTAGATAACTTAATAAATATGGTACTTCTACCTCGTATTTATTTTCTTTCTTTTTCGAATCAATCAGACCAAAGACCATCCAGCTTGCAGGGTCTCCACTATCATCCCATAGCCCTTCACTTGCAGCCATTTTCATCGGCTGAGTCTTCATTAAATGCTTCGCTTGAGAATGTCCGCTAAATGCAACACCAACTCCTGCTATTAGCGCGAATACCATTGCAAGATTAAACGCCTTTTTAAATAATTCTGTTTCCTGTTTTTTTAAGATTTTATACGCACTTACACCTGCAACAAATAACGCTCCAGTTGCTAATGCTCCAGCAATTGTGTGAGGAAACTCAACTTTAAGTTGTGGATTTGTTATGATTGCTAAGAAGTCGGTCATTTCTGCACGACCATTTTTAATCGCAAAGCCTACTGGCTCCTGCATGAAAGAATTGGCGGCTAATATCCAAAACGCAGACATTAAAGTTCCGAAAGCAACTAACCATATGCACATTAAATGAATTTTCTTATTAAGCCTTTCCCAACCAAATATCCAAATTCCTAAAAATGTAGATTCCATAAAAAATGCTAAAAGTGCCTCAATAGCAAGTGGTGCGCCAAATACATCCCCAACAAAACGGGAATATTCAGACCAGTTCATACCGAATTGAAACTCCTGAATAATACCTGTCACAACACCAACTGCAAAATTAATTAAAAATAAGTGCCCAAAGAATTTTGTTAACTTTTTATATTCTTCGTTATTTCGAAAAACATACAATGTTTCCATAATTGCTACCATAAATACTAAACCTATTGAAAGTGGTACAAATAAAAAATGGAAAATTGTAGTGGAACCAAATTGTATTCTTGCAAGCTCTAATACACTCACAGTACATCCCCCTTAGGATAAAAATCATTTCAAAAAAATTTCCATTAAGCTCGAGCAAAACTTTGAACATTTTTTCACAAATAATTCATTAAGTAAATTTTAGAGAACCATTCAATGGTATCTCTTGTTACTTCTAGTTTACTTTTCCAAAGGGGTTTTTGACTTAATCTTATTTGTCAAAATCGTGTCTATAAATTGTCTATTTTGTGACATAATTCACATTTACTGTTAAAATTACTTTTTTATGATAAAATAGTCGCCACTTTTTTATTACTTAACTTAGAGCTGATTAAATGAAAAAAACATTATTGAAGCAACCTTATATTGCTTCAATAATGTTCTGATAAAACAAAAAAAGTTGTATTGTTTAAGATAAAAATACCGCACCATAAACAAGAGCCCCTCCGATTACATATGCGGGGTGAATTTTCCAACGTTCTAGAAATAATAAGGAAAGTACGCTAATAATAATTGTTTGCGTTACGCCTACTCCATTATATGAATCGTTAAAAAAGTCAAAGGCCATAATGCCAAGTAAAACGGCGATTAAAGGCCTAACTAGTGATGTCATCTTTTTGACTTTTGGTGAATTTTTATGCTTCATTAATATACTTAATAAAGCAATCATCAAGATTAGGGAGGGTGCGATTGATGCGAATAGTCCTACAAAGGAACCAAATACGCCCCCCTCAACATATCCGATATATCCAGCCATCTTTGTAGCAATCGGACCTGGGAGCGCATTCCCTAGTGCAAGTACATTACTAAATTCAACTGAAGTTAGCCATCCATACTTATCAACAACTTCATTCTCAATAAGAGGGATCGAAGCAGGTCCTCCTCCGTATCCGAAAATGCCTGGTAAGAAAAAGGCTAAAAATATTTTCCAATAAATCATGATGCCTTCACCTTCTTCTTCTTTTCATTTTTACTTTTTGTGAAAAAGGCATATCCGACTAAGCATCCAATTAAGATAGCAGGATGTACATTTAAAAAATATAAAAGGATAAAACTAGCAACCACGATCAAACTATTGATTTTCCAGCCAAGAGATTCTTTTGATTTCTCAATAAATTCCCATGTTAAAGTTGCTAGCATAACTCCCACAACTGGAACAACTGCATTCGACATGCCTTGTACCCAGGCAACACCTTTAAAGTGATTTAGTGTTGATAATAGTAGCATAAGTAGGAAAACAGTCGGTAGAGTTGTTGCGATAATGGCATTTAACATACCTATTACGCCACCTGTTCTCCAACCTACATAGACTCCAATCCTTTTTATTAATTTATCGTTTTAAGCTTCGATTTCACTTAATTGTTCTTTCTTAGAAAATTTAACACGAACTGCAAAAGTTATATTTGTTAAGATAATGAATAACGCTGCAAATCCACATAAATAGTAGACTTGATCCCATACAAACCCTTTGCTAACAGAACTAGAGATTAATTCTCTGAATCCTTTTATTGCATACGTCATAGGTAAATATGGATGAATCGTTTGGAAAAATGTTGGTGTTAATGAAATTGGGAAAGTTCCTGAAGTTCCACCAATTTGTAATAACATCATGACAAATACTAAATATTGTCCTATATTTCCTAATGTAACAGTTAAGAATTGTATTAATGAATAGAAGGTCAAGCTAGTGATAATTGTAAACACTACGAATAACCACACGTTTTTCACATCAAGACCCATACCATAAATTAGAACCATATCTGCTACGATTGATTGCATGATTCCCACGAAGATTAGAACGCTATATTTACTAAAGAACCAAGCTAAACCAGTAGTCGGAGCAATAGAGTTCTTTCTCATTGGATAAACTGAAGTGAACATTAACCCACCTGCAAATAGTCCAATAGATAATATATATGGTGTTAACCCTACACCATATTCTTTTACATTATTTAATTTATGAGAAACTAGCTCTGTTGGCTCTGCAAAGAATTTATCAGTTTCATCACTTGTTTTAACTTTATTTACTTCATCTCCACCATCTTTCAGGGATTTATGAAGTTCATTTGTTCCTTTTGTTAAATCTGTTGCTCCTTTTAATAAGTCTCCAGACCCACTATATAACTTATTCGTTCCATTAGATAGTTGTTTAGAACCATCATTTAATTGATTGATCCCTTGGACTAATTGGTCCCCACCTTTATTTAATTTACCTAGGCCAAATGAAAGTAACGAACTTCCTTCACTTAATTCCTTTGTACCGTTGTATAAATCATTACTTCCTTGAGCTAATTGATTTGCTCCATTAGATGCTTCTTGCAATTTACTATTAAATAAACTTAAATTTGTATTTAATTCTTTTTGTCCAGCAACCAGATTATTTGAACCTTCATATAATTGACCTTGTGCTGCAGCAATTTGATCAACACCAGTTTTAATTTGATTACTTCCTTTTGAAAGTTGATCTAAGCTATTTGAGATTGCTTGTAATTTCTGTAAATCTCCTTTACTTAATGAACCATCCTGCAATCCATTCACAATTGATTTAAGAGCATCATTAGTAGCACCAAGATTCTCATTAAATCCTGCTTCATTTTTTTGCAATCGGGTTGCACCAGCATAAGATTGTTTTAGTCCAACATTTAATTGGTTACTTCCAGCTTCTAGCTTTGAAGAGCCAGCTTCGATTTTATTACCACCTTCAGCTAGTTGCGATAATCCATTATTTAAATCACTAGAACCAGCTTTTAATGTACCAGTTCCTTCTAGAAGAGCGTTTAAACCAGTATTTAATTTAGTAGCACCATCTTTTGATTGTTTAATACCATCTGATAATTGTATCGCTCCACTTTTCAGTTTTGTACTTCCATTTTCAAATGTGATCATGCTGTCATTTAACTTTTTTAAATTTTTATTTAAAACATCTGTTCCATCTGTTATTTTTGCTGCACCATCATTGATTTTACCTGCTCCATCAGATGCTTTTGTCATGCCATCTCCAATATCCTTGAAATTATCAAAAACTGTTTTAGCATATTGTTCTGTAATTTCTTTTGATATATTAGCATTTACTTCTTTCATTGCATTTGTACCAATTTGTGCGCCTACATAGTTTTTACCCGCATTCGTGTAATAATTTAATTTCATTTTCTGGGGTTTTTCGTCTAATAACGTAGCCGCATTTTTAGAGAAATTAGAAGGTAATTCGATGACTAAATAATATTTTTCATCATTTAAGCCTTCCATCGCTTGTTTTTTACTTGTAACTTTCCATTTGAATGACTTATTATCTTTCAATCCTTCTACAAAATCTTTCCCTACATTAAGCTTTTTATCATTAAACTCAGTACCCTTGTCATTGTTAACAATTGCAACAGATAGTTTTTCTGTTTTATTATAAGGATTCCAATAAGCTGATAAGAAAATTAATGAGTAAAGCATTGGCACAAGACCAATCGCAATGATTGTTGCAATTGTCATAGGTTTCTTTAAAATATTTTTCCATTCTTGCTTAAACACATTCTCACTCCCCTTTTAGACCAACTGACCAAATATGTATTTTGGTCAATTTATTGCATTTTAATAGTTTAATACTTCCTTTTATAAAAAATAAAAGGTAATACTAAACCATTCTCCCGTTAAACTCATTTTCATGTTTATTCAGGACTTTTATTTCCTATTAATCCAAATAAAATTAATTGCACCATTTTATTAATAGCGTCATCTGTAATATGCATTGGATCTTTATCCAGAACACTCTTTTGTAGATTAAGAATCGATATAATCGTCGTAATCATACTCAAACTTAGTATAGGAATTTCTAAATGGAAATTTGTTTCTTTTGCAAGCATTCTCGATTCTATTTCTTCTTCAATTGGTGTTTTACGATAGATCTGTTGGAAGAAAATTTCTGATAACTCAGGGTGTCGTAAAGTTTCACTGATCAAGATTTCAATTTGATTTCGATTCTTTTCCACCCATTTAATCCTTTTCTCAACATATAACCTAAGCAATTCTTCAATTGAAAATTTACTAAAGTCTTCTTCCATCCAAACATCTTGAATATCTGGTTTTACACAAGTAATCAATACATCCAACTTGCTTTTAAAATACTTATAAATCGTCGCTTCGGAAATTTTACTTTCCTTTGCAATTTGATTAATTGTCGTACCATCATAACCATTTTTTGCAAAAAGTTGGATAGACTTCTCTAAGATGTGATGTTTTGTTCTTTCTCCCTTATTCACTTTTTACCTCCTTAAAAAACGTTGTTAAAAAGGCATTAAATCTTAGTATTTAGCGCGCTACAAAAAAGTAAGTGTTTATTTACTTTTCTAGTATATTGACCAAAATGAATTTCGTCAATAAAAAGTAAGTGAACACTTACTTTTTTAATCTTTTTTTAATGTTACCTTTTTTTAATCGACAATAACTAAAAAACTGTTGCCTTTGTTAGCAGAATAATTTATTATTACATTTTGAAGTCAAAATTATCGGATAATTTTGCGAATATTCTTACAAAGGAGAGGGATTCATGACAGAATTGGTTTCAGTACTCAACGACTATCTATGGGCTAAATTACTTGTTATTTTATTAGTAGCAATCGGCCTATTTTTAACGGTTTATTTAGGTTTTATTCAGTTTAAATTCTTTCCTGAAATGATTCGATTATTAGTTGATGGTCGAAACAGAGACAAAAGCAAAAAAACTGTTTCATCATTACAAGCATTTATGATCGGAATGGCTGCTCGTATAGGTACGGGGAATATTGCCGGTGTTGCAACAGCAGTGGCATTAGGTGGACCTGGTGCAGTTTTTTGGATGTGGTTAATGGCTTTAATTGGTTCAGCTTCAGCATTTGTAGAAAGTACATTAGCTCAGCTTTATAAAGTGAGAGATGGTTCTTCATGGCGTGGCGGACCTGCTTATTATATGGAAAAAGCTTTAGGTAATCGAAAGCTTGGAGTTATTTTTAGTATTTTAATTACTCTATCTTTCGGTCTTATTTTTAACGCAGTACAAGCAAACACGATTGCTGCTTCTATCAATAATGAATTTGGTGTAAATACAAAAACAACTGCGATTGTACTGGCTATTATTACAGCACTAATTATTTTTGGTGGCGTACATCGAGTTGCAAAATTCTCAACTGTTTTAGTACCGATTAAAGCTGGGGTTTATATTATTTTAGCTTTATGGGTTATGATTTCAAATTTCGATATTTTACCAAATGTTTTTGGTGCAATTTTCTCTGAAGGTATTTTTACGTTTAAACAAATGTTTGGCGGTGTAATGGGTGCTGCAGTACTTCACGGTATTCGTCGTGGATTATTCTCTAACGAAGCTGGTATGGGTTCAGCTCCAAATGCAGCTGCAACAGCTGACGTAACTCACCCAGTAAAACAAGGTTTTATTCAAGCATTAGGTGTAATTGTTGATACATTTATCATTTGTTCGTCTACAGCAATGATCGTATTAGTTTCAGGCGTTTATAAAACATCTGAGCTATCTGGTATTCCTTTAACACAGGAATCTTTACGTGTAAGTATTGGAGGCTTCGCTGCAACATTCGTTGCAATTTCAGTATTCTTATTTGCATTAAGTACAATTATGGGTAACTATTATTACGGTGAATCAAATATAAGCTTCATGAAGCATTCGAAAAAATCAATTTATGTATACCGTTTTGCTGTAATTGGAATGGTGTTATTCGGAGCATTATATAGCGCTGAATTAATTTGGTCTTTAGCAGATATCTTCATGGGATTAATGGTACTAGTTAATCTTTACGCTATTACGCGTTTAGCTAAAGTTGCAAAAGCTTTATTAAAAGATTATGTTTCTCAAAAGAAACAAGGTTTGGATCCAGTTTTCTCTGCTGATAAAATCGATAACTTACCAGGTCGTGATCAGTTAGAGGCTTGGGTTGATGATAAGGACGTTAAGAAAGACGTTGGATAATACAAAAAAACCATCATTCTGAAATGAATGATGGTTTTTTTACTTCTTTCAATATAAAATTCCCTACTTCAATAAGCAGTCCATCCAGCATCACCAGTAATCACAGTACCATTAACAAAGCTAGATTCATCTGAAGCAAGGAATAAAGCGATGTCTGCAATCTCTTCAGGTTTACCTACACGTGGATTAACTCCTAATCCTGCTTGAATACGTCCCATACCAAAATGATTGATATTTGTCATGGAAGAGCCGATATTTGTTTCGACTCCACCTGGGGCAATTGCGTTGCAACGGATTCCATTCGTTGCGTACATGAATCCAGTATTTTTCGTAAATCCAACAACTGCATGCTTAGACGCTGTATAAGCCGCTCCTGCTCTAGCCCCTTGAAGTCCACCTGCCGAAGCTACATTAATAATAACTCCTTGCTCTTTTTCTAAAAAGATCGGCAAGACTTTTCTTGTTGAACGCATTACACTAGTTGTATTGACTGCAAAAACTCTTTCCCACTTATCATCTTCAATATCACCAGCAGGTTCAAAGTTATCCATAATTCCTGCATTATTAACTAGAATATCTACTGTACCAAATGTATTAACGGCAGATTCAATTAAGTTTTGAATATCATTTTCGAGAGCAACATTAGCCATAACAGCTATAGCGTTGCCCCCATTTGATTTTATTTCTTCAACGGTAACATTTGCAGCATCTACATTAATATCAGATACTACCACTTTTGAGCCTTCTTTCGCATAAAGGACAGCAATTGCTTTCCCCATTCCTGAACCAGCTCCAGTTACTACAGCTACTTTGTCTTGAAGTCTCATGTCTATTCCTCCAATTAATTATGATGATTATGCTTTAACTGTTACCTTTTTTAATTTAACTGTCGCCTCTTCAGAAGCCGCTTGTTTAACCTTCTTGATAAAGAAAGAAAGTAGTAATCCAATGATTCCAATTCCAACAATCACTAGATAAGCGTCATTAATTCCGTTGATTGAAGCTTCTTTTATAATTTGGGTTTGTGTTAACCCTTTAGTAGCTGCCGTAGGAATTAATTCCGTAATATGTGTTTTTGTACGATCTGTCATAACTGTAACTAGAAGTGATGTACCCACTGCTCCAGCAACTTGACGAATTGTATTCGTAATTGCTGTACCGTGTGCATTTAATTGCTTTGGAAGTTGATTTAAACCAGCTGTCTGTATTGGCATCATCATTAATGCCATACCGATTCGACGTCCAGTGGACATTAGTACCAAGTATGTGTAACTCGTCGAATCCGTCAAGTTTGTGAATCCAAGTGTTGTTGCAATTGTAATAATCATTCCGAAAATAGCTAGCCATTTTGCACCAATGCGATCGAATAACCTACCTGTAACCGGCATCAGGAAGCCCATTACCAATGCACCAGGAAGTAATAGAAGACCTGACTCAACAGGTGTATAGCCACGGATATTTTGTAAGTAAAGTGGAAGTAGCATCATATCTGCATACATTACCATCGTTACTGCGATATTAATTACTGTCGTTAATGAGAACATATTAAACTTGAATGCACGCAAATCAAGTAAAGGATCTTGCGAAACCATTTGTCTCCATGCGAAAAGTACAAGGGCCAAAACCCCGACAACAATCGTACTAATTACTTCTGAATTTGACCAACCTAAACTTCCAGCTCGGCTGAAACCATAAAGCATTGCACCAAAACCGACTGTAGACAATGTAACGCTAAGAAGATCAAATTTTGTTTTAATACGATCTGAAACATTTCGTAGATAAATGAAACCAAGTACGATTACAAGAACAGCAAATGGAATCATTCCGTAGAACATCGTCTCCCATTTGTAATTTTCCATAATGTAACCTGCAAGTGTAGGACCAATTGCTGGGGCAAAGATTATCGCTAGCCCAACCATCCCCATTGCTCCTCCGCGTTTTTCTGGCGGAAAAAGTGTCAAAATAACATTCGTTAATAGCGGCATAATAATTCCTGCTCCTGCAGCCTGAATCAAGCGGCCTGTTAATAGGACAGGAAAATCGGTCGCAATTGCCGATACAATGGTTCCTGCTAAAAAGATAACCATTGAAGCTTGAAATAGTTCACGTGTGGTGAAACGTAGCATTAAATAAGCTGTAACCGGAATTAATACACCGTTTACTAGCATGTAGCCTGTTGTTAACCACTGTGCCGTTGCTGCCTTAATATGAAAATCAACCATTAGTTCAGGTATAGCAACACTCATAAGCGTTTGATTTAATGTTGCCAGAAAGGCACCTAAAATCAATATGAACATAATAGGTCCCTTTTTTATCGAATTTGTATCAATTCCTGAAGTTTTACTCAATCCCCCATCAATCCTTTCTCTCTATATCATGGACATAATTTACAAAGTGTTTAATAATTAACATGATATAAATTACATTATAATTGGTTAGTTCGTTCTTACAACCGACAATATTTTAAGAAATGTATTGTAGTTATCACTCTTTGAGGTTCTGTAGTTAAAACCAAACATAATAAACACATCTGAAAAAATTGTAAATTTCATGGAAAAGGTGATTTGATTGAAGGATAAAACAAAAGTAGATCCTAGGATCATTCGTACGCGACAATTAATTAAAGACGCTTTTATTGATCTACTTCAGGAGATGGATCTAAACAAAATTACGGTTAATCGAATAGCCGAACGTGCAACAGTTAATCGAGTTACATTTTATCTACATTATCGTGATATACAAGATATGATGGAGAATATGGCAAAGGAAATGGGAGAGAAGCTCGGACTAATTATGAGGGATTCAATAACCAATAAATCGATAGAAGAAACTGATTCAGTGAGGCTTTTAAACTTGCTTGAATATATAGCAGAGAATGCAAAGTTTTATAAAGTAGTTCTTGCTTCTACTAAAACTCCGATCTTCACAGAACATTTATTAAAAATCATTACTGAAACAATAACGAAACGAAGAGAAGTTGATTCTTTACACATTAAGACAGATATTCAAAAGGATATTATTATCTGGTACGGGTCATCAGCACTAATTGGTACAATTGTATCTTGGTTAAGAAATGACATGCCTTATACTCCTCAATATTTAGCTAAGCAATTATCTTTGCTTTTTAGAATTGGTAATAAAGCCGAATAATAAAAAAAAGAAAAGGGAATGTCTTCCCTTCTTTTTCCTATTTTACCTTTCCTTAACATATCTTTAAGTATTACTTCACATGCTACACGGGTTTTCTAAATATACTAATTTTGTTGTTAAATGTAGAATTTTAGTATTAGTACTATTTTTAACATCCTGCAATGGGAGGAGGACTTAGTTATGTATGAAGGAAAAATTATTAAATTTTATCGAGAAAAATACAAACTAACACAAGAACAATTAGGAAAAAACATATGCTCCGTTACCCATATCAGTAAAATAGAATGTGCACAAACAAAGTACGCCCCTGAAATTATTAATTTATTATCAAACAGACTTGGAATTGATATGAAATTAGAAGTTGCTAATTTTACGAATATTAAACAACGATTACTTCACTGGCATGATGTAATTATTATGCAATTATTTGAAGAGATGGATCAAATTTACTATGAATTTGAAATGGAAGAATTAATTCAAATCTCAGAATATAATGATATGTATCAGTTACTAAGAGCAAAATATTTTCTTGCACATAGTAAATGCAATGAAGCATTTAAAATCATAAAAAAGCTACAAAAAAAAGAAGACAAATTAGCTCCTTATGAAAGAAACTTATTGAAGCATATTTTAGGAATCTATTCATTGGCGAAGCAAGAATATGGTAAAGTAATCCAAATTTTAAAGTCCATCGATAATACAGTATATAAAAACCCTGAATTTTATTACCATTTAGCATCCGCTTACCATACATTAAACGCTCCTGTGTTAGCCTATTATCATGCTGAAAAATCTCATCAATTTTTTAAACAGATCAATAACTATCTTAGAGTTATTGATGCTGAAATGTTAATGATTATTCAAGTTCAAGGTGACACTTTAGATGAAGAGATTATCAATCGTTTTAAAAATTTGATTAGAAGCTGTGAACTTTGTAACGCACCTGATCGAAAAGCAAAAGTCTTGCATAATTTAGCTTATGAATTTTACAGAGGTAAAAATTATAAGGAAGCAAGAAAGTATTATAAAGACTCTATGTTACTAAAAGATTCAGAATCTTTATCCTATTTATTATCATTAGAGGGTTATGTCCGAAGCTCTTTTGAAGACGGTTATTCTAACCTAGACGAATTAATAAATGATGCTGAAACTGGATTGTTCATAGCGAAAAAGAATAATTATATTTTATATATCCATTTATTCAAACTTTTACTTTATTTATTAAAATCTAAAGAAAAAGAGTACTATAATTATTTAAATAATAAAGCGTTACCAATGTTTATTAAAAATGGTTTTACTTTTTTAGTGGAGCGTTCTAAGAAGGAATTATTTAATTATTATAAAAAGATGAATTTAAATGAACAGGCAATGGAAATTGCGCAGTTAATTGTAAATGCTTAAGAACTTATATATATATTTTGAATTGCTGGTCCTCCATGAGTGCCGGCTTTTTATTTTATTAATTGACTTTAAGCCATTAGCTTTATAATGTAATTTACTTTTATAAAAAAAGAAGACAAGAATACGAAGTCAGTATTCTTGTCTTTCAACTGACGAAAAATTTAGACTCGTTTTCTATAAAAAAAAACTAATTTTTATAGTTTTTAACCCAAGAATATCAGTTTTCCATAATACTATTCGTTCCAGTCAGATTTATGGTAATTTTCAATATTTTTCAAAAAATACTATGACTCAGTTTATTGATTCAAGTATTTTCTATCATTAAAAATTACTAATGAAAAAAAACAGTCATTTTTTGCTTTATAAAAAAACAAAACTGTAAAGTATATTAATTTACAGTTTTGTCAGAGTGTTGAAATATAAAATGGCCAATAGGTGATGTTATATGTTTGAGCAATTTCATGATTCCAATAACACTAGTAATGAAAACATGACTTATAAATGAACGTAAAAAATAAGACAAGAATACGAAAGTCTATTCATGTCTTTTATTATTTGAATGGAAAGTTTCAGTCTAATTATTTCTTTGTAAAAAAGAAAACAATAGCGCTCGTCCTGTTAAGAAAGGAATAATTTGAAACATTATTTTTAATAAATAAAATAAATTATGAAATTTCACTTAATACACAGTTTCTACGTTTAAAGTAGATTATTTTATAACAAATAAGCATAAAAAAACCACCAAACAATATGTATTGGTGGAGACGGTGGGAGTCGAACCCACGTCCAAGAATATCGGCACTTAAGCTTCTACGAGCGTAGTCACTGTATTAGAATTTCGCATACCATTTGGCCCAATGACAGGCTTCCTGATAGCTAGTCTGATTAATCTCTTCCTTTCCCCTCAGACGGCGAGGTCCGGCGTAGCCCACTAATAAGTGAACCCCTCTAAGCTATGCACATGGGCGATACATAGGAGGAGCCTTTAGTGCAATTAAGCAGCTAAAGAGAAATTGTTGTTTTTGCCAGTTATTGGCTTTTGCGTTTTAACGAGGCCGACCCCTCGACTCGCAACTTAAGCTCGAACTACCCCTGTCGAATCCGTAACGTCCCCATATAAAATGCTCACAAAACTTATTCAGTTCTGTTCGCTATGAGTGACTTACGAAGCATAAAGCAAAGGCTTCATAATCTATAAAAACTGCACATCGTGCAATTAGTGTTGCTGATTAACTTACAAACTTATTATAGCATATCCATCTGAAGTTGCAATTAACAATTGTTTCTAAAAGAAAAACAGAATTCCAATGCTTCAACATTTATCCAATTAGATTCGCTGACGGTCCCTGAATGCACGCTCTACTTCGCGTTTTGCTTCTTTTTTCTTTAAATCATCACGTTTATCATATTGTTTCTTACCTTTACCTAATCCAAGTAATAACTTAGCATAGCCATTTTTCAAATAGATTTTTAATGGAACTAGCGTATAACCTGTTTCCTTTGTATAACCAATCAGCTTCACAATTTCTCTATTATGTAGTAGTAACTTTCTAGTACGTAATGGTTCGTGATTGTATCGATTACCTTGTTCATATGGACTAATATGCATATTATGAAGCCATACTTCTCCACCTTGAACACGTGCAAAGGAATCCTTTAGATTAGCTTTTCCAGCACGTAATGATTTTATTTCAGTACCTTGTAAAACGATACCTGTTTCATACGTTTCTTCGATAAAGTAATCATGATACGCTTTTTTATTTTGAGCAATTACTTTCCCTTCACCTTTTGGCATATATAACACCTCTCTATCTTTACTTATTTTACCATAATTTGTGATGAGTTACTATGTAACCCTTAATAGGAATAAAAGCAGTGAACAAAGTGAATTGTCCACTGCCCTCATTTTTACTATCGCTTTTTATTACCTTTTGCTACTTTTTCATAAAATGGTTTGTTCTTTTTACTCTTGTTTTTGCTTTTCGTTGGATTAAAACGATCATCGCGTTTATTTCTTGATGATTTAGCACCATGTCCGCTATCTTTCTCTTCATTTCGAGGTGAACTATCGCCACGTCTTCCACGAGAACGACCACTGCGAGAGCTGTCTCCATTTCGATCTGAAGAACCTCTTCCGCGTCCACCTCGTCCTCTGCCGCCGCCAGATCCATCACCAAGGTTAACTGGTCCTCTACCGCCACTTCTACGTGGTTTGTTCGATTTCATGCCAACAATTTCAAAATCGATTGCTCGTTCTTCTTTATTAACATTAACTACCCGAACTGATACTTCATCACCGATTCTGAAGATTTTCCCTGTTCTTTCACCAATCATCGCGTACGTACGCTCGTCATAGTTATAGTAGTCATCTGATAAATCAGCAACTCGAACTAATCCTTCAATTGTATTTGGCAGTTCAATAAACATACCGAAATTTGTTACAGAGCTAATAATACCTTCATACTCTTCACCAATTTTATCAAGCATGTACTCTGCTTTTTTCAAATCATCAGTTTCTCTTTCCGCTTCAACAGAGCGACGCTCCATATTGGATGCATGTTCTGCGATTGCAGGTAATTTATCATCCCACTCACGTTTTGTCTCATTATCCATTTTACCTTCGATTAAATATTCACGTATTAATCGATGAACAATTAAATCCGGATATCGACGAATCGGTGATGTGAAATGAGTATAATACTCCGCTGCTAACCCGAAATGGCCAAGATTATCAGCCTCGTATTTCGCTTGTTTCATTGAACGAAGCATAACTGTTGAAATGACTGTCTCTTCTGGTTGCCCATGAACCATATCTAGAACTTGCTGCAACGCTCTCGGATGAATTTCATTTCCAGCACCTTTTACTGTATAACCAAATGATGCAATAAATTCAAAGAATCGTTGTAATTTTTCTTCTTTTGGATCCTCATGCACACGATACATGAACGGTACATTTAGCCAATGAAAATGCTCAGCAACTGTTTCATTCGCTACTAGCATAAATTCTTCAATTAGTTTTTCTGCAGTAGAGCGCTCACGAATAACGACATCAGTTGGGTGACCTTCTTCATCAACTAATACTTTTGATTCTTTAAAATCAAAATCGATTGCTCCACGAGTCATACGTCTATTACGTAAGATTTTCGCTAACTTAGCCATTTCCTCAAACATTGGAACTAATGGTTCGTAACGTTCACGCAATTCAGCATCTTGCTCATCTAATAGTTTGTTTACATCGCTATATGTCATTCGTTCAGTTGTTTTAATGATACTTTCGAAAATTTCATGCTTAACAACTTCACCTTTTTGGTCAATTTCCATTTCACATGAAAGTGTAAATCGATTTACTTTTGGATTTAATGAACAAATACCATTAGATAAACGATGCGGAATCATTGGAATAACTCGGTCAACCAAGTAAATACTTGTTCCACGATCATGTGCTTCTTGATCAATCGGCGAGTTATCCGTCACATAGTATGATACGTCTGCAATATGTACCCCTAGCTTGTAATGACCATTTTCAAGCGCTGTTACTGTAACGGCATCATCTAAGTCCTTTGCATCTGCTCCATCTATCGTTACAATTTGTTCATCACGAAGATCGCGACGAGTGCCAATAGCTGATTCATCAATCTCATCCGGTACAGCATTTGCTTGATCCATTACTTCCTTAGGGAATTCTTGAGGTAAATCAAACTTATGAATAACCGATAGAATATCTACACCAGGATCATTTTTATGTCCTAGTACTTGAACTACAATACCCTCTGCATTTTTCCCATTCTCAGGAAACTGAGTAAGCTCTACAACAACTTTGTGACCTTCCACTGCGCCTTGAGAATTACTCTTTGTTACAAAAATATCACTTCCGAATCGTTTATCATCAGGAATAACGAAACCGAAACTTTTCTGAGCCTGGTATGTACCTACCATTTTCGTTTGACCACGTTCAACAATTTTTACAATTGTCCCTTCTCTACGTGCATCACTTTTTTCTTTTGTAATACGAGCTAAAACGATGTCCCCATGTAAAGCACCATTTAAATCTGACGGTGAAATAAATACATCTTCTGCTCCTGCTTCTTCTGGAATAACAAACGCAAAGCCTTTAGCATGGCCAGTTAATTTACCTCTAACTAAATTAGATTGATCAGGTAAACTGTATTTATTATTTCGAGAACGTACAATATAACCCTCATCTTCTAAAATAACGAGCGTTTTTACTACTTCTCGAAAGTCACTTGCATCAGTCAACTCCATAGCCTCTTCGATCCCTTGGATATTTAAAGGCTTATACTCTTCACTTTTCATTAATTCTAATAATTTTTCTTTCCATTGTTGATTCATACTTTTCCCTCCTTTTTCTTACTGTTAAGGGTATTTAATTTAAGTTTGTCCAGAAAGTTTTCATTCTACCATTCCAATTCATTAAGAAATGCTAGTACATCTTCATGTAACATGTCTTTTTCCTGTCCAAGCGTAATAACATGTGTTGAATTTTTGTACCATTTTAATTTTTTTTGATCAGATTGTACTTCATTATAAATAATATTTGCGCTGTCAGTATTTATCATCTCGTCTACAATAGATTGTATGACAAACGTTGGTGCATATACTGTATCAACATTTTCACGCACTTCTTTAATTAAACCTTGAAGAGCTTTTAATGTATTCATCGGAGTTTTTTTAAACTCTTCCATTTCTACTTCAATTTGTTCAGGAGATTTCCCTTCACGTTTTTTAAACTCTCTTGTATAAGCTAAAACACCTTCATACATAATTTCTTCACTTTTTATGTACATCGGCGAACACATTGTGACAATACCATTCAAAGGAACAGTATAGCCTAGCTTTAGCGCAAATACTCCTCCTAAAGATAGACCTACCGCTGCAATTTTTTGATGTCCTCTATCCTTTAAAAATTGATAAGCTTCCATTACATCCTTCCACCAGTCCTCTGGTCCAGTATGAACAAGCTCATCTGGTGGTACACCATGTCCTTTATAGTGCGGTGCATGGCAAGTATATCCTTGTTTTTCTAAAAAACGGCCAAGCATTCGAACATCCGCAGAATGTCCTGTAAATCCATGTAATAATAAAACTGCTCGATCTCCACCTTCAAACGTAAATGGCTTCGGCATTGTTACTCTCATATATACTCACTCCAAAACTTTTCTATCCATTTTTCTTTCGTTACTTTTATCATACCTTTAAATGACTTCATTCATTTAAATAATTAATCGTTATCTTCTCATTACTCAATTTTAATTTATCAATAATAAGATTTAACTAATTTTACGTAAAGATTCTTTTATTTTACCTTTCATTTCAAAAATTTACCAATAAACAGTTTTTTTAATTAACTAGTTATGATTTAATGAAAGGTGTGGTAATAATAATGTTGGTAATTTAACCAACAAAAGGAGGATACGTTATGTTTAATAATGTTGAAGAATTTATTACTGAATGGAAAATGGAAGAAGCAAACACAATCAAATTACTAAATGCTATGACAGATGAATCACTTGATCAATCAATAGGTGAAGATTTTAGCTCATTAGGAGAATTAGCTTGGCATATTACAACAGCAATTAAAGCGATCATTTCACAATCAGGATTACAGTTCGAAGCATCTATGAGCAAAGAAGAAATGCCTGCAACTGCGAAGGAAATTACTGAAAAATACGCAGAAGCTAGTAAAGCAATGATTGAAGCAGCACAAAAAGAATGGAAAGAAAAAGATTTAAATCAAATCATTAACGCTTTTGGATTCCTTGAAATGCCTATCCATGCATTACTTCGCATGGCAATTTCACATCAAACGCATCACCGTGGTCAAATGACTGTATTAATGCGACAAGCAGGATTAGCTATTCCAGGAATGTACGGTCCAAGTAAAGAAGAATGGGCTGCAATGAAAGGTTAATATTTAGGAAATTGTCTACATACTAAAATACAGCCAAAAACCTGGCTGTATTTTTTTTACACTATTCATAAAAAATATATCTTTCTATTCTAGAGATATGATATTACCTAACCAAAATAAAAAGCCACCCTTTTAGGTAGCTTGTTTATTACAGTTTAAAATATGTTACAGCAATCGTTAGAATGAAGAATAAAACTGCTACAACAACTGTTATTCGTTGTAAAACTAGTTCAAAACCACGAGCTTTTTGCTTGCCAAACAGTTGCTCAGCACCACCAGATATCGCACCTGATAGGCCGTTACTTTTACTAGATTGAAGTAGAACTAAAACAATCATAAGTACTGAAACAATAATTAAAAGTACAGATAAAAACGTATGCATTTCTTCACCTCCACAGTAAAATACTGTTACTTCCTATTCTACTATGAAGAATACTATACTTCAATATGAGAGTACAACACTTATTTAATGATTTAAGATTGTTTCTTCTATCCAAGTTTTTACATCTTGATGCACTTCATCTTTATTTGTTTCATGAAGCATCTCATGGCGACCTTCTTCATATAATTTCAACTTTACATTTGTACATCCAATATCTTTATATAGCCCATAAACCTTCTTTACACCGTCACCATTTTGACCAACTGGATCTTTATCTCCAGAAAAAATATAAATTGGTAATGAAGGTGGTGTCTTCTTTATTTCCTCTTTACGATGTATAATTCCGATCCCTTTCAACAGTTCGCGATAATAACTTGAAGAACAAATAAAACCACAAAATGGATCTTTTATATAGCGATCAATCTCAGCTTCATCTCTTGTTAACCAATCATACTTTGTTTTAGGAAACTTAAAATGATTATTGAAGTTTCCAAAAGTTAAAAAGTCTAAAATTTTACTTCTCTTATTGGCACCAATCAAAAATGCCTCTGCGCTTGAAATAAAGACGCCTAATTTTCTTAGTATTCCTGGATCATATCCAGTTCCAGAAATAATTAGCCCATCGTATAGTCCTCCATTTAATTGAACTACTCGTCTGCTCAAATAAGATCCCATACTGTGTCCAAATAGAATTAAAGGGATATCTTTTATTTCTTTTCTAATCATCTTACTTATAAATATGATATCTTTAGCAACTTCATCCCAGCCAATTTCTTCACCAAAAAAACCTAGATCATCTTCAATCGCAGCTGTTTTCCCGTGACCTCTTTGATCATGGATAAAAACTGCAAACTGATTATGAACTAAATATTCTATAAATTTATCATAAGCTCCACCATGCTCTGCCATTCCATGTACAATTTGAATCACAGCAATTGGTTCAGCAGGAATATATTTTCGCAAATAGATTTTTGTTCGATCCTTCGCCGAAATTAATCCTTCCCAATTATTCATTTTTATGCCCCTTCATCTCATATGTTGTAAAAGATACTAATAAGAAAAAACAAGTGAAATAGATTATTTCTAATCGTATGTATTTAACTGTAAATTCATCACCTAATAATCTCCAAAAAACAATTACTATTGAAAGAATAACAATAATAAATGGAAGTAAATATGTTTTAATAGTATACCAAATATAATCTTTTAAGTATGCGAAAAAGTTCATAATTATCCTCCCAACTAATTGCCACTTCTATCCTTAATTCAATACTAATTCAAATTTCCTTATTCTATAGGTTAATTTTTAACAATTTTTCATCAATTTGATGAACTTTTTATGTCAAAATTTAAGCTAATTTTAGGGATTTAAACTAAGCATGTTTTTGTATTGATGTTTGAATTGAGTTAAAAACAGAATGAATGGGGGATTCGAAATGAAAAGAGGCATTCAAACAATTTTAAGCATTGTCTTTGCAATTGTAATGCTTGTCTTGTTCGTCATCTTTTTCATGAGAGACGATTCTTATCGGTATCCAATCGCTCTAGGTGGCTTCGCTTGTGCACTCGTGCCGCTCATATTAGATAAGTTTTTTAATATTCGATTTGCATTTCCGTTTATTCTCTCTTATTTTGCTTTTTTAATAGGGTCCCTATGTCTTGGTTCAATGCTTAGATTTTATAGTTTAGGCTGGTGGGATACGTTTTTACATTTTCTAAGTGGTACGCTAGTCGCCTTTTTAGCAATTGATTTAATGGGAAAATTGACAACCAAACAGTCTCGGAGTGAAATGTCCTCTGGATTCATTTTTCTATTTGTTTTTTCATTTGGAGTATTTTGTGGAGCCATATGGGAAATTTGGGAGTTCAGTAGCGACCAATTTTTTGGAACTAATACGCAAGGCGGAGGTAATTTTGATACAATGACAGATATAATTGCAGACTCGATTGGAGCACTCATTATCGCATTTGGGTTTGCTAGAGGGTCGAAAAAAAATAATAATTAAAATGAAATATATAAAAAAAGAGAAGGACAAAAAACCTTCTCTTTTCTTCATTATTCTTCATCATCCCACACATTGTATGCCAAATTAAACAATTCTATTCCTCTTTTCCAGTACTTGTTACATAATGATATACGCCATTTTCATCTTGCTCACGTGCTTTTGCAGTATCGAAGAGCATCATAAGTAAGATACTCATAATTCGCTTTTTTAAATGATCAGCGAATATCGGGAAAAAGATTTCAACTCGTTTTTCCATATTACGTGTCATTAAATCAGCAGATGATAAAAAGATTTTCTGTTCTCCATTATGATAAAAATAATAGATTCGACTATGCTCTAAAAATCGCCCAACGATACTAATGACACGAATATTTTCGCTGACACCTTTTATTTGAGGTCGCAAGCAGCAAGTTCCGCGAACAATTAAGTCAATCTTTACTCCAGCTTTAGATGCTTCATATAGCTTCATAATAATTTGCTTATCTGTTAAAGAATTCATTTTGGCGATTATTCGGCCATTTCCATACTGCTTATGAAAAGCAATTTCCTCCTCAATCATTCGAATAAAGTCATGACGAATACTATACGGAGCGACAGATAAATGCCTAAAGTCAGGCTTTTCCATAAACCCACTTAAGAAGTTAAAAAAATTAGTAGCATCTATTCCGATTTGTCGATTAGCAGTCATTAGTCCCATATCTGTATAAATTTTTGCAGTTGCATCGTTATAGTTACCAGTACCCACATGGACAAATCTCTCTATTCTTCCATTCTTTTTACGAACAACAAGTGTGATTTTACTATGCGTTTTTAAATGAGTCATTCCATAAATAACATGGCAGCCCGCTTTTTCTAATTCTTTTGCCCAATGTACATTGTTTTCTTCGTCAAAACGAGCTTTCAACTCTACAAGAACAGTTACTTGTTTACCATTTTCCGCTGCACGCTTTAATCCCTCGATAATTGGGGAATCACCACTTACTCGATACAAAGTTTGTTTAATTGCTAAGACGTCTGGAACATTTGCTGCATCTAAGACAAAATCCAATACCGGTTCAAATGATTCATATGGATGATGAAGCAATATATCTTGTTCCATTATTTTGTCGAATATATCCTCATCGGATTCAAGGTCATGTGGAGGCTGTGGGATTAATGTTTCATACACTAGATCCTCTTTATACTTTTCTAGTTCCTTATAAAAACTAAATAAAAATGTTAAATCTAAAGGACCTTTAAGCTCATATATATCTTTTCCATGTACGTCAAGCTTCTCTAATAAGTAATTTAGAATATATTCGCTTGCGCCTGGTGGTCCAATTTCAAGTCGAATCGCGGAACCCCATTTACGTTTTTTTAACTCTTTTTCTATTTCAAGAAGTAAGTCTCTAGCCCCTTCTTCGTGAATCGTCAAATCAGCATTTCTAGTAATTCGAAACTGCGCTACTTCTCGTACGATCAAACCACGAAACAAAAGATGTATGTATGCAGTAATTGCATCTTCCAATAAAATATAACAATGCTTTTCATCAAGTGTAGGTATTGATATAAATCTTTTTAATAAAGAAGGTACTTGTACAATCGCAAATTTATTACGCTTCTCTTCTTCTTCAGTCAAATCTTCTAAATAAACAGCTAAATTTAAACTTTTATTTAATAGCATTGGAAAAGGTCTATAAGCATCAATTGCCATAGGTGTTAGAACAGGAAGAACTTGCTCTTCAAAATATTTTTCTAAATAGTTTTTTTGTCGATCACTAAGTTCATGATATTTTACAAGATGAACATTCTCTTGCTTTAACTTTGGTATTAATGTTTCTCGGAAAGTTTTATATTGTAAATTCACTAGTGCATGTCCAGCTGTTGATAATTGTTAAAGTTGTACTTTTGGTGTTAAACCAGCCTTATTTTCTGGTTAATTAAAACCAGCTTCCACTTGATCCTTTAATCCAGCAACGCGTACCATAAAAAACTCATCTAAATTCGAACTAAATATTGCCAAATATTTCAAACGTTCAAGCAGAGGATTAGTTTCGTCCACTGCCTCTTCTAAAACACGTTCATTAAACGCTAGCCAACTTAATTCTCGATTATTATAATATTGTGGATCTTCTAACTCTATATTTCTACCACTATACTCTTTTGTCGCTATCATCAATTACACCCTTTTTGAACATTTTCTAGAAATACGATCTCTTTATTTTTTAATTAATATCTACACCATAATCCTACAAAATTAAAATTTACCTATTATTAACGCTATGTTAATAAATTGTAAAGATATGAAAAAAATGTTAATTACTAACAATTTTTAATTAAAATAAAAAAGCACAATCTGATTACTCAGATATGTGCTTTTCAAAATAGAAATATATTGATTTATTAAATAATTTTTCTAATTGTTTCTTATGTTTCTCAGATTCAATTTCTTCAACTGTTGCATCCTCAATACAGTTAAGCTGTAAAATCAGATCATCATCGTTTATTTTAAGCTCTATTCTCTTTACTACTTCTCTTTTCGATGCGTTTAGACTATTAGCAAACTTTAAAAGAATTCCTAAAAAGCGTAGTTTTTTTAGTTCATCCGCTGTAAACCATTCAAGAAACGGTTTAACATATTGTTTAAAGCTATTTTTATTCTTATATGAAGCTATTAACGCTACTTTTAAGCGATCTTTGTGGCTCAATCCTTCAATTGTACGATTAGATAATAAATAGAATGTATGCTGACTACTCGATTCTTCGTCTATGTATTGTCCAATATTATAGACGCGTTCTCCTAGATTTAGATGTAATATATCTTCAGACTTTATTTGATTTAGATCGTTTAAATTAATTTGCTCGACTAATTGGTTTACTAAAACCTTAACATGATTTACGTGATTTATATTTACTTCATAGTCTTTCTCTAAATCACCAAAACTTTTGTCTACTACATTAGGAAGTAACTTTTCTCCGTTTAATACAAACTCTTCCAAAAAAATCCCGTCTCTTAAACCTTTATTACTTAATATAAAGCTCTTTGCATTAACAAATGAATAAAGCTCTTTAAAGACCTAATTGCAGGAAGAATGATATCAGCACGATCTTTTGATAGACCCTCAGTTCGTAAAATATGATCAAACTCTAATGATAAGAGGTGTTTTTTTATATAGTTTATTTCTTCAAAATTCATCTCATATTGATGAATACCTGAAATCGGATAATTAACTAAGCTTTGATGTATTTGCACTACATTCCGTGCACTTCCTCCTATTGCAACAATCGGAACTTGCTTTTCTCTGATCCAATCTAAAGATTCAAATTCTTTTTGTATAAATTGAGTAAGTTGTTTCATTTCTTCAGCAGTTGGAATATTACTTGATATAAAGTCTTGCTTTAAGGATAATGCTCCAAATGGAAAACTATGAAAATGGATCATTTCACGGTTCTTAAAATATCTTACCTCTGTACTACCTCCACCAATATCAATTGTAATTCCCTCTCGTATTGGAGTAGAATTTCAACAGCAAGAAATCCATAGTATGCTTCTTCATACCCAGATAAAACGCGTAATGTAAAATCAGTATTTTCAGAAACTAGTTGATAAATCTCATCTTGATTAACTGCTTGCCTAATTGTCGCAGTTGCTACACATTTTATTTCACTAATTTTATGATAACGAGTGATTTCTTGAAACATTCGAAGGGTATCAAGTAGTACTTTCTTCCCCCCAGTATCCAAGAATTCTTCATCATTTAAATACTTCCGTAACCGAGCTACAGTTTTAATATTCTAAACTTCTTTTATTCGACTACTTTTACTTTGTTCATATATAACAAGTCTTATTGTATTTGAACCAATGTCAATGATGCCGTATTTCTCCTTCATGTTTTTCACCCTTTATCTCAATAATTAGTAGACTATTTGGTTCTTCCATTATATCAATATATAGGTAAGTAATAACCTTCCCTTTGTGAAAAGGTACTTTTGGCATATTTAAAAAATGAATTTTTTACATAAAGAGGCCTACTTCACCGCTTTAAGATGCTTTTTTACATTGAACAAAAAACCTGACTATCTTTAACAGAGTAATCAGGTTTTATAAATTGGTTTACTTTTATGATTTTTCTTCAACTACCACTTTTTTCATCTTGAACATCGGAACCATAATTAATATTCCTATGATGAATAGTATCGCTGAAAGTTGATAAATAGTAAATAAAGAAAATTGTTCTTTTAAAACGCCTGATAAGCTCATTGTAATGACCATAGAGCCCATAAATAATGGTGTTAATATCCCATTCACTCTACCTACAAACTTTTCATCCGTATTTTTCAAGATAATTGTATTAATTCCAATATGAAGTGCAGGCATAAATAGCCCTATAAAGAACTCGGCTAATAGTGTAAGCCAGAATAATTGGGACCAACCTATTACAAAAATCCCGATAGCATTGACAGCCATACCGATCAATAATAAAACATGCGGTGCCAGTTTATTAGAAATTACCATAATCAGGCCACCCCCAATAATCATAGCCGCACCATTTGCTGCGAATAACCATTGTAAATAATCTTTATCTAGTCCTAATCGTTCAGTAACTAGAAAAATTGCTAATGGATGAATAAAACCGATGCCTAGTCCGGCTGCTGCAAAAACCCCGCCTAAAAGGACAAGAATTTTCCTTGTCCAAACATATTGAAATCCTAGTTTCATCTCTTCCCATAAAGAAGAAGCTTGATCAACTTTTTCCTCTTCCTGATCTTTAGGTAACTTTGTTAATACTAGAGCTGATAAAAGAAAAGCAATACCTACTATGCTCATCGATACAAACATTCCTGCCTGTTGAAATACAAATGTTCCTAATACAGGACCTAAAATCATAAAGATTGCCATCATTGTTTGGAATAGGGACATACCAGCTTGCATTTGCTCCATTGGTACATGAACCTTAAATAACTTCATATTAGATGGCTGTGAAAACTGTGACAAAATCGCTGAAACCAATGTTGCAAAAAATACGAACTTCCAAGTCCCATACATTAGTGCTAGAAGTATAACAAAAATTGAAGCCGCACTTAACAGATCACACCAAATCATTGTACGCTTTGGTTTCCAACGATCCGCAAAAGTACCACCGATAAATGAAAAGATAAAAATAGGTGCAAATTCAGCAACTGAAATAAGTGACACGGCTGTAGCATCACCATTCGTCTTTTCAACAACAAATAATAAAATTGCAAAATTACGAATCCAAATTCCGACTTGGATAAACAAACCTGCTGTAAGAATCGTCTGGATAAAGCGGTTTTTTAGCAAGGAAGCCATTGAAGGATTTGAAGGTGTTGAAGTAGTTATCGTCATTTTTTCCTCCTCTTATTTAAATTTCTTGATATCAAAAATTGTATAAAAAATTTACAGTATATCGCCAAGATAGGAACCTACGTTCCTAGTTATTAAGAACGTATATTCTTATATTAACATTAAAATCCTTTAATAATCAATCTGTTTTTTTATATTATTTTATTTATCCGCAGTTAAAAAATGTCATTGAAACTGTTCAATGAAATTTTCTTAACTACTAAATTTATGTATTTTAATGCAAAAAAAAAAGAGAAGGTGACGATCCTTCTCTTTTTAACGTGTCTATAATGGATTATGTTTTTTTGTTAATGCACTTAGTTTTGATTAAATTATTTTCTTAAGTTGTAGAAAGATTTTAAGCCTTGGTATACTGCACTTTCGCCTAACTCGTCTTGAATACGTAATAATTGGTTGTATTTAGCGATACGATCTGTACGAGAAGCAGAACCTGTTTTAATTTGACCAGCATTTGTAGCAACTGCGATATCAGCGATTGTGCTATCTTCAGTTTCACCAGAACGGTGAGAAACTACTGCTGTGTAACCTGCACGTTTAGCCATTTCGATTGCATCGAAAGTTTCAGTTAATGTACCGATTTGATTAACTTTGATAAGGATTGAGTTTGCGATACCTTTTTCAATACCTTCTGCTAATTTTTTAGTGTTTGTAACGAATAAATCGTCCCCTACTAATTGTACTCGGCTACCTAAACGTTCTGTTAATAATTTGTGACCATCCCAGTCATTTTCATCTAAACCATCTTCAATTGAAAGGATTGGGAAATCATTGCAAAGTTGCTCGTAGAAATCAACCATTTCAGCAGAAGATACACCAGTGCGTCCTTCACCTGCAAGATCGTATTTACCAGTTTCTTTGTTAAAGAATTCAGAAGAAGCAACGTCCATTCCTAAGAATACTTGCTCTCCAGCTTTATAACCAGCTTTATCAATTGCTTCCATGATTACTTCTAGAGCTTCACGGTTTGAACCAAGGTTTGGGGCGAATCCACCTTCGTCACCTACAGCTGTGTTTAAGCCTTTGTCATGTAATACAGCTTTAAGGTTGTGGAAAATTTCAGTACCCATACGAATTGCTTCTTTAAAGCTTTCAGCACCTACAGGTAAGATCATGAATTCTTGGAAGTCTACGTTATTATCAGCATGAGAACCACCGTTGATGATGTTCATCATTGGAACTGGTAGTTGTTTCGCATTAAATCCACCAAGGTATTGGTATAATGGTAAACCTAATTCATCAGCTGCTGCACGAGCTACTGCCATAGATACACCTAGGATTGCGTTAGCACCTAATTTACCTTTGTTTTCAGTACCATCTAGCTCAATCATACGACGGTCGATTGAAACTTGATCAGTTACTTCGAATCCTACGATTTCTTCAGCTAAAACATCATTAACGTTAGCTACAGCTTTCTCAACACCTTTACCAAGGTAACGAGATTTGTCTCCATCACGTAATTCAACAGCTTCATATTCACCAGTTGAAGCACCACTTGGTACTAGTGCACGGCCAAAGCCACCATCTTCTGTATAAACTTCTACTTCAACAGTAGGGTTACCACGAGAATCTAATACTTCGCGAGCATAAACATCAATAATCATTGACATAATAAAATCTCTCCTTTTGTTGCGTTATACGCATAATTAAAAACTTTTTATATTAACTGTTCACTTATTTAATAAGTGATTTACCAGTCATTTCTTTTGGTTGTTCTACTTTTAATAAATCAAGAACAGTTGGAGCTAAATCACCTAAAATACCATCTTCACGTAACGTAATACCTTCTTCAGTAACAATAACTGGTACAGGATTAGTCGTGTGAGCTGTCATAGGTTCACCCTCAGGTGTAATTTCCTCATCAGCATTTCCATGGTCAGCAGTAATGATCGCTTTCCCGCCTTTAGCTAGAATTGCATCAACTACTTCTCCTAAACATTCATCAACCGCTTCAATTGCTTTAATTGTCGGCTCAAGTTTTCCTGAATGTCCTACCATATCTGGATTTGCAAAGTTCAAGATGATAACATCATGCTTGTCTGCAGCAATCTCTTTAAGTAATGCATCCTTCACTTCATAAGCACTCATTTCAGGTTGCAGATCGTAAGTTGCTACTTTTGGCGAGTTAATCAAAATACGTTCTTCACCTGGGAATTGTGCTTCACGGCCTCCACTAAAGAAAAATGTAACGTGTGGATACTTTTCCGTTTCAGCAATTCGTAATTGATTCAAATTATTTTGAGCAAGTACTTCACCTAATGTGTTATCCAAATTAGTTGGTTTAAATGCAACATAGCCTTGTACTGTTTCGCTAAAATGTGTTAAACAAACGAAATGAACATTTTTCGGGAACTTACTTCCACGATCAAAGTCACGGAAATCATCGTTTGTAAATACATTTGAAATTTGAATTGCACGGTCAGGTCGGAAGTTGTAGAAGATGATTGAATCATCATCACTTATTGTTGCAACTGGAGTTCCATCTTCTTTTACCATTACAGAAGGTAATACGAATTCATCATGGATACCGTTCGCATACGAATCTTCAATTAATTCATACGGACTTGTATAAGTTGGCCCTTCTCCATATACCATTGCGCAATAGCATTTTTCTACACGATCCCAACGTTTGTCACGGTCCATGGAATAATAACGGCCAGAAATTGTTGCAAATTCTCCGACACCAAATTCTTTAAACATTGCTTCTGCTTGATCGATATATTTTTTTGCTGTAGTTGGACCAACATCTCGTCCATCAAGGAATGCATGTACATATACCTTTTTCATGCCTTCTTCAGCAGCTAATTTTAATAAAGCAAACATGTGATTAATATGGCTGTGAATACCACCATCAGACAGTAGACCGAAAATATGTAATGCTTTATCTTTTTCTTTTGCACTTTTAATTGCATCGATGAATGTATCATTTTTTTCGAATTCGCCTTCACGAATTGCCTTGTTTACACGCGTTAAGCTTTGATAAACAATTCGTCCCGCTCCGATGTTTAAATGACCAACTTCAGAATTACCCATTTGTCCTTCAGGTAAACCAACTGCTTCACCGCTAGCCGTTAATTGTGCGTGAGGATATTTATTCCAATATCTATCATAATTTGGTTTCTTCGCTTGTGCAACAGCATTTCCAAATGTTTCGTCGCGCAAACCAAATCCATCTAGGATAATTAACGCTACTGGTTGTTTACTCATTACTTAACAGCCTCCAATAATGCAAGGAAAGAAGCTGGTTCTAAACTTGCTCCACCTACTAACGCACCGTCAATATCAGGTTGAGCCATATATTCTTTAATGTTTTCAGGCTTTACACTGCCGCCGTATTGTACACGTACAGATTCTGCAACAGTTTCATCATAAAGGCTAGCTACAACATCACGAACAAATTTACATGAATCTTGTGCATCTTTTTCTGTAGCAGATTTACCTGTTCCAATTGCCCAAATTGGTTCATATGCAATGACTAAATTCTTTACTTGCTCATCTGTTAGACCTGCAAGATTAGCAGTTAATTGAGTACTAATAACTTCCTCAAATTTACCGCCTTCACGTTCTTCAAGCGTTTCGCCACAGCAAAGAATTGGTGTAAGACCATGTTCGAAAGCTTTTTTTGTTTTACTATTAATAAACTCATCTGTTTCGCCATAATATTCACGACGCTCAGAATGTCCGATAATCGCATAAGTTACGCCTAAATCTTTAAGTGCTACTGGGCTAATTTCTCCAGTATAAGCTCCACTATCTTGATTACTTACATTTTGAGAACCAATTTTTAATTCAGTTCCTTTTACACCGTATAACATAGGTGCAATAAATAATGCAGGAGCACAAACTGCTGAATCTACTTTATCAGATGATGGAATGCTATTTTTTACTTCCTCAACGAATGTCATTGCTTCGTTAAGCGTCTTATTCATTTTCCAGTTACCTGCGATAATTGGTTTACGCATGAGAAACACCTTCCTAACAATTGGTAAGACATAACATCTTACTCTATTTCAAATACTAAATATTGTAAAGCTATAAGACTTATTTATCGTTTAATAATGCAACTCCAGGAAGTTCTTTACCTTCCATAAATTCTAATGAAGCACCGCCACCAGTCGAAATATGGCTCATTTTATCTGCTAAGCCGAATTTTTCAGCAGCAGCTGCTGAATCTCCGCCACCGATAATTGAGTATGCATCAGAATCCGCTAATGCTTGTGCTACACCTTTAGTGCCCTGTGCAAATTTATCAATTTCAAATACACCCATAGGTCCATTCCAAATGACTAATTTAGAGCTTTTAATAACATCTGCATATAGAGCAGTTGTTTTTGGTCCAATATCAAGAGCTTCCCAATCTGCAGGAATGCTATCTATATCAACTTCTTGAGTATTAGCATCTTCACCAAATTTGTCAGCAATAATTGCATCAATTGGCATATAGAATTTAACACCTTTAGTTTCTGCTTTTTGCATAAATTCATTTGCTAAATCAATCTTATCTTCTTCTAAAAGAGATTTACCGATTTCATAGCCTTTAGCTTTTAAGAAAGTATAAGCTAGTCCGCCACCAATAATTAAGTTATCTACTTTTTCTAATAAGTTTTCAATTACGCCAATTTTATCTCGAACTTTCGCTCCACCGATAATAGCTGTAAATGGGCGCTCTGGATTAGAAAGTGCTTTACCTAAAACATTTATTTCTTTTTCCATTAAGAAGCCTGCTACAGCTGGGATATGTTTTGCAATACCAGCAGTTGTAGCATGTGCACGGTGTGCAGCACCAAAAGCATCGTTTACATATACATCAGCTAATGAAGCAAATTCTTTTGCTAGAGCTTCATCATTTTTCTCTTCGCCTGGGTAGAAACGAACGTTTTCTAATAATAAAACATCGCCTTCGTTCATTTTGCTGATTTCTTCTTGAACTTTAGGTCCGTATGCTTCATCAGCTTTAATAACGTTTTTACCTAATTTTTCACTTAAACGTGTAGCAACAGCATTTAAACGCATGTCTTCATTTACTTGTCCTTTTGGACGTCCTAAGTGAGATGCTAAAATAACTTTTGCTCCGTTTTCTATTAAATACTGAATCGTAGGAAGAGCAGCACGAATACGAGTATCATCTGTTACTTCACCATTTGCCATTGGTACGTTAAAATCTACACGGCAAAATACGCGTTTCCCTTTTACATCAATGTCATGTAAAGACTTTTTGTTCATAGTAGGTGCCTCCAGTACTGTTTTTATTCATCCATGTTCAATTCCACTGGTCGATCCGTCTCATACAAAGTCGTATCTATTCTGTGATATTGTCACCGCAATTTTAACAGATTATGTATAACAATTGGAATTTATTTCTAGAGTATTTTTTAATATTGTGTTGGATTAGTGACAAAAGAGGATTTTTTCAAACAAAAGAGGGGAGGAAAATCCCCTCGCCCTCATATTAATTTTTATTAAAATTATAGACCTTTTGAAGCGATGTGAGCTACTAAGTCAACTACACGAGTTGAGTAACCAGTTTCATTATCGTACCAAGAAAGGATTTTAACCATGTTGCCTTCCATAGTCATTGTAGATAATGCATCGATTGTAGATGAGTTTGTGCAACCGTTATAGTCGATTGATACTAATGGCTCTTCAGAGTATCCTAAGATACCTTTTAATTCGCCTTCAGAAGCAGCTTTAAATGCAGCATTTACTTCTTCAGCAGTAACTTCAGCATTTAATTCTACTACTAAATCAACTAAAGATACGTTAGCAGTTGGTACACGTACAGCACCACCGTTTAATTTACCTTTTAATTGAGGTAATACTAATGAAACTGCTTTAGCAGCACCAGTAGTTGTTGGAATCATGCTCATTGCAGCAGCACGTGCACGACGTAAATCTTTGTGTGGTAAATCTAGAATTTGTTGGTCATTTGTGTAAGAGTGAACAGTTGTCATCATACCACGTTTGATACCGAATTTTTCGTCTAATACTTTAGCAAATGGAGCTAAACAGTTAGTAGTACAAGAAGCATTAGAAATTACATTGTGGCTAGCTGCATCGTATTTGTCATCATTTACACCCATTACGATCGTGATATCTTCATTAGAAGCTGGTGCAGAGATGATTACTTTTTTAACTGATCCACCTAAGTGTTTTTCAGCATCTTTTTTATCTGTGAAACGACCAGTAGATTCTACTACAACTTCTACTCCGTAATCGCTCCAAGGTAAAACTGCTGGGTCACGCTCAGCAATTACTTTAATTTCGCTTCCGTTTACAACGATTGAATCGCCATTAACTGCTACTTCAGCGTTTACTGAACCGTGAACTGAATCATATTTTAATAAGTGAGCTAAAGTTTTAGCATCTGTTAAGTCATTGATTGCTACAACCTCTACGTTTGGGTTGTTTAAAGCTGCGCGGAAAACCATACGTCCGATACGTCCAAATCCATTAATACCAATTTTAGTTGCCATTTTTAATTTCCTCCTTTTAATAGGTAGAAGCTTTTTTTATTTTAAAGGGTACATCCTTTAATTAACTCTTTTGCTGCTCCTTCGTCTGTGACGAGGATGTTTACATGACCTTTCTTTAAGAAAGAAGCCATTGCTTTTGCTTTAGAGGATCCTCCAGCTACTCCCAGTACATAAGGTATCCTCTCTAATTCATTCAGTTGTAAACCAATTGTTCTTACTCTGTATACAACTTCACCATTTTCATTAAAGTAATAGCCAAATGCCTCTCCTACAGCTTCAGATTCAGTTAAGATTTCTAACTGTTCTGATGAAGATTGTCTTCGTTTTGCCATCGTAAATGCATCTCCAATGCCATGAACGACAATTGAAGAAGATCGAATTAAATTTAGAACCTCTTTTACTCTCGGTTCTTCCATCATAGTTACATAGGCTTCTTCACTAAGTTCATCTGGCAAGTGAAGTAATCGATAATTACCTTTTGCCATTTCAGCCATTTTTGCACAAATCGTATTTGCTTGATTTCTTACTTCTTCACCTAAACCGCCTCGCGCTGGTACAAATAAAGTATTTAGATCTTTCGAGTCATCGTCCATCATTTCAGCTACGGCAGCTAAAGTGGAACCACCAGTAACAGCAACAATATTATTTGTTTCTAGCCTTTGGTTTATACAGCCAACAGCCGCTCGACCCATCTCCTTTTTTACCCATTCCAGTTCATCACTATCGCCAGAAACAACGATTACTTCTTTAAGGTTAAATGTTTCCTTAAGCAAGTCTTCAATATTTTTCAAACCGAATAGTTCACGCATTGGTTCTTCTAGGTCTAGAAGCAAGCTTAGTCCTTCATCCGTTAATGTCATGCCAGAAGATGCGACATTAATCAGCCTTTGCTCTTTTAATAAGGCCACTTCTGATCTAAGTACTCTTTCTGTTAATCCTACGCTAGCAGACAAATTCCTTCGACCGATCGGCTGCATAATTCGTATATATTGTAGGATCTGAAATCTCTTTTGGATAACCGGAATTAGATCAGGTAATAATTTTTGTTGTAGCTTTAAAATATGGTTCATTTTCATCTCCTCTTTCACAGAGTATTCATCTGGGTCCAAATGTGTCCCACTATGACATATTATGTCCCACTTGTTTTAAAAAAATTACAGCGTTTTGCAACGTTGTTTTTTTGAACAAGATTTACTCCAGAAGTGAAATAACCCTGCTACATTTATATTGTAACAGGGTCATTCATTTCTTTCAACTGATAACTACCCATTTATGGCATTTAATATGTCAATCTTATGAATTTTACCGTATGCAACAGTTTCCCCATTCATTTGAATAACAGGAATCATTAGTTGATATTCTTCTAATAATGCATCATCAGAATATATATCAATTTCATTTACTTCAATTTCATATTCAGATTGGACCAAACGAATTGCATCTTTTGCTTCTTCGCATAGCCCACAATTTTCTTTTGTAAATAATGTTAACTTAATCGACATCCCATTCTCCTTTTTAACTAAAGCGCTTTCGTTTTGATGAACCAGGAATTCTAAGTATATCTCTATATTTTGCTACAGTTCTTCTAGAGATTTCCACGCCATGTTTTTCAGCTAATAATTCAACTAGCTTTTGATCTGATAATGGTTTTTCTTTGTTTTCTTTATCTACTAGCTGTTTGATGAATACCTGTACACTCGTTGATGCAAGCTCCTCGCCGTCCACACTTACACCTTGATGGAAGAATTTCTTCATTTCATACAAACCAAACGGCGTCTGTACATATTTGTTTTTACAAGTTCGGCTAATTGTTGATTCATGTAGTGAAAGTTCTTCCGCTATCTCTCTTAAAGTAAGAGTTTTTAAATTTGCAGGACCTTTTTCAAAAAAAGCAATTTGCTTTCTAAGAATACAATTCATTACTGCTAACATCGTTGATTTTCGTTCTTCCAAACTTTTCATTAGCCAGTTAACTTGCGTATTTTTATCCTTTAAATAAGTTGAAACTTCCTTCTCATGTTGACCATTTAAAATTGAAGAATATTCATTAAGTACTTTTAAACGCGGCATAATTTTATCATTAATTAGTACAACAAATTCCCCGCCTATTTTTTCAACTGTTAAATCAGGAGCTACATAATTTACTTGGTCTTGGAAATAATTTAAACCTGGCCTTGGCTGAAGGGTTAAAATTAAGTCAATTTCTTTTTGTAAATCAGGCAAGCTAATCTTGAGCTTTTTCGCTATTTCTTTCCAGTTTTTATTAACAAATAGATCAAAATAATCTTTAATGACCTGTTTTGCAATTGTTGTATCAACTTCAAGGCCATTTAGTTGAATCAATAAGCACTCTTTAACCGATCTTGCTCCAACTCCTGAGGGTTCAAAACGTTGAAGTGTATCAATGCAGATTTGTAACTGAACGAAAGAAATATTTAATTCATGTATAAGCTCTTCATCTGATTCCATCAAAAATCCATTTTTATCTAAGTTATAAATTAAATATTTAATAATTTTATATTCCTCATTAT
>NZ_NTZO01000237.1 GCF_002559405.1 Bacillus sp. AFS001701 | reverse complement strand
AGTTTAACAATTAATATCTTTTTAGAAAAGAAAAAAAAGGTAAAACAAGTAAAAATTTGACTATTTTACACAAAAACTCTTCTTTTTTGTCGAGTTTTAGTCACGTATACTATCAATAAAAGATACCATTAATTACCTTAGTTTCTTATTTTTTGAATATTTTAAATTTTTTTAACAAAAGTAGTTGACGAATATTTTCCCATCATGTATATTAAATATAAATTAACTGAATATTTAAACAGTTAAATTTTAGTAATCATGTTATACACATCCCCCCAATCCCTATCACCCAATTAGATAGGGATCTTTTTATGTTCAAAATCACAAGCCAACAAATTACCAATTTAGGGAAAGTTGGATTATAATACTTTTTAAAGGAGGTACGAGAAAATGCAAAAATTAGAAATTGGTGCTGCCCAAGATGCACTTCAAAATTATATAAATCAAACAGTCTATTTACATTTAGAAACTACAAATGGTGCATATGCTAATCACTTTAATGAAAAAGTAATGACGGTAAATGCCTTTATCAGAAATACGAAAGTAATCATTAGCCGTGCTACGATCACAGGCAAATACCCATACCGTGTCGGATTAAAGCTTGAAGAAGGCTGGGTTGTTGCAGAAGGGTTAACTGATTTTGAAGTTGATGACCAAGGTCGCCTCCTACTAGCAGGTCATAATGAGGATGGCAAGCTTGCAATCGCAATACATTTAAGCTATACGCCATTTTAAGAGAGGAGCACTAAAAATGAGTCAAAAACAAGAAAAAGTATTACTTGTGTTCCCTCACCCTGATGATGAAGCTTTTGGGGCTGCTGGAACAATTTCGAAGTTTACAAATAAAGGGATTCCGGTTACATACGCTTGTTTAACTTTAGGAGAAATGGGACGAAATATGGGAAATCCATTTTTCGCAACAAGAGAATCACTTCCTACAATACGTAAAAACGAATTAATCGACGCTTGTAGAGAAATGGGAATCCAAGATTTAAGAATGCTAGGATTTCATGATAAAACAATTGAATTCGAAGACCCTGAGGATGTAATTAGTCCAATAAAGGAAATCATTGATGAGATTCAGCCAACATTATTAATTACTTTTTATCCAGAACATGGTGTCCACCCAGACCATGATGCAACTGCAAGAGCTGCTGTTGAAGCAGTTCGACGAATGGATAAAGAAGATCGTCCAACAGTATGGTGTATCGCGATAACAAAAGAACGCTTTGAAGTTTTAGGGAAACCCGATATCGTGAATGATGTAATGGATGTTGCAACCCAGAAACTAAGAACGATGAAAGCACATCGTTCTCAGACAGAGGCGATGCTTAAAGACGTTGTAAAAATCGAAAAATTTGAGGATATACCCGATGATCGATTAAAATCATTTTTTGCGAAGGAATCATTCTATACCTATCAGTTTGAATAATCACTTGCCAAAACCAATGTAAGAAGGTAAAAACCTTATATATGTAGAAAGAAAAAGAGATTAAACTATTCTGGAGGTTAATGAAATGTTGAAAATGAGGTATTTAATTTTATATGTTTCAAATCTAGAAAAATCTCTTACTTTCTATACTGAGTCTTTAGGCCTTCCTATTCGTGGAAATCATGGTACGTATGTCGAATTAGATACTGGCAATACCGTACTTGCTATGATTGAACGTGGCAATGTTCAAGAGCTAACTGGATTAAATTATAAAAATACTCAAGAATCCTCTAAAACCTTTGAAATTGGATTTGTAACTGATGATGTGCATTCTACAATAGAAGATTTACGAACAAAAGGTGTAAACATCATCAAAGAACCAATTACAAAACCATGGGGTCAAACAGTAGCATATGTAGCAGATCCAGACGGTCATTTTATTGAAATTTGTAGTTCAATGGACTAATAAAATAGCTAAAAAATCCATCTCTAAAATAAAGAGATGGATTTTTTTGATACTTACACAAAATTTCTAGTAGAACTATTACGACTAAACTTATAAATAGCAATTAAGAAAAATGCAGCCGCAAAAACTAGTAGGATTAAAATGTTTAAATATAAGCTTCCTAAACTACTTCCTTGTTGCAACTTCGTCAATGTCTCTAACGTCCATCTTTGTGGAAGAAAATCTGCAATTCTTTGTACTGATGATGGCATAATCTCGATTGGCCAGAAACAACCGGAGATCATAACAGTTGGAACAACGATTAAGTTCTGCAATGCTCCAGATGATTTTGAACTATTAGAGAACGCTACAATCATTAATGAGATCCCGACTGAGACCAAAGCAAAAAGCATCATAACAATTGCTGCTTCCCAAAATGGAATATGAATATCGATATGAAACACTTTTGTCATAAAGAGGAGCGTAATAATTACTTGGACAGTCATTACAATCATATTTACAACAACATTTGAGAAAATATATTTCCTAGCATTAATAGGTGCTGACAAAAGTCTGTAATAAATTCGATTTTCTTTTTCCTTTAAAATAATTTCAGAAAGATTCCCTGCAGACATTAACATAATCATAATCAAAAAGCCTAAACTGTATGTCGTCATATTTTCAGATTTAGATGAATCTGATAATGTTTTTGTTGCTACCTTGAAGCTAGCGTTTTGGTAGTTAGAATACATTTGACTAAATTTAGTTTGGTCTGTTTTTGCCACTCTACTAATTGCTGAAACATTGTCGATATAATTGTATAAATAAGATTTTACAAAGCTCGTAATTTGAGCGCCTTTTATAGATGATATTTGAATATGATTTGGGTTACCAGAACGTACACTATCTGTAAAACCATCATGGAACGAAATAACACAATCAAGTGATCCTGAAGCGATCTTATCATTGGCATTAGAATTGTTTATTATTTCAATACGAACGTTATCTAAGTGTTCTAAAAACTTAACCGTATCATTTGCAATATATTGATGATCCTCGTTGACAATCCCAACATGAACGATCGTTTTATTGGAACCACCATAGGCTAGAAAGGAAATAAAAATACCAATTAGAGGCACTAAAATATACATAATAATATTTTTCTTATTTTTAAAAGTGGTTCTTAAAGTATTCGAAATTAGCCAAAAAACTGTCTGCATCCTACAGCCCCTCCCTTCTTTGTAGAGAAATAGATGCAAGAAATAGGAATAATAAAGAAAAACCTATATTAAAGACTAGCGCCGGGATAGCAGCTGATAAGTCGTTTGCATAAATAATTTTTGTAATTGCAGTATTAACCCATGTAAGTGGTGAAAGCTGAGTAATGAATTTTAAAATCCCACTAGTATCGCCCAATTTAAAGTAAGCTCCACCAAAAAATGAAGATAACTGCACAACAATCATGATGATTGCTCTAGATGATGCATTTGATTTCGTTATATAGCTTACAACCAAGCCTAAACTAATTGATAGAAGGACTTCCGTTAGTAAAACAATAAAGACTAATAATAGATGGCTACCCCAGTTGGCTTTAAAAAAGAATTTACTGAAATAGACAACTACAATAATGCACAGAAAGTTAGCAACCAAACTTCCAAGTATTTTCCCTATAAAAATCTCAAATTTAGAAATAGGAGAAACAATTAACCGATCAGCAGTTTTTCTAACTCTTTCTCCCGTGATCAATTTACTTGCAGACATAGCTGCATAAAGAACAATCATAGTCGTCATTGCAATCGCGTAATAATCCATCGAACCTGGCTGTTTATTTGATGCAATCGACGTGTCCTTAATATAATCATCATGAGAATTACCTAAAAAGACTTCCTTAACTTGAGTTGGATCGACTTTTGCAACTTCCACGCTAACATTATATTTATCTACAAAAGAAGTTAACATACCTTGAATAACACTACCCTCAACACTGTTTCCTTCATTGATATAAAGCTTAATTCCGTTATCTTGAATAGAAATATAGCCATCATAATGATTTCGCTTCACTTCACTCTGGCCATTTGTATTACTCGTAGCTTTTTTAAAATGAATTCCAGACTTTTTCGTACTTTTAATTAATTCGTTAAAATACTGCGAAAACTCACCAGTTGTTGATTGATCTTTATATAAAACATGCACATCTTTAATCGGGACTGATGTTGAAAAAGCATTTGAAAGTGAAGTACCTAAGACAAGCATTAAAATGATTGGAAATGCTAACATAAAAAATAAGTTCCTTACATCTCGAAAGTCACGCTTAATTTCCATGAAAGCAATATTAAAAATATTCAAGCTAATTGCCTCCTTATTAAATAATTTTTCATAAAGTTAATCACGTAAATTTCGGCCTGTTAATGTAAGGAAAACAGTTTCTAAATTAGGCGCATTTTCATGTAATGAACTGATTTCGATTTCATTATTAATAAAATGTTGAATAATTTTATTTAAATTATTCACACCATTATCTGAAGTAATCGTAATAACATTATCTAAAATATGAACGTTCTCGACGCCATTAATTGCTTTAAGCTCCGTAACATCAATATTTTCAGTCGTTTTAACTTCTATTCGAATATCCTTTGTATTCGTAATAATCGATTTGAGCTGTTCCTTTGTTCCTTCAGCGATGATTTTTCCATGGTCAATAATCGAAATACGTGAGCATATTTCTTCAACTTCTTCCATGTAATGGCTCGTATAAATGATTGTACAGCCCATTTCATTGAGCTTACGTACACTATTAAGAATATAGTTTCGTGAATGTGGATCAATCCCAACAGTTGGTTCATCCATAATAATCAGTTTAGGTCGATGTGCAATCGCACACGCAATATTTAATCTTCTCTTCATTCCACCAGAGAAATTTTTTGGATATTCCTTAAATTTATCTTCTAACCCTACAAATTGTAAGGCTTCTTCTACTCTTTCATTTAATTCCGAACCTCTTAAACCATAAAGTCCAGCGAAAAATCTAACATTTTCATAGGCAGTTAAATCTTCATAAATAGCTAAGTCCTGAGGTACCATTCCAATATTCATTTTTGCGAACTTACTATTCTTCCTACTGTTTTTACCTAGAATTTCTACAGTACCTTGATTACTTCGAAGTAGCCCTGAAATAATATTAATTGTCGTACTTTTTCCCGCTCCATTTGCACCAAGAAATCCGAAAATTTCTCCTTCTTCAATTGATAAAGACATATTATCTACTGCTATAAAATCCCCAAACTTTTTAGTTAAATTTTTTATCTCTAAAACTTTCATCCTCTCACCTCTTAAGCTTTTTAGTATGATGCTATTATAAGCAAAAGGGTGAACTAATATCAGTGTATTAGTTCACCCTTTTCACATGAGAATATTCATGTTTTTATTTAGGCAAAATCATGATGGACTTAATAGAAATTCATATCACAAGATGAAATTATTGAATCGGAAGCAAAGTTGTAACTGAAAAACCATCATGACCATCCACTATTATTTTCCCATTTATAGCCGCAGTTCTCTCTTCCATCCCAATGATGCCTAAACCTTTTTTAATTTTCACTTTCCCTTTACCATTATCTTTTACATTTGTTTTTATCATTTTATTCATGACATGTATTTCAATCGAAACCTCTGTAGCATTTGCATATTTCATCGTATTTGTTAAAGCCTCAACTACATTTTCATGAATTACTTTCCATTGCATTGGCGTAATAAGGTCGAGATTTCCTTTATAGACAAACAATGTTTTTAAATCATGCTTAGCAGAAAATTCATCTATGAATAATTTCATATGATGAATTCCCATTTGTTCAGTTGGAGGCTTCATATTTTTTAAAGTAAGTCTTATGTTTTCAATTCCGTCCTTTGAAATATTAATCGCATTTTGAAGCAATTCTAATGCTTTATCTTGATTAGTACTCATTAAATGTTTAGCTGCTTCCATTTGATATAGCGCACCTGTCATTGAATGCCCTATTTTATCATGGATTTCTTGAGAAATACGATTTCGTTCCTCCAATTTAAAGGTATACTCCGATTGCTCAATAAACTCATTATGGTTATTTATCTTTTTTGACAGCTTTTGAATCATTCTCCTCATTTTGTCAGTTTGATCTTCTTTAAACCGTAATCTAGTATTATACAAATTAACAAGCGAAAAAACGATAAAACTAAATAATGAAATTAATCCATAAATAGGCTGTAGAGAATTAGATAAGTAGAAAATTGGAAATAGTGCAAGAAAACAACCAATCCATTTTTTCGAAGTAAAAAAAGAAACAAGTTCTAAGATCGACATTGGCAGTAGTAAAAGAAATAATGGCTGAATCTTTAAATTGGAATAGACAATTAAACAAATTGATAAGATTAGTAAAAATTTTATCAACGATCTATTTTTTATTAAATAAAGACTAATATTTAAACAAAAATAAACAAGCAATGCAAACAGTACCCAAGAGAAATTAGGAATTTCTTTTTGAATACAAATTAGAGCTATATACAATATAACAGAGAGCTTATTTAAAATAATCCAACGCTCCATATGTAACTCCTTCGCGTTAGTCTACTTTCCCAGTAATATAGAAAATAGCAATTTGTGTACGATGTTCTAGCCCAGTTTTTCCGAGAATTGAAGTTATATAATTAGCAACTGTTCCTTCAGAAATATAAATTTGTTTAGAAATTTCCTTATTCGAAAACCCTTTTGCAATTAGAGCCATTACATCTAACTCTCTTTGGGTAAACAAACTCGTATCGATTTTCGTATCTGCAGTACTTGCATTGCTTGATAAATTCGTTCTAATTTTATCGAGTACTAAATCTTGCATGACTGTATTTCCATGATAAACACTTTTGATTGCTTCTCGAATACGTTCAGGTTCATTATTTTTTAATAAATAGCCCTTTGCTCCATTTTTCACAGCATCAATAATGTACTCATCATCATCAAAAGTCGTTAAAATAAGTGGCTTTGTTTTAGTTTGCTCGGAAATATGCTTCGTAGCTTCTACGCCATTCATATTTGGCATTCGAACATCTAAAAGCGCAACATCTACTTCATTATTTTGACAATATTTTAACGCTTCATTCCCATCATTTACTGTTTCTAATACTTCAAACTCTTCATAAGAGCTCAATATGATTTTAAGCCCTTCCCTAATAAATGAATTATCATCAGCAATAATTAATTTTATTTTCATTTGAATTGAGGGAGAAAATTTCTACCTCGTTTTCACATCCTTTATTCCACGAATTATATTTCCATTATATACCACTACTGACTAAATACCATGAGAAGAAAAAGATTAATCTTGTTGATTTCACAAACAAATCACTTAATTACATAACTTTATTGTTTTACGAAGCCTTGACGTATTCAATAAATAGGTAAACAGATTCGTTGAAGTGAACTAATTCAAAAAGATTAGTAAAAGAAGTTTGAAGATAAAAAAATCCCCATGCATATGCAAAAGGGATTTAGGTAACATTACTTATTTTCAATTAATACTTTACCATATTGAACTTCATTATTTTCAAAGTAATCATGAGCGTCCTTCACTTGATTAAATGTAAAAGATTTTGGATTAATTAGCGGTTTTAGCTTACCTTCTTCAACTAAAGTAGCAATTTTATTTAAAATAGCACTATGTTCTTTACGCCCTTCCTCTGTTTTTTGAGTAAGCAGAATAAATATTACATGTAAAGATAAAGATTTGTTATGTAAAAGTGTTAAATCATGCGTCGAACGTGCTGCGATTGCTAGAACAGTACCTTTTGGTTTAACTGCAATAAATGATTTATCTAGGTTTTCTTTACCGACAGTATCAAAAACAAGATCAAAGCCTTGTCCATCCGTTAGGCGGTTAACATATTCTTGGACGGTCTCTTCCTTGTAATTAACGACATGGTCTGCACCTAGTTTTTTAACTAAATCAGCTTTTTCATTCGACGAAACAGTTGTCGTAACAGTAGCTCCAAAAGCTTTCGCCAACTGGATAGCTAGATGACCAACTCCTCCTGCACCGCCATGAATTAAAATATGATCACCTTGTTTTAAATTACCTCTGTCAAAAAGTGCCTCCCATGCAGTAATAACTGTTAATGGTAAACTTGCAGCTTCTTGAATTGGTAAATTTTTTGGAGCTTTAGCAATTACTGCTTCTTCTATTAAAAAATAATCTGAAAGAGTACCCGTAAAGACATTTAAACCGAAAACAAAATCACCAACTAAAAAACGTGAAACATTTTCACCAACTTCAACAACTTCACCAGAAAAATCACTATGTAAAATCATCGGAAAATTAGGATGGAACGCATTCGGTACAATCCCTTTTCTAATCTTTGTATCAATCGGATTGATACTAGTCGCAGAAACCTTAACTAAAACTTGATGACCAGATGGCTTCGGTATTGAAAGTTCAACATTTTTAAACTCAGAGCTATCTCCATATTGATGAATAACAATTGCTTTCATAATAGGCCTCCTATGCAAAATAGAAAATATTATTAAGTCATTTTAGCATACATCAAATCGAAAAAAATACAATTTTGACTTCAAATCGAATCATAAGGTTTTGATTATAATGGTTAAAAATTTATAATTTATATTGTTTTTTCACATTGTTTCAGTATAATCAATATAAATCTTTTAATCTTAATTCATGGAGGAAAATGACTATGGTAAACAAATTAGAGGAATTAAATGAGAGAAATACGTTAAACCATAGAAATATTGTAAAGTATGTAAAACACGTCTTTGATGAGTTAGACTTAAAAGTTAGAAGATTTCGTGAAGAAACAGCAATTAAGGCAGCTCATCATGCAAAACCAGATTTAGAAGAAGAAAAATTATTTTATAACAATATTCACCATATGAAGACGTTACTAATTGACGTATTAGAACGTACTACTGAAGATCTTGAACATATGGGAGATAAAAACTGGAATAAAAACTTCAAAGACGGCGTAAACGCTTAATTTTAAATAAAAACGTATTTTCTCTATAAATAAGGATAGGAGGGTATTTAAACCTTCCTATCCTTTTGATTATTGCTTTATATCCAGCTTCAAATTTCTTACATAATTTTTCAATACAAAAAGTACACTTTCATCAATTGGAATATTTATACCAAATCCATCAATTTTTTCAAGCGAAACAAAACCATGAAGCAAACTTCTTAACCCTCTTACCGCATGAATAAGTTCAATGTCCGTTAAATTATATGGTTTCAATAATTCATAGATTAAGTTCAATATTTTATTCCCAGTTAAACGATACTCATCACCTGGGGTTTGAGAAGGAGATAAGGTAGCTTTATATAAACCAGGATGGGTTCTAGCATAATCAAGATAAGCAAAAGCTAATGCAAAAATTGCTTTCTCATTATTTTTACCTTCAACCGATTCACGAAGTTTTTCATAAAGTTGTGTAATCCCATGCAATGCAACACTATTTTTTAGTTCATCCAAATTCTTAATATGATTATAAATGGATGGAGGTTGAATCGTTAGCTTCTTTGCAAGATAACTAATCGTTAAAGCCTCCCACCCTTCTGTATCGACAATTTTAATTGAAGTACTCAGTAATTGATTAAAATTCAATCCAATTCTTGGTGACATTACGAATTCCCCTTCACTTACTGCTTTTTCAGAGCACGGTCAATTGCTTCTTGTGGATGACTTAACATCGTACCATGACCGACTGCTAATAATGTAGGTTTTAATTCACTAATTTTCTTAGCACTATTTAAAGCAGCATCTTTATTCCATGTTGCCATTGATGGAAAAGGAAATAAAATTTTCAATTGACCAGAAATCGCAAAACCACCTCTTAATGAAAAAGCATCACCAGCGATAATAGCATTTGTACGTTGATCTAAAAATGCCATTGAACCTGGTGTATGACCGGGAACTTCAACTGCTATTAAAGACCCAATAATGTCACCTTCTTGTAGTAACCGATCCGGAATAGTTTGGATATTTTTAGGAACGCCGCCTTTTATAGGAGTATTTGGCTCACTAGCTTCTAAACTTGTGTCTCCTTTTAATAACTTTGCATCCCTTTTTGAAATGGAGACGACTGCATCAGGAAGTAGAGATTTTAATTGATCAAGCGCTCCAACATGGTCGCCGTGTGCATGCGTTAAAACGATATTCGTAATTTTTTTGCCGATTTGATTAGCTGCATCAATAATTTTAGTCGCACTAAAAGATAGCGCTGTATCAATTAACGTAAGTTCGTTTTCTTCTTCAACTAAAAAACAATTTACAGGAAAGAAATTGGGTAAAAAGCTCAACTCATAAAGATAATTATTTTTCGTAATCTTCAATTTTATCCCCTCCTAATAATAAAAACTAATACCTTTAGTTTTATAATACTAAAGGTATTAGTTTTTGTGAACAAAAATTCCAAATTTACAAAAAAATCGTTAAAATAACTAAAAAACCCTTCCATCATAGATGAAAGGGCTATACTTTATAATTATTTTCTAGATAAATCCATCTCTTTATAAGAAACAACTTTCGTTTTGTGTTTAAATTTATAACCTAACCAAACAATTAAAAACACAGGAATTCCAATATATGAAACAAGTACACCTTGCCAATCAATTGCCTTACCAGTGAAAGCTTGCCAGTTTTGAGCTAGTACAATAAATAAACAAGCTAAGAATGCTAAGATTGGACCTAGTGGGAACCATTTTGCGCGGTAAGGTAGGTCATTCAAATCTTTACCTTGAGCAACATAAGCCTTACGGAAACGGTAATGAGAAATCGCAATACCTAACCAAGCAAGGAAACCTGATAATCCTGATAAATTTAATAACCAAGTATACACTTGACCTTCACCGAAAAATGAAGATAAACAAGCTAATGATCCAACTGCAAGTGTTATATATAAAGCATTTGTAGGAACACCATTTTTATTTACTTTTGTTAAGAATTTAGGAGCTTTTCCTTCAATTGCTAGAGTATATAACATACGAGTAGATGCGTATGTTCCACTATTACCTGCCGATAAAACTGATGTTAAAATAACTGCATTCATTACAGAAGCCGCAAATGCAACACCTAATTTTTCAAATACTAAAGTAAATGGACTAACAGCCACGTCGTTTTTCATTAGACCAGGATCTGTATAAGGAATTAATAAACCAATTACGATAATAGCTAATACATAAAATAGAAGGATACGCCAGAAAATTTGACGGATAGCTTTTGGAACATTTTTTTCTGGATGTTCTGTCTCACCTGCTGCAACACCGATTAGCTCAGTACCTTGGAATGAGAAACCTGCAACAATAAAGATTGATAAAACACCTAAAAATCCATTATGAAACGGAGCATCTCCAACAGTAAAGTTTTTGAAACCTGCATGATGTCCACTTAAAATACCAAAAATCATTGCAATACCAACAACTAAAAAGACAACTACAGTAACAACTTTAATTAATGAAAACCAAAACTCTGATTCACCATAGCCTTTAACTGATAGTAAATTTAAACCTAAAATAATCACTAAAAAGATTCCGCTCCATAAAACAGCAGGAGTATGTGGGAACCAATATTTCATCAGCATTGATGAAGCTAATAATTCAAAAGCTAAAGTGATTGCCCAGTTATACCAATAATTCCAACCCATAGCAAAACCAAATGCTGGATCAACATAGCGAGATCCATAAGTACTAAATGAACCAGAAACTGGCAAATAAGTCGCCATTTCACCTAAACTAGTCATTAAGAAATAAACCATAATACCAATTAGTCCGTAAGCTAAAACAGCTCCACCAGGACCAGCTTGACTAATTGAAGTTCCACTAGCTAAAAACAAACCTGTTCCAATTGAACCACCAATTGAAATCATCGTTAAATGTCTTGCTTTAAGCCCCCTTTTTAGAGAACCATCGTGAGTATTCGATACTACTTTATCATTTTTAGGGTTCGTTAGTCCCATCTTATTTCCTCCTCTTGATTCTTGCAATCTTATCTTTACGCGAGAATATGGGACGGTATAAAAGTGTTGTATGATGTGTATTTTACTCAGTATTTTCGTCAATATGTAAAGAATGGAAAATCTGGTAAAATACAAAAAACACGTGAAGCAATGTTCACGTGTTTAAGACTCAATTATATGTGTCAAACAGCATCAACATCTCTTCAATAGCCCTCCACAAGAAATCTTGTGACAGTCCTATGCTTATTCAGCAATAGGCCCAATAATAAATTTAAATGGTAAATTTATTATTTCGGCAGTTTCACCTTTTATTACTTTTCACAGGTACCATAAACCTCAAAGTAACGACTAATCAAAACTGCGCCTCTATCCAGACGAGATAAAGATCATATTAAATTAATTTTTATAAACTCAATATACAATCTATTAATCTAGTTTGTCAATAGTTATTTCGACAAAAATAGACTCAACTTAAGAGATCTATTTCTTAAATTTCGCTTCATGATGCTCATGTCTTGTACCTAGCACTTATGTTTTTGTATAATAATTCTATGTACTTCAAAGGAGGAAATTTTCACATGACAATTTATAAAGCATTGACACTTGCGGGTTCTGATAGTAGTGGTGGAGCTGGATTACAAGCTGATATTAAAACGTTTCAGGAACGTAATGTTTATGGCATGAGTGCAATTACAACTTTAGTAGCGATGGATCCTCATAATCATTGGCATCATCAAGTATTTCCAATTGATATAGATACAATTGCAGCACAATTAGAAACAATCGTTGTTGGTGTTGGAATTCAAGCAATGAAAACAGGTATGCTTGGTTCAACTGAAATAATTGAGTTAGCTGCAAAAACAATAAAAAAACATAATATTGATCGAGTTGTTGTCGATCCAGTTATGATTTGTAAAGGAAATGACGAGGCTCTTCACCCAGAGACAAATGATGCATTAAGAGAAATTTTAGTACCACTTTCAACAGTTGTAACACCAAATTTATTTGAGGCAGCTCAATTAGCTAAAATGGCACCAATCTGCACTGTTGAACAAATGGAAGAAGCGGCACGCAAAATCCATGAATTAGGTGCTAAGTATGTTTTAGTTAAAGGTGGAAGCAAAATTCAACATGAGAATGCAATAGATGTATTATTTGATGGTGAAAAAATCGAGCATCTAGAATCTGACAGAATCGAAACTACATATACTCACGGTGCGGGTTGTACTTATTCTGCAGCAATTTGTGCAGAGCTTGCTAAAGGTGTTGAACCAAGAGAAGCAATCTACACTGCAAAGAAATTCATTACTGAAGCAATTCGTCACTCATTCCCACTTAATCAATACGTTGGCCCAACAAACCATATGGCATATCGATTACATGGAGAAGGCTAATATCAAATAATGGGGCTGTCTCATACGTCAGATTAACTGACGTATGGGGTGCCCTTTTTTTAATTGTAAAAAAGGTGAATGTACTGTCGCTAACTAGGGGAAATCTCAACAATGCTTTGACTTGAAGCTGATATGATTGATCTTTTTGCAGATAATAAGCAGATTTTTATCAAGTTTTTATTCGATTTGGAACAAATTTGCTAGTTTTTGGTTTGAAAATATCTACTATTGTCTAATTTGAAGGTCATAATACCTTAACTGGTATGGGTAATTTTTATTTTTATTTGCGATTCCCAAATTTTATTTGCAGTTTTGCCAAATTTAATTGCGCTTTTTTAGATTTTATATGCAGTCCACGTATATTTTTTAATTTAAAGAATAAAAAAAGGGCAAAGGTTTCCCCATCCCCCATGTTCCCATCTTTCACTTAACAATTCCCTTAATTGCCTTAAATGCATTTCTTCCTTTGAAATAAATAAATCTTTCCCATTTAGCTAATAAACCATTTCCATTTTCACCATTTTCAATCTGAAGCGCGTGCTGTTTATGAAAATCAGCAACTCCTTCATTATGTTTTGTATGCAAAGTATTTAAACGCTTATGAAGATGTGATGCATGTTTGTTTTGTCCCATATAAATTCTTTCCTCCTTAGACAATAGCTTAAATAGTTTATAATTAAGTAGAGCATCCAATTTTTCTATTAATTTCTACTCTAATTCCTACATACTTTTACACTATCAATAATTTTGAACACCAAGTAAAAATTACCATTATTTAACATTTTTTTATATATTACATGTTATTATATATAGAAAGGAAGTGGATTTTATGAGAAAAAATTTTTTCATATTAATGATAACATTTATGCTTCTTTCAGTAATTGGTTGTGAAAAAAATAATGACGAAAGTATCCAAGGCATTGCATATGCTAGCCTAACTAGAACTGAACAGGCTGCGTTAAGTGATAAACATGGGGTCATTAAAAAAGTAGAATCCATACCTAATAATGCTACAATATTTAATAAAAATTATCATAAAGATAAGCTATATTCTGTTACTTTTAATGGAGATCATCCTGAAGAGAAAATCGTTATCTATATAGATACTGAGACAAACAAAAAAGTCGGAATGATTGGTGGGGATTAATTTTTTAATCCATATACCCCCAAAAAATAAAGAGCGATATTAGTCATTAATCGCTCATTATTTTTTTATTAGTTTTAATAAAACTAATCATTTAATCCTTTTCCATCGAGAATTTGATCAATGTATTTCTCAACCCTAGAAGTACGGGTTTTGGATTGTTTTGGTTGAGAAAAATAATAAATATAAGCTCTTTGACGTCCTGGCGTTAATGCTTCAAAAGCCGTTTTTAAGGCCGGGTTTTCATCTAATTTAAGTTGTAATTCTTCAGGAACTTCATAATCTGAAGTCTTTTTTAATTCTACTTGCAAACCAGCTTTTTCCACTTCAATTGCTTCTTTAATATAGTCCTTTAAAACGCTTTCCATTTCAATTATTTCCTGAATATTGGTGAACCGAATCTGACGTGCTGATTGAACATTTTCTGTTTGTTGAATCAGAATGCCTTTTGGATCTTTTAGCAACGCACCTTTGTGAAACAGAAGTGCACAATATTCTTTAAAACCATGAATTAAAACGATATTTTTATTATCAAGTGTGTAACAAGGATGCATCCATTTAAAATCTTCAGTCAGTTCACAGTCAATGACGATTTCTCTTAACTTATAAAATTCTTCTTGCCACTTTTTCGCTCTCAGTAAAAATGCTTCAACTTTAGGATGCATACTACTATTTGTCATCGATAAACACCTCACATTAATTCTTCCTGACACTTTTTTAGCGTTTACTTAAATATAAATTAACTTAAGAATTTCCATCTCCATACTATTATTTTAGTAAATTTTACTATACAAGTTTTTATAATACCACTCGTATTGTCCCAACCACTTTATTGTTGTACAGTCATTCCACTTTTTCAACTTATTTTTAGCTAGTTAGATGGATAATTACTCCCTCAAAAAAGTTATTCTTTAAACGGATGCAAATTTCCTTCAAACAAAAAAAGAACAAGTCCAAGGTTTCCCTTATCCCTGCTCTTCATACTCTTCTAAGTAATTAGTACTGATCCCAAGCAACAACTTCATCTAAAGTTAAACGAACTTTTTCGAAGCCTGCTTTAATTCCTTTACCAACTGAAATTAACATAACTGGTTTGAAGTTTGCTGGTACATTAAAAGCTTCTACAAATTTCGCTTGGTCAAATCCACCCATTGGTACTGTATCTAGACCTTTTGCTTTTGCTGCAAGCATAAATTGCATTGAAACTAATCCACCATCAACCATCGCAATTTTTGTTGCAATATCTTCTGGTAAACCACCGTAGTTTTTCACGATTGATCCTACGTAGAAGTCTTTCACTTCCTGAGTCATCATACCTTTTTCAACTAATTCATCATAAATGCGATCGGCATTTTTGTATGCTTCTGTATCACCTAAAACAGCAATTACCGCAGAAGCATCCACAACTTGTTGTTGGTTATTAGCGATTGGTAATAATTTTTGTTTAGTATCTTGGTCCTTAATAACAAGGAATCTCCATGGTTGTAAATTTGAAGAAGATGGGGCTTGAACTGCAATTTCTAGTAACTCCTTAATTTCATCATCAGACATTTGAAAGCTTGGATCGTAGTGACGAACTGATCTTCTTTCCTTTGCTACAGTGAAGAAATCCGTACTATCAAGCTCTTTTGGCGCTTCTTTACCAAAATCAATTTCGTTTACTTTATTTAAATACTCTTCTTTTTCAGATTTAACATTAGACATATTTAATCTCTCCTTAATTAACTGTATTCTTTATAAATACAGTATATGACTTTAACTGTATAAAAGTCAACTACAGTTTATAAAAAAATAAAATCGAAACATTTTAGTTTCGACTAAATTAGATAACATACTAATAAA
>NZ_NTZO01000236.1 GCF_002559405.1 Bacillus sp. AFS001701 | reverse complement strand
TAAGGTGCAGTTTTTTTATTCTACGTCAAAACCAGCAGTATAATGAAATTAGAAATTCCTATATTTGGAAATCTCATCTATACAATACACCGAAAGTCTTATGCAATTCAAATTGATGGAGCAAATCATAGGATTTATAGGAAAAAAGTAATGAAAATTTAAAATTATAACAAGGGAAATTAAGATACGTGCAAAAATTAATTATAGTTAAATTATTTTTACATACTAAAATCGAGCGTTGAAAGAAGGAGTAAATATGCCAGAAACATATAAATTTAAAACAACAGATCAGCATTTGCACGCATCTTTTAGTAACGAATATGAACCAATTCAAATCATTCGTTCTGGTGATTCGATTGAATTTGATACGATTGATATCGGGTGGGGTTATTCGCATCAAAATGGAGAAAGAGTAAGCTTCGAGTCAAGAGAGAAAGAAAAAGAATGGGGTCATCCTATGATTGGTCCAATTTTCGTTGAAGGTGCTAAACCGGGGATGACACTTGAAATTAAAATAAACGAATTAAAAGCTGGCTGGTACGGCTGGAATTGTGCAGGTGGTAAAGAGAATTGGCAAAATAATGCATTAGGTATTTCTGAAGAATTAGAAGTAACTTTAAATTGGCTACTCAATGAAGAAAACAATACAGCGAAGACTAAAATAAGAGATATGGAAGTTTCGGTACCATTAGTACCATTTTTAGGAGTCCTAGGTACAGCGCCTTCTGAATCAGGTGTTCATTCAACTATACCACCAAGATATTGTGGTGGAAATATCGACTGTAAGGAGTTGGTTGAAGGTAGTACTTTGTATTTACCGATAGCTGTTGAAGGAGCACTTTTTTCTGCGGGTGATGGACACGCTGCACAAGGAGATGGGGAAGTGTCTGGTCAAGCAATTGAATCTCCATTTGATAAAGTGAATCTAACTCTTACAGTAAAAGAGGACATGCAGATTAATATGCCACTAGCTAACACACCAGCAGGGTGGCTTACTTTTGGCTTTGATGAAGACTTAAATATAGCAACTAAAACTGCATTAAATGGCATGGTCGAGTTAATTCAAGAGCTATATGCTATTGAAAAAACTGAAGCGGTTGCTTTAGCTAGCGTTTGTGTTGATTTGAGAATAACTCAAATTGTTAACCATGTTAAGGGTGTCCATGCTGTTTTGCCTCATAATATTAATATCACTTCAATTTATATAAATGAATAGATTTGAAAATTGGAGGTTAATAAAATGCCTTTTTGTACTTTAAATAATATTGACATAAACTATGAAATAATGGGTGAAGGACTACCAATTGTTATGATTCATGGGTTTACTCCAGACTCTAGGTTAATGCAAGGTTGCATGGAACCGATTTTTACTAAGAAAAACGGTTATAAAAGGATTTACTTTGACCTTCCAGGTATGGGTAAAACTAAGGGCGGAACCAATATTAATACGACAGATGATATGCTGAACATCGTCTTAAAATTTATTGATACGATCATACCAGGTCAATCATTTTTATTAGCTGGGGAATCTTACGGGGGATATTTAGCAAGAGGAATAATTGCTAATAGACCTGAAAAAGTCAAAGGTGCTGTATTTATTTGCCCAATGATTATTCCACAATTTGAGAAAAGGTCTTTACCCAGCCATACAGTAATAGTTGAAGATAAAACTTTTTTAAATCAATTAAATGAACTTGAAGAAGCTGATTTTCGTTCAAATAATGTAATTTTAGATGAGAAAACTTGGGTTCGCTATAATGATGAAATTGTTAGCGGATGTTCAATCGCTGATCATGAATTTTTATCTAAAATAAGGAATAACTACGGATTTTCATTTGAAATAGATAAAATTAAGTTCAATGAACCAAGTCTATTTTTATTAGGATTACAGGACTCGGTCGTTGGATATAGAGACGCATTTACTATTCTTGAAAATTATCCAAGAGCAGCTTTTGCAATTTTAGACAAAGCTGGCCATAATCTTCAAATAGAACAAGAGAATCTATTCAACTCGCTGATCAATGAATGGTTAGACAGAGTATTAGAAGTAGAAGATGGACGTAATATTACTTAAGACTAAAAAGAAGAGTTACTTTGCTAACTCTTCTTTTTATTTAATCTCGCAACTATTCCCAACGAGAATACAAAATATTCATTAAAAAAACATTTTTTTAAAATAATGCTCATGTTTTGATTAGCTTTCAATAAAGTGTCATAATAACAAATGAGATATTGGTATTTGCAAGGAGGATTTAATTTGACTAAAAATGATTTAGAACAACTTAGAATTGAAATAGACGAGATTAATCATCAAATATTTGAGTTATTAAATAAAAGAGGCGAAATCGCAAAGAAAATTGGAATAGCAAAAATTGATCAAGGTGTTAAACGGTATGACCCAGTTAGGGAACGTAAAATGCTAGATCATATTGCCGAAATCAATGAAGGTCCTTTCAGTACGGCTACTCTCCAACATATTTTCAAAGAAATTTTTAAAAGTAGCTTAGAGCTTCAAGAAGAAGACGATAAAAAAGTTCTACTTGTTTCAAGAAAAAGAAAATCAGAGAACACGATCGTAAATGTAAATAGTGTTAATATTGGTAATGGAAGCCCAATTATTATTGCTGGCCCATGTGCAGTTGAGAGCTATGAACAAGTTGATTCTGTAGCGAAAGTGTTAAAGGAACAAGGAATAAAAATTATGCGTGGCGGTGCATTTAAACCACGAACTTCGCCTTATGACTTCCAAGGACTAGGCGAAGAGGGCTTAAAGATTCTAAAAGAGGTTGGGCAAAACCATGGGTTGGCAATTATTAGTGAAATAGTAAGCCCAGAACATATTGAAATGGCATTAGATTATGTTGATATCATTCAAATCGGCGCAAGAAATATGCAGAACTTTGAATTACTAAAAGCAGCAGGTTCTGTAAATAAACCAATTTTATTAAAAAGAGGTTTATCCGCGACAATCGAAGAATTTATTTATGCAGCTGAATACATCATGTCAGAAGGCAATCAAGAAATTATTTTATGTGAACGTGGCATAAGAACTTATGAAAAAGCTACGAGAAATACATTAGATATAACAGCTGTTCCAATTTTAAAACAAGAAACACATTTACCAGTATTAGTAGATGTTACACATTCGACAGGTAGAAGAGATTTGCTAATACCTGCAGCAAAAGCGGGACTAGCAATTGGAGCAGATGGTATTATGGCAGAGGTACATCCAGATCCTGCTACTGCTTTAAGTGACTCATCTCAGCAAATGAATTTTGATCAATTTGACCAATTTATGTCTGAAGTTAATTCTTTCATAAATCGATAATCAACATAAAAGCGCTGGCTGAAGAAAATCAGTCGGCGCTTTTTGAATAATTTGTGAACGTTTGTTTTAAATTAGCAATATATAGTGATAAACTACGAATAATTTACATTTTTTTCTAATAGGTGTATTGAACGAATATTCGTTTCACTATAAGATAGAATGAAGCACTATTTTTGTGGAATATTACGTTTTATGACTATTTTACCTAAATAAAAAACAAACTACATAATAGATAGAATAAAATAGAGGAGTGATGAATATGACGGTTACGATTTATGATGTAGCACGTGAGGCAAACGTTTCCATGGCTACAGTTTCACGAGTAGTTAATGGTAATCCAAATGTTAAACCTACTACACGAAAAAAAGTAAACGAAGCGATCAGCCGTTTAGGATATAGACCAAATGCAGTAGCAAGAGGACTAGCAAGTAAAAAAACAACTACAGTTGGAGTAATTATTCCAGACATTTCAAATACTTTTTATGCAGAACTAGCACGTGGTATTGAAGATATTGCAACAATGTATAAATACAATATTATCTTAAGTAACTCGGATGAGAATATTGAGAAAGAAATTACATTAATAAATAATATGTTAGCAAAACAAGTTGACGGAATTTTATTTATTGGTGGAACAATTACAGATATTCATCAAGAAGAGTACGAAAAGGCTGGCGTTCCAATCGTATTAGCGACTACATATGATGAAGCTAATAAAATCCCTTCAGTAAATATCGACTATACTCAGGCGGCATTTGATGCAGTAGATTACTTAATTAAAAAAGGCCACCAAAAGGTAGCATTTGTAAACGGACCTACTGAAACGAATATAATCGGATTAAGTAAGTTAGAAGGATATAAACGTGCTTTACAAGAAAATGGAATCGATTTCGATGAAGAGTTAGTAACTTATGGTGATAATACGTATGAATCAGGCAGTGAAGCTTTTGAAGCTTTCCATGAGCGTAATATTATTCCGAGCGCGATTTTCGTAGCATCTGATGAAATGGCGATTGGTGTAATCCATAGTGCCCAAGACCACGGAATATTAGTGCCGAATAATCTTGAAGTTTTTGGATTTGATAATACAAGGCTGGCATTAATGGTGCGTCCAAAATTATCATCTGTTGCTCAACCAATGTATGATATTGGTGCAGTTGCAATGAGATTATTGACGAAGTATATGAATAAAGAGACAGTGGAAGATCATACAGTCATTCTTCCGCATCATCTTCAAATTAGACAATCTACAAAGTAAATAATAAAAGTAGCTTAGAATTTTAGTGATTCTAGGCTTTTTTTGTTTTTAGGGGCTTATGGGTGAATGTAAATTTTTTAGTCGGCAAATAAGTACTGAATTGGCAATAAGGAATAAACGTTGAGCTGCAAATAAACTTGGGAGGTCCGTAAATAAAGTTTAAATAAGTGCAATTAAAAGTAGAACTGCAAATAAAATCCGAGAATCGCAATTAAAAATAACAAAACTGCAATTAAAATCCAAGAACAGCAATTAAAAATAGTAAAACAGCAACTAAATCCAAAAATACATATACCCGTAATCGTATTTCACATCTTTATTAATAGTTAATAGATAGTTTTTAGTATTAAACTAGATTTGTTCTGAATCTAGCTAAGAACAAGCCATATTTGAATTACATTCTACAAATAATAATCAAAAATCTATCCGAAATAAAAAACGCCGTCGAGATACCCTCTCAGGCGGCGCGTAGTATTCAAATAAAAGGCTTCTTTTGCTGAATGTGTAATGGCTCAAGTGCACGATATAAGACTTGTTCGTTGTATTCATCTATTTCCTTTTTCCTTGGAATAGGTTTTACGATAGATGGATTGTCAGTCCACGTTATAGGTAACTTAACATTAGCAATTTTCTGCCATTTTTCTAGCCAACTATCTGGTATTAGGCTAGAAGTTGGTTGTTGATTTGTCATAGCTAGCCATACTTGTGACCAAGCTCTTGGTACTACTCTCCAGTAATCGTATCCTCCTCCAGCAACTGCAATCCATTTGCCATCGCAATATTTATGTGCGATTTCGTGTGCGATTTTTGGGATTTCCTCGAATGTTTTCATTGTCGTACAAAGATGAGTTAATGGATCGTAACAATGCGAATCAGAACCATTTTGGGTGAGAATTACATCTGGTTTGAAGTATTGAGCTATATCGTTTATTGCTTTTTTATAGCTTAATAGAAATGATTCGTCCTCGGTGAATGCATCAATTGGAATGTTAAACGAGTAACCGAAACCTTTACCTTGTCCTCTTTCGGTTACCGCACCTGTACCCGGAAAAAGATATCTACCAGTTTCATGGATTGAGAGTGTGCAAACAGTCGGGTCATCATAAAATGCCCATTGAACTCCGTCGCCATGGTGTGCGTCCGTATCTATATATAACACCTTTAAACCGTATTTTTGTTGAATATATTTTATGGCGATTGCACAGTCATTATAAATACAAAAACCAGAGGCTTTTCGTTTAAAGCCGTGATGTAGTCCACCACCTAAATTAAAAGCATGATTGGATTTTCCTTCTAGAACGGCATCTACTGCTGTTAAGGTGCCACCAACAATTAAAGAACTGGCTTCGTGCATATTTTTAAAAATGGGTGTATCATCAGTTCCAAGTCCAAATTGTTCAGCGATATTTGCACTAACTGGTTCACGGCTTGCTTTTTTAACTTGTTCGATAAATTGTAAATCATGAAAAAGGAGCAGCTCGTCATCTGTTGCCAATCTTGGTGGAATAATATCAGCATCATTTAATAGATTACTAGATGTTAATAGTTCATAAACTAATTGAGAGCGAATTGGATTAAATGGATGTTTTTCGTTGAATTGATAGGCATGGTATTCTTCGCTATATACTAAGTATGCATCCTTTTTCATCATGATTCACTCGCTTCATTTGGCCAAAGAATTTTATATCCTTCAGTTTTTAAAGTTCGAATGATCGAAAGTGGATTCATCGTTTGAATTCTAAATACAAGAACCTTATGATCCACTTCTTTTGCAGGGTAAACAAGGACACTTACAATATTAATGTTTTCTTTTGAAAATACGTTAACAACGTCACTTAAAATGCCTGGATGATCATGGACTAAGATTTCTATTTGGGAGCTAGGTTGATATGCTCCTGTTAAAGTTACAAGAGTGTGTAATACATCAATTTCGGTCACAAGTCCTATTAATTTTTCGCTAGATACGACAGGTAAACAGCCTATTTTATATTGATAGAAATAAGTTGCTACTTCTTCAACAAAGTCAATTGAACTGCAAGTAATGACATTAGTCGTCATAATTTTTTCAACAGGAACCTCAAGTACAGATGAAAATGCTTGTGGAAAAAGTGTTGAAGGTAAAGCATCGCGTACATCTCGATCAGAAATGATTCCAACCACTTGATTATCTTCATTAATGATGGGAATATGACGTACATCACCTGTTCGAAAAATGGTTACTGCTTCACCAATTGTATTTTCTTTTTTTAAAGTAATATTTGAACTGCGCATAATATCTTGAATAAGCATTATTTTGAATCCTACCTTTCGAGATTATAGTTCAATTAGTACATATATCTTTGTAAAAAGCGTAGTGCGTCAAATGCTTGAATTTCTTCAGTTGTTACTCGTTTACCCATTCTTACCATTAAACAGTTAGCTGGATGGGAACAGATTTCAGGATCATCAGTTGCAAATTGGATGAGTCCACCGGCATTCATCATTTTTTCCATCATTTTACGATATTCCCATACATTTAAACCAGTACCTTTTAAATCCCAATGCCAATAATACTCTGTTGTGATAATGATATAGTCTTCCATTGCATCATCAAGCATTGAGAGAACTAACATATTTTTAGCAACTGAAAAACCGCGGAATTCAGGTATTACCTCAATTGCTCCAAGCTCGATTAAATTTTCTAGAGTTGTTTTTGACCATCTTTCAAGTGGGTCTGGATATAAATAAGTTACGTAACCTACTATTGTTTGATCAAGTCTAGCAATAATAATTCTAGCTTCAGGTAGACTAGCAATTTCAACAATTGCTTTATGTTGCTGTGCTGGTTGTCTAAAAGATGTTAAATTTTCATGAAAATGATATGTTTCAAGTAAGGCAGATTCGACCGGTCCCTCTATAATTAATTCACCATGCACAGTTTGGATTGTTTTTGAAAAATATTTTTTTGGGTGATCCAATATTTCTCACTCCCTTTAGAAAACACCTTTTTAATAATCATACTAAAAAATGCAGGAAAGACATACAGGAAAAAAAACAGTATGTGTCTAATACATATAAATGGATAATTTATTAAAAATACTGAAAATTAAATCTTATCATTGTATAATGATAGTAGAGAATATCAAGGAGGGATTTATATGAAGGTGGAAGCGCTTCCTGTAAAAAACGGACAATTTAATTTAAAAAACTATGAGGAAACTTATAAAAATTTTAAGTGGGAAGATGTAGAAAAAGAGTTTTCTTGGTATACGACACAAAAGTATAATGTGGCTTTTGAAGCTATCGATCGTCATGCAAATTCTGATCAAAAAGATAAAATTGCTTTGTATTACAAAGATGATAAGCGAAATGAAAAATATACGTTTGAAGAAATGAAAATTAATTCAAATAAAGCAGCAAATGTTTTAAAACAATTCGGTGACGTTGAAAAAGGTGATCGAGTATTTATTTTCATGCCTCGTCAACCAGAATTGTACTTTGCACTTTTAGGAGCTTTAAAATTAGGTGCTATTGTTGGACCTTTATTCGAGGCATTTATGGAAGGCGCTGTTAAGGATCGTTTAGAGGATAGTGAGGCAAAGGTATTAGTTACAACGCCAGCATTATTATCACGTGTGCCAGTTAATGATCTACCTGCATTAAAAACAATCTTCCTTATCGGTGATGACGTAGAGGAAGGCGGTAAATTTGTAGATTTTAAAGCTCGTTATAAAGAGGCGAAAACAGATTTTGAGATTACATGGTTAAATCGTCATGATGGTTTAATTTTACATTATACTTCAGGGTCAACTGGAAAACCAAAAGGTGTTCTTCACGTTCAACAAGCGATGATTCAACACTATCAAACTGGTAAATGGGTGACGGATCTGCAAAAAGATGATGTATATTGGTGTACTGCGGATCCAGGTTGGGTAACTGGAACTTCTTACGGTATTTTTGGACCTTGGTTAAATGGTGCTTCCAACGTGATATTAGGGGGTCGTTTTAGTCCAGATGCTTGGTATGAAACAATTCAAGAATTCGGTGTGACGGTTTGGTATAGTGCTCCTACAGCATTCCGTATGCTTATGGGTTCTGGGGAAGACATTATTAAGAAGTATGATTTAAGTTCACTTCGACATATTTTAAGTGTTGGTGAGCCATTAAATCCAGAGGTAGTTCGTTGGGGAGCAAAAGTATTTAATTTACGAATCCATGATAATTGGTGGATGACTGAAACTGGAGCTTCATTAATTTGTAACTATCCATGTATGCCAATTCGCCCAGGTTCAATGGGTAAACCATTCCCTGGAATCGAGGCAGCAATTGTTGATAATAACGGTAATGAAGTTGCTCCATATACGATGGGAAATCTAGCAATTAAAAAGGGGTGGCCATCGATGATGAACACAATTTGGAATAATGAAGCAAAATTCCAATCATATTTCTTAAATGATGAATGGTATGTTTCAGGTGATTCAGCTTATATGGATGAGGATGGATATTTCTGGTTCCAAGGTCGAGTAGACGATGTAATTATGACTTCTGGTGAGAGAGTAGGTCCATTTGAAGTAGAAAGTAAGCTTGTAGAGCATCCTGCGATTGCAGAAGCTGGTGTGATCGGTATACCAGATCCTGTAAGAGGTGAGATTATTAAAGCATTTGTTGCGCTAAGAGATGGCTATGTTGCTTCAGATGAATTAAAAGAAGAAATCCGTAACTTTGTAAAACTAGGACTAGCAGCTCATGCAGCACCTAGACAAATTGAATTCCGTGATAAATTACCAAAAACTCGAAGCGGAAAAATTATGCGTAGAGTATTAAAAGCATGGGAGTTAGACCTTCCAACTGGTGATTTATCAACGATGGAAGATTAATAAACAAAAAACCATTGGAAATGAAATCCAATGGTTTTTTTGTTTTAAAATTTCCGATCGGAGCCACCACCGCCAGAGCTTCCTCCGCCACCGCCTCTTGGGCCACCGCCACCTGATGAGTTTAATAGTGCAGGTAATAAATTCAAAATGAAATAAGTAAGTACACCATTAAAGAACAACATATCAATGATGATGACTGCGATCACAATTGCAATGATGATGAATACTTTTAAATTGGCCCATAAATTACTTGTTTTAGAATGACCAGTTTGTTCAGAGCCATTTAAAATAACATTATATAGTGATTTATATGTGTTTGTTAATGCAAGGGATTCTTCACCTTTTTTCAAATATGGAATAGCGCTCTGGTCCAAAATGTTACCAGATCTAATATCTGTTACAACTCCTTCTAAACCATATCCTACTTCGATTCTTATTTGTCTGTCTTTTTTAGCATATAACAAAAGAACACCATTATTTTTCTCTTTATTACCTAAACCGTATTTTCGAAATGCTGTATTAGCATATTCTTTAATATCATTTCCTTCGAGACTTGGGATGGTTAATACCGCAAGTTGAGCAGAGGTAGTGTCTTCCAACTTTTTCCCTAATTGAATTAGAGTTTGTGTATCTTCTTTGTTAAGAACATTTGCATAATCTTGTACATAAATGTCTCCTACTTGAGATGGTACTTTAATTTCAGCATTTGCTCCTGTAGCAAATGAAAAAAGAAATCCTATTAGGAATATTGATGAGAGAAATTTTCTCATTTATTACCATCGCCACTAAAGTCAACCTCAGGTGTAGCTTTATCTTTTTCAGATACTTCAAAGTAATCCTTCTTCTCGAATCCAAAAGGTCCAGCTACTAGTACACCCGGGAATTTTTTGATTTTTTGGTTGTAAACAGTTACTGCATCATTATAATCTTTACGAGCGATAGCTAGTCGATTTTCAGTTCCTTCTAGGCTATCCATTAATGCTTGGAAGTTTTGATTTGATTTTAAATCAGGATAGTTTTCAACGACTACTAATAGACGGCTTAGCGCTCCTGACAATTCTGCATCAGCTTTACTTTTATCAGCAGTCGTTTGAGCACCAGCTAATTTTGCGCGTGCATCTGTTACTGAAGCAATCACATCTTTCTCTTGTGTAGCATATCCTTTTACTGTATTTACTAAGTTCGGTATTAAATCTGAACGACGTTTTAGTTGGTTATCAACTTGTGACATTTTATTTGTAACATTTTCTTCCTGAGTCACAAAGCTATTATAGCTTCCGACACCCATAAAGATTAGAACGACTACAATAATTAAAGCAATCCATATTCCTTTATTCTTCAAGAAAAAACACTCCATTTCCAAAATATGTATTTTTAAAGATGTTAGTATTAATATTTAACCATATTATTTGATATAAAGCATTTTTATTCAAATATTGAATGACAATTTAAATTAAATTAATAAATAATAAAAATTTAATTATCTATTTGACTTAAAC
>NZ_NTZO01000235.1 GCF_002559405.1 Bacillus sp. AFS001701 | reverse complement strand
ACATCTACTTTAAGGGGTGCGGCCTATCTTCCTCAGTTTTTTTAATTTAGTCGAATAGTGAGATAAACATTAAAAATAGTTAATAAAAATATAATTGACTATAACTCGAAATAGCTTTATTATCAAGAGGTGATAATGATTATCATTTATATTTAAGGGGAAAATCAACGATGAAGCAGGCTCTTATTAAAGTAACTTTAACAGCTTTACTATTATTAGTTTTACCATTTAAAACCTTTGCTGCAAGCCCAGAAGAGGATTTGACACATGCAAATTCTTTTGTAGAAAGTGCAATCCAATCTGCACAAAAAGGAGATTTTAAATCTACTGAGCAGGAATATAAAAAATTCAACGACGAGTGGCTTGATAAAGAGGATGGAATAAAAAACAAATCGATTGATGCGTATGGCAAAATCGAGGAAGCTATGGGAATGGTTCAGTATAACCTAGCACAAAAAACAGTGAGTCAAAATGCACTAGTAACTGCACTTAAAGAATTAGAAGAGGTAAATGAAAAGTTTATTTCTCATCAGTTCGCTAGTTCAAAATTAGATTCAAAAAGTACAGGTAGTGTAGAAGATTTAATCGAAATTTTAAACAAAGCTTTAGCAGATTTAAAAGAAAATAATGTTTCAGGAGCAACTTCGGAGATTAATCAATTTAGAAAATCTTGGATTAATATTGAAGGTGTTGTATTAACACAATCTCAAACAGTGTACACTGACGCTGAAAGAGATATGGTTACTTCTTATGCAATGCTTACTGCTAAAACGCCAGATGTGAAAGCGGCTACAAAAACAATTACTGATATGCGTGATTATCTATTACCATTAGCGTCTAAAACTAGTTATACAATGATTGATGCTATTACAATCTTACTGAGAGAAGGATTAGAAGCATTACTAGTAGTTGTTGCATTACTAGGATTTATTAAAAAGTCTGGGCAAGAAAAGAAAAGTAAGTGGATCTGGTTTGGTGTTGGTGCTGGATTATGCGTCAGTATCATTCTAGGTGTCATTGTAAATGTTTTATTCTCAGCAGGTGCTTTTGGAAGTAACAACTTCTTAATCGCAGGCTGGACTGGGGTATTTGCTGCTGTCATGCTTTTATATATGAGTTATTGGTTACATAGCAAATCCAATACAAAGCAGTGGCAACAATATATTAAAACTAAGAGTGATAAAGCTTTAAATACTGGTAGTCTATTATCTTTATCAATTCTTGCGTTTTTAGCAGTTTTCCGTGAGGGAACTGAAACTGTATTATTCTTTATTGGAATGGCGTCATCAATCAAACTATCATCATTGTTAATAGGAATTGGGTTAGGATTCGCAATTTTAGCAATACTAAGCTTCTTAATCTTAAAGGTTGGCCTGAAAATTCCAATGAGACCGTTTTTCCTTGTCTCAAGTATATTAATGTTCTATTTATGCTTTAAATTTGCCGGCATGGGTATTCATGGTTTACAACTTTCTGGATTACTTCCAGCGACTCAGGCTCCTATTCCTACAATTGATTTCTTTGCGATTTATTCAACTTGGGAGAGCTTTGTACCCCAGATGATTTTATTGCTAATAGCTTGTATTACTGTTATTTATAATAGATTCTCAAATAAAAATAATAAAAAAAGTAGTAAAAATTCAGGGGGAACTAAAAATGTTATCTAATAAAAAACTTGTCGTAGCAATGGCTTTAGGACTATCTTTAACTTTATCTGCATGTGGAACGAAAACAGACGATGCAATTAAAACTGGTTCTGATGATATGATTAAAACGATTTCAGAATTAAAAACACAAATTTCAAATAATGATGAAGCAAAGGCAAAAGATAGCGGAGAAGCCCTTGAAAAGTCATGGGAAAAATTCGAAGACTCGGTAAAAGATAAAGACAAAGGACTTTATGAAAAAGTTGAAACGCCACTTCATATTATTGAAGCAGGAGTAAAGGTATCTCCATTGAATGCAGATACACTTAACCAAGCTGGGGACGAATTAGAAAGTGTATTAAAAGAAGTTAAAGAGCTAAAATAATAAACAATTAATTAATCATTGTTTTCCAAAAAAGCCTACATTGAATGATCTTTGTAGGTTTTTTCTTGGTTTTATTCACTCAATTTTGGGAATTTTTTCTAAAGTTAACCTTTTCATAAAAGCAGGTAGACAATTAACTTGACTTAACTTAAGATAAAGGTATTGATAAGGATTATCATTATTGATTGTTTATATATAATAAGTTTTGATCCGGGGGAATCACTTATGTTACTTTCAGAATTAAAAAAAGGCGAAAAAGCAAAAATAACAGATTTGTCATCACTAGGTGAGGCAGTGAAAAGACGTCTTTTAGATCTAGGGATAAGTGAAGGGTCTATGGTCTGCCTACAATGTACAATGCCGTTCAAAGGACCTTGTATGATTGAAAATTGCGGACAATCACTTGGCATTCGATTTCTAGATGCATCGGGGATAAAGGTAGAAAAAATATGTTAAATATAGCGCTTATTGGAAATCCAAATACAGGAAAAACTTCTCTATTTAATAATTTAACAGGTACATACCAATACGTAGGAAATTGGAGTGGGGTTACCGTTGAAAAAAAGGTAGGGACTATTAAAAATAAACTTGGAAATTTAATTGATTTACCAGGTATCTATTCTCTAAGCCCTCTTTCAAAAGATGAGGCCGTTGTTTCACATTTTTTTGTAAATGAAACATTTGATGGGATGATTAATATTGTTGACGCTGCTCAATTAGAGAGAAATTTAATGCTCACTCTTCAACTTCTAGAGTTTAATAAATCAATGATTATTGGTCTAAATATGGTCGATGTTGCTAAAAGGAGAGGGATTTCAGTTGATCCTTCTAGTATCTCAAAGATATTACAAGTACCAGTTATTCCAATTGATGCTAGATCGGGTAAGGGAACAAACGAGGTAAATGAATTAATAGAGACAATTCCTCAATCTGAAGTTGAGTTTAAAATTGATTATGGAATAATTATTGAAGACGGTATTAAAAATATTATGGCTCTATTACCTTCAACTTTATCTATTCCTAAAAGATGGACTGCAATACAAATCTTAGAGGGCAATAAAGAGGTAATAGAATTTATAGCATCATCCTACGATTTTAGTAAAATTGACCAAGTAATTAGCATAACAGAGGAACAATTAAACAGTGAACAAGGCGTGTCACCTTCAAAATGGATTTATTCTGTAAGAAAAGAAGTGATTTCAAATTTAATTGGTAGATCTGTAGAAAAAGAATCTAATGAAGCGATTACATTAACTGATCGCATTGATCGATTTGTTACACACCCAATTTTGGGTATTCCTATTTTCCTAGTGACAATGTTTTTAATGTTTAAGCTTACTTTTGATTGGTTGGGGTTACCCTTATCTGACGCATTAGATGGGTTTTTATCAGGACCTGTAACAGACTGGCTAACAAACGGCTTAAATGCAATACATGCATCAGATTTTATAAAAGCAGTTATTCTTGACGGTATTGTTGCCGGTGTTGGTGGAGTTTTAGTCTTTGTTCCACAAATTTTTATTTTGTTTTTACTAATATCATTCCTTGAAGATTTTGGATATATGTCTCGAGCGGCTTTAGTAATGGATCGCTCGATGGAAATGGTTGGTTTAACAGGAAAGGCATTTATACCTATGATTATAGGGTTTGGTTGTAATGTACCTGGAGTTATGGCTGCTAGAACGATTGAACAGCCTAGAGAGAGATTACTCACCATTTTGTTAACACCATTAATGTCTTGTTCGGCGCGTTTACCAGTATATGCACTATTCGTTGGCGCGTTTTTTGCGAAAAATCAAGCAATAGTTGTTTTTTCACTGTATATACTCGGAATAGTAGTTGCATTAGTATTAGCTAAGATCTTTTCATCTACTATATTAAAGGGTGAGTTTTCATTATTTGTCGTAGAACTCCCACCGTACCGTATGCCACAAGGTAAAGCTTTGTTTAGAAGCACATGGGATAAAGGTAAAGGGTTTATTCGAAAAGCAGGTACGTTTATTTTTGGTGGTTCTGTAGTAATATGGTTATTATCTTATATGGGACCAAGTGGTTTAGGTGTTTCGATGGATGATAGCTTTTTAGCAATGATTGGGGGAATACTTACACCAATACTTGCACCTTTAGGTTTCGGGACATGGCAAGCAGGTGCTTCTTTACTAACAGGATTTTTAGCGAAAGAGGTTGTCGTATCTGCCATGAATATTATCTATCATGTGCCAAATGCAAATTCTTTACAAGGAATATTGTCAACACAGTTTTCTGCACTTTCTGCTTTTAGCTTTATGGTATTTGTCTTATTGTATGTACCATGTCTTGCAACTGTAGCGACAATTCGTAAAGAGACAGGTTCAGCTAAATGGACGTATTTCTCAGTTGGATATGCATTAGTTATTGCGTATATATTAGCGCTAATTATCTATCAAGTTGGAAGTCTCTTAGGCTACTAAAGAAAGGAGTATCTACTTATGATTGTCAATATTATAATAGGCGCTCTTATTTTTGGATATGCAGGGTGGACACTTTTACGATATGTAAAGAAAACAAAAAAAGGTAAATGTGGTTCTTGCTCAATCGCAAAAACTTGTAGTTCAAATTGTGATACAAATTATTCAAAAATAGAAATATAGCGTTAACTAGAAAAGATTAAAATTAAAGTAATCTGTCTAAATACTTGAATAAAGTAGAAGGATTCATTAAGATGATAAAGTAATCAACTTAAATAATTGAATAGTACTAGGGGTGCCGTAAATGTTCGGCTGAGATTAAGACACGTGAAGTCTTTGACCCTTTAACCTGATCTGGATAATGCCAGCGTAGGAAAGTGAACGGTAGAATGCATATTTTGTATTCATAACATTGATTTGTTCGAGCACAAGTCCTTATGGGATTTGTGCTTTTTTGTATTTAAAATCAAGTTTCATCTTCTATCTGTAAGATCAAAGAGTTCTATTCATGAAATAGGGGGAAGAAAATTGAAGAAAGTATTAACGATAGCAGGCTCCGATTCAAGTGGTGGTGCAGGTATTCAAGCGGATTTAAAGACGTTTTCAGCTCATCGTGTTTTTGGAATGAGTGTAATTACAGCAGTAACTGCTCAAAATACACAAGGAGTGTTTGCAGTACAAGATATGACACCAGAGATGATTGCTAGCCAGTTAGATGCAATTTTTACTGATATTGAAGTCGATGCTGTAAAAATTGGAATGGTATCTCAAATAGAGACGATTAAAGTCATTGCTGAGAAATTAAAGCAATATAAACCAAAGCAAATCGTAGTTGATCCAGTTATGGTTTCAAAAAGCGGATTTGACTTATTAAGTCCAGATGCAAAGGAAGCTTTAATTCAAGAGTTGATTCCGCTAGCAACTGTTATTACGCCAAATCTTCCAGAAGCAGAAGTTATTACTGGAAGAAAAATTACAACGATTGAGGAAATGAGAGAAGCTGCTATTCAAATTCACTCATTAGGAGCTAAGAACGTCCTTGTAAAAGGCGGTCATCTAGAGGGTGAAGCTACCGATATTTGCTTTAATGGTGAGGAATTTACAAGCTTTAATAGTGTTAGAATTAATACAATTAATACCCACGGTACGGGTTGTACTTTATCTTCAGCCATTACATCTAATTTAGCAAATGAACTTAAGTTAAATGAGGCAATTAGAGATGCGAAGAACTATATAACATTAGCAATCCAACATTCCTTTTCAATCGGAAAAGGGGTAGGTCCTGTACATCATTTTTACTCATTGTATGAAAAGGCAGGAGCTCAACATGTCTAATCAAAATGTAAAAATGACGAAGTGGAACTTTACAACACTTTGGTTTGGTGCGGCTGTTTCTGTAGCAGAAATTATGACTGGTGCCCTAGTAGCACCACTAGGTTTTAAGAAAGGTTTGACTGCCATTTTAGTAGGGCATTTACTTGGGACACTTTTGCTTATATTAGGTGGAGTCATTGGTTCTCAGCAAAGGTTATCAGCCATGGAATCTACAAAAATTTCATTTGGAAGCTATGGTAGCTATTTGTTTTCAATTTTAAATGTTCTACAGCTACTAGGCTGGACAGCAATTATGATTTTAACAGGAGCTCGCTCAATCAATTTAGTTACAATAAAAGATTATGAATTTGACCACCTATGGGTTTGGTGTTTAGTAATTGGAATATTAATCGCAATCTGGTTGTACTTTGGACAAATTGCTTCAAAAAAACTAAATAGCTTAGCTGTTTGTTTATTATTTGTTTTAACAATTGTACTTTGTTTTGTCATTTTTAAAAGTGATAAGATCCTAACTCAACCAAGCACTTCGGGTTTATCTTTTGGTGAAGCCGTTGAATTATCGGTAATTATGCCATTATCGTGGATTCCATTAATTAGTGATTATACTCGTTTCGCGAAGACAACAAAAGATGGAGCGATTGGTAGTTTTATAGGTTATATGTTTGGTAGCTCTTGGATGTATATTATTGGGCTAGGCGCAGCATTAGCATTTAATCAAGTAGATCCGGTTGCTGTTTTAATGAGTGCAAATCTAGGATTATTTGCAGTTGGTATCGTCGTTTTAGCGACTGTTACAACGACTTTTATGGATGCTTACTCTGCCGGAATATCAGTTACAACCATCTTTCCAAAGCTAAATGGAAAGCATATCGCTCTTATCATTACAGCTATTGGAACAATATTGGCCGTTATTTTCCCTATTGAGAAGTATGAAGGATTTTTATATACAATCGGTTCTTTTTTTGCACCATTATATGCAATTTTATTAACGGACTATTTTATTCTAAAAAGAACAAGTATAAGTAAATCGTTGAAGTTTGATTGGATCGCGTTTATTACATGGATTTTAGGAGTTTTTATTTATCGCAAGTTTGTACAATTAGACTTCTTCCTTGGAGCTACTGTTCCGAGTATGATTTTAATATGTGTCATTTATCTAGTTGTTCAGTTTGTTATTAATAAGCTTGTTCCAAAGCAAATCGGGGGAGAAAAAAATGTTAACTATGAATGAAATGAGTCAAATTCTTGAAAGCGTAAAAGAGAAAAAGCCTTTAGTTCACCACATTACAAATTATGTAACTGTAAATGACTGTGCAAATATGGTGTTAGCTCTAGGTGGATCACCAGTTATGGCAGATGATTTAGCCGAAGTAGAAGAAATGGTATCTTTTGCATCAGCTCTTGTTATTAATATTGGAACATTAAATGAAAGAACAATTCCATCAATGATTAAAGCTGGTAAAAAAGCTAATCAATTAGGCGTACCAGTTATATTAGATCCTGTTGGTGTAGGAGCAACAACTCTACGTACAGAAACGGCAGCTAAATTATTGAAAGAAGTACGTTTTGCAGTAGTTCGTGGAAATATGTCAGAAATCAAAATGATTGCTGGCTTAAATGTTCAAATTAAAGGTGTTGATTCTGTAGCTGGTGAAGAAGACGGAGTTGACATTGCTAAATCACTTTCAGCAAAATTAGGTTCAGTAGTTGCAATTACAGGTGCAGTAGATATTATCGCAGAACAAGATCGAGTATGTACCATTTCAAATGGGGATAAAATGCTAGCTGATGTAACTGGAACTGGATGTATGAGTACATCATTAATTGGAACTTATGCTGGTGCAACGACTGATTATTTCCTTGCAGCTGTTTCCGGTATTACTACAATGGGTCTTTGTGGAGAGCTTGCTAAGGCTCGCCTAACTGAAGGACAAGGAATCGGTACATTTAAAGTAAACTTATTTGATGAGGTATCTAAAGCTTCTGTTGATACACTACTAACAGGAGGAAAAATCGAATGGCTATAACAAAAAGTAAAATAGATTACAAGCTTTATTTAGTAACGGATCGAGATGTATTAGGATCAAGAGATTTAGTTCAATCTGTTGAGGAAGCAATTAAAGGTGGAACAACAATCGTACAAATAAGAGAAAAAAATTGTAGTAGTCTAGACTTTTACAAAATTGCTATGCAAGTAAAAGAAGTAACTTCAAAATATAATGTTCCATTGATTATTAATGACCGTTTAGATATCGCTTTGGCAATTAAAGCTGATGGTTTACACATCGGACAAGAAGACTTACCTTTAACCGTAGCCAGAAAGATTGTTGGAGAAGACATGATTATTGGTGTATCTGCAACAACATTAGAAGAAGCAATGATTGCACAGGAACAAGGTGCGGATTATGTTGGAATTGGCTCGGTATACCCAACGAGTACAAAACTAGATGCAAAATATTTAACACGAGATGAGTTACGAAGAATACGTGAGGCATTAAAAATTCCAATCGTAGGAATCGGTGGTATTAATGAAGAAAATGTTTCAGAATTAATGGAAACAAATATTGATGGTGTTGCGATTGTTTCTGCGATATTAGGGAAAGAAAATATTAAATCGGCTGCTGAGCATTTGAGTATGCTGGTTAATAAATAATAATTTAGTGTTTAAGGGGCGATCTATAAGATGCCTCTTTTTTTAAGCTTTATATTAATAATAAGTTCCGTCATCACCAAGTATTCTTTTTTATCATAGATTGATCTCCTTAAGATTAATAACTAATAGTAAAGTAATAATCTCAAATTAAAATAAGGTTTAAATAAAATTCACAAAGTTTCCTTATTATAAAACTTTTTGTTAGGATTGATTTTTTAAAGCACGCATTGAAAATGGCAACATTATTTCTAACGTTTATGTATGGTTTACGAGTTCAAAATACGGTAAATAAGGACAGTTCTATTCTAAATATGGGAGATATATTTCAAGTTATGTTCCGTTCTTTGCAGTAAGCCAATAATTGTAACTAATCAGTCTGTCTTATTGGACCTTATAATAAATTGATATTTTTTATTACTTTACTCCTACATTTAAAATAATAGTAATGACGCATTAGTGAGGTGGAGATTGTGAAGGCAGTTGTTGTGACCGAGTTTGGAAAACCAGAAGTTTTAAAAGTTGTTGATATGGAAGTACCATCAATTAATTCTAAACAAGTATGAATTAAAGTGGAAAAAGCCAGTGTAAACTTTGCAGATGTAAAGGCAAGATACCGAAAAAAGGGGAAAGGAAAATTCCCGTTTATTCCTGGTCTAATGTAGCTGGAACAATTGAAGTTGTAGGCGCCGATGTGCAACAGTTTCAGGTTGGACAACGAGTTGTTGCTTTTCCAGTAGGTGGTTCTTATGCTGAGTATGTTGTAGCAAATGATAATTTAACATTTCAAATTCCTGATTCATTAGCATTTGATGTAGCTGCAGCTTGTCCAACTGTTTCATTTCTTTCATATAAGCTCTTAGCTGATTTAGCTAGAATTGAAAAGGGAGAAACGGTATTAATTCATTCAGCTGCTGGTGGTGTAGGTACAACTGCTATTCAAATGGCAAAGATTTTAGGTGCCGGTAAGATTATTGGAACAGTAGGAAGTGAACAGAAGGTAGCGTATGCAGTAAACGCCGGTGCAGATCATGTGATTTGCTATGAAAAAGAAAACTTTTCAGAAAAAGTAAATGAGTTAACGGACGGTATTGGAGCTAATATTATTTTAGATTCAGTTGCTGGTAGAATTTCAGAACAAAGCATAAATTGCTTAGCAAAATACGGGCGCCTAGTTCATTTTGGAAATTCAAGTGGTGAAGTTGGCCATTTTAAAACAAGCGAGTTACATTCAAGCTGTCGATCTGTCCTTGGTTTTAGTTTAGGTACAACAAGAAAAGAAAGACCAGAGTCATTGAAGGAAACGGCAAAACAAGTATTTCGATATATAAATGAAGGACTTTTAAATATAAAGATAGGACATTATTTTTCAATAGAAGAGGTAGTTTGTGCCCATCGATTAATCGAAAGCAGACAAAGTACTGGTAAAATATTATTAAATATCAATAATTAATCAAGAAGGACATATCTCTGTACTTAGGGGTATGTCTTTTTTGTACTTTGAATAAGGAAGTTGCAAGTTAATATTGTACAATCTGAGGAAGTGAAAACAGTAGGGGTATCTTCAACTCACTTTTCATTTGTAGTTGAAATGATTAATTTTTTGATAGATTCGTATCTTTTAATTGATTTAAACAAAAATTAGAGCAACTTGATAGTTTTCCATTTGGAAAGATCAACAGTTGTGCGATTTTCAGTGTGTAATACCTTAACTGGTATGGGTAATTTTTAACGAATTTAATTGCGGCTTTGATGATTTTAATTGTAGTTTTGATGTTTTTAATTGCAGATATCGTTATTTTAATTGCAGTATTGCCATTTTTATTTGCAGTTCGCCTTTTATTTGCACTGATCAACTGCTTATTTGCACCCCTCTGAGACATACCTTGCAGTTCACCATCCAACAGTAATTCAGACTACATCCCCACAATCCTCCCACTTTTCCTAACTTTTCCTTTCTTGTCTCAATTTGTCGAACATAGATTAAAGGAAAATGGTAGAAAATATCGAATATTATCAATTGTAAGACTAAAATATTTATTTCTTATAAATGAAATATGGGACTCCACTGCTATTTGTTGCAGTTGGAGACATTCTTACGTTTTTTTAAACGTACCTAAATATTAAAAGGAGAGTGACTAACACATGGATTTTTTATTATCTAAAGAACAGCAAATGATTCAAGAAATGGTACGAGATTTCGCAGCGAAGGAAATTGAGCCTTTTGCAGAGGAACTTGATCGTGATAGCAAATTCCCAATTGAGACGTTCAAAAAAATGGGTGAATTAGGTTTATTAGGAATTCCGTTCCCTGAAGAGTATGGCGGTAGCGGTGGCGATACAATTAGTTATGCGTTAGCTGTAGAAGAAATAGGGCGTGCATGTGGAGGAACGGGTTTAAGTTTTGCTGCAACATGTTCATTAGGTGCTTCTCCAATTTACTATTTTGGTACAGAGGAACAAAAGCAAAAATACTTAGTTCCAATGGCGCAAGGAAAAACGCTTGGAGCTTTCGGTTTAACTGAGCCAAATGCGGGTTCTGATGCTGGTGGAACACAAACAAAAGCAGTTTTAGAAGGTGATGAGTATGTAATTACAGGTGAAAAATGCTGGATTACAAACGCTCAGTATTCTAACACAATTATCGTAACTGCTTATACTTCTATTGATGAAAAAGGAAAGAAAAATATTTGTGCGTTTATCGTACCAACTGACTCAGAAGGATTAACAATTACAGATCCTTATGACAAGATGGGTGTTCGTGCTTCTAATACGACTCAAATTGTATTAGATGGTGTACGTGTTCCAAAAGAAAATATTCTGGGCAATCCTGATAAAGGTTTTGGCCAATTCTTATATACATTAGATGGTGGTAGAATTTCAATTGCAGCACTTGCTGTAGGGATTGCACAAAAGGCTTTTGATAAAGCATTAGTATATGCAAAAGAACGTAAACAATTTAAACAACCTTTATCTAGTTTCCAAGCTATTCAATTTAAATTGGCTGATATGGCTATGGGAATTGAGTTAGCAAGAAATATGGTGCATAAAGCTGCATGGTTAAAAGACAATGGAAAACCGTTTACGAAAGAAGCGGCATTCGCTAAGTTATACGCATCTGAAATCGCTTCCAAAATTGCGAATGAATCATTACAAATTCATGGTGGATATGGCTACATGAAAGAGTATGGCATTGAACGTTTAGTGCGTGATGCTAAGTTACTTGAAATTGGTGAAGGTACATCAGAAATTCAACGTATGGTAATTGCACGTCAATTAGGATGCCGATAAGGAGAGAGAATATGATCAAAATACTTATTGCAAACCGCGGGGAAATCGCATGTAGAATTATCGAAACATGTAAAAAGCTTCGTTATCAAACTGTGGCAGTTTATTCAGATGCTGATAAAGAAAGTTTGCATGTTAAGTTAAGTGATGAAGCTTTTTCTTTAAAAGGGAATCATACAAAAGATACGTATTTAAACGCAGATTTAATTATAAAAATTGCAAAAGAAAATAATGTAACAGCAATTCATCCTGGATATGGCTTCTTATCAGAAAATAGCGATTTTGCTAAAAAATGTAAAGAAGCTGGAATTTTATTTGTTGGTCCTAAGCCAGAGCATTTAGAGATGATGGGCGAAAAAATTAGAGCTAGACAAATAATGGAGCAATTAAACATTCCGTTAATTAAAGGAAATTCTCACCCAATTCAATCGGTTGAAGAAGCAAGGGAAATAGCAGAACAAATTGGCTATCCTGTTATGTTAAAAGCTTCTAGTGGCGGCGGCGGTATTGGTATGAAGTTAATCGAAAACGAAGCACAGCTAGAAAAAGAATTTTTAACAACACAAACGAGAGCACTTCAATTTTTTGCGAATGATGATGTATTCATCGAAAAAGCGATTATTAAACCGAGACATATTGAAGCACAAATTGCTGCTGATACTCATGGCAACGCGGTTTTCTTATTTGAAAGAGATTGTTCAATTCAAAGAAGAAACCAAAAAGTTGTTGAGGAAGCACCATCACCGTTCCTTTCTCCACAAGGTAGAAAGAAACTTGAAGAATATGCCCTTACGATTGCTAACCAAATGAAATATGTAAACGTGGGGACAATTGAATTTTTAGTTGATGAAAAAGAAAATATTTATTTCTTAGAAATGAATACTAGATTACAAGTTGAGCACGGTGTAACGGAAGGAATTACAGGAATTGACCTAGTTGAATGGCAGTTCCGTATTACATTTGGTGAAACACTTCCAATTCGTCCAACTCATGTAGAAATGAATGGTCACTCTATCGAAGTAAGGGTATATGCTGAGGATCCTAAAACTTTCTTCCCATCGCCAGGAACAGTTCAACACTGTAACTTCCCAGAGGAGATTGGTGTCCGTATTGATACGCATCTTTATGATGGATGGGTTGTATCACCGTTTTATGATCCATTATTAGCGAAAGTGATTGTAACGGCTAATACAAGAAAAGAAGCAGTAATTCAACTGCACAATTATCTTAAAAAGGTAGAAATTGAAGGTATTAAAACAAATCTGCCATTTTTGATTGATATTCTTTCAACGAATGCATTCCAAGAAGGCGACTACACAACAAGTTTTATTAGTGAATATCAAAAAGTGAAATGAGGTAATTAAAAATGGAAAACTTAACTGCAATGATGGCTGGAAGCGTATGGAAATGTCTTGTATCAGTAGGGGACGAAATTAGTAGTGATCAAGATTATGTAATCTTAGAATCTATGAAAATGGAAATTCCGCATGCTGCTCCTTATAAATGTAAAGTCGTAAATGTGTTCGTTAACGAAGGCGATTTTGTAAACGAAGGCGACTCTTTAATTCAAGTTGAAAAACTAGGTTAGGAGTTATTAGTGATGAAGCTACCTCAATCGGCTTTTATAAGAGAAGTAGGTCCACGTGATGGTTTGCAAAATGAAAAACAGTTTGTTTCCACTGAAAAGAAGCTTGAGTGGATTAATTTATTAGTTGAGAGTGGTTTGTCTTATATTGAAGTTTCTTCGTTTGTGAGACCAGACTGGATTCCTCAATTAAGTGACTCGGTAGATCTATTTACGAGGCTTAAGAAAAAAGATGGGGTTACTTATGCTACTCTTGTTCCTAATAAAAGAGGGTTAATGAGTGCATTTGAAGTAGATGCAGATGAAATTAATTTCTTTGTATCTGCTAGCGAAACACATAATTTAAAAAACAAGAACGCGAGTATCGAGCATTCAATGAACGATATTCGCTCAATGATTACAGAATGTAAAAATAATAAAAAGACTACTAGAGCATATATTTCAACTGTATTTGGTTGCCCATATGAGGGTGCTGTAGACCAGATGAAGGTGATCAAACTTGCAAACGAATTACTTGAATGTGGAGTAGATGAAATTTCCTTAGGCGACACAATTGGAATTGCTAATCCGCTTCAGGTAAATCAATTTTTAGAAAATCTATTGAAAGAAGTACCAGTTAATCGAATTGCAATGCATTTCCATGATACATATGGTCGTGCTGTTGCAAACCTATATACTTCTTTACTATTTGGAATTGAAAAATTTGATTCATCAAATGGTGGACTAGGTGGTTGTCCATATGCACCAGGAGCTAGTGGAAATGTAGCTACGGAAGATGTTGTTTCATTACTTCATAATTTAGGTATTACAACTAATGTGGATGAAAAGAAACTTCATCAAGCTACTTCATATATCTCTGAACAAATGAACTTAACACCAGTTAGTAAGCTATTTTCCGTATGGAATGGTTCAAAGGAGAGTATTTAAATGGAATCAAGTTTATTAGTAAGTGATATCGGTCATATTAGAATTCTTACATTAAATCGTACAAATGCAGCTAATTCATTATCACGTGAGTTACTAGATGCTCTTCATGGACAAATGGATGAGTTAAAGAAATCATCTGTACGTGCTGTTATATTTACTGGTAGTGGCTCATCTTATTTCTGTAGTGGTGCTGATTTAAAAGAGAGAAGAGGCATGACTGAGAGTGAGGCTCGAGAAACTGTTGAAAAAATCGGGACACTTTTTGAAAAAGTTGAAAGATTACCTATGCCAACAATAGCAGCAATCAATGGAGTTGCCTTAGGTGGTGGACTAGAACTTGCTTTAGCATGTGATTTAAGAATTGCTCATAAAGAAGCAATCGTCGGTTTACCAGAAACATCTTTAGCGATTATTCCAGGTGCTGGTGGTACACAAAGACTTCCACGTTTAATTGGACTTGGAAGAGCGAAGGAACTAATCTTTACTGGCAAACGTTTAAATGCTCATGAGGCTGAAGGCTATGGCATTCTAGAACATGTTGTTGAAATAGATGAATTACAAAATAAGGCGCTTGAAATATGCGAAACAATCGCAAGTAAAGGTCCTCTTGCAATCCGTGCAGCAAAAAAGGCGATTCAACGCGGTTTCGATCTTCCTTTAGATTTAGGGCTAAGATTAGAAACTTATGAATATGAAACTTTACTGCATACAAACGACCGTATGGAAGGTTTAGTAGCATTTCAAGAAAAGCGTAAGCCGCAATATAAAGGAGAGTAATTGCATGTCAAACGAAGCAACATATCAAGCTCGAAAAGAACAAATACTTTCTGGTGGGAAAGAAAAATATCATGAGAGCAATGCCAAAATTGGTAAGCTCTTTGCAAGAGAAAGAATTAATCAACTTTTAGATAAAGGCAGTTTTGTAGAAGATGGTTTTTTTGCAAACTGTATGAATGATGAATTTCCAGCAGATGGCATCGTTACAGGAATCGGTAAAATTAATGGCCGTACTGTATGTGTAATGGCGAATGATTCAACTGTAAAAGCAGGTTCATGGGGCGAAAAAACAGTAGAAAAAATCATCCGCATTCAAGAAACATGTTTAAAAATGCTAGTGCCTCTAATTTATTTAGTGGACTCTGCAGGAGCACGTATTACGGATCAAGTATTCATGTTCCCAGGTAGACGTGGTGCTGGACGTATATTCCACAACCAAATTAAGCTATCAGGTCAAGTACCTCAAATCTGCTTATTATTTGGACCTTCTGCTGCAGGTGGAGCTTATATTCCTGCATTCTGTGATTCTGTATTTATGATTGAAGGTAATTCTTCAATGTACTTAGGTTCACCTCGTATGGCTGAAATGGTAATTGGTGAAAAAGTTACACTCGAAGAAATGGGTGGGGCTAGAATGCACTGTTCAGTTTCAGGCTGTGGAGATGTATTGTGTGAGTCAGAAGAAGAAGCGATTGCTAAGCTAAAAGATTATTTATCTTATTTACCAACTAATTTCAAGCAAGGGGCACCTGTTGTTGAGGCTAAAAATCCTGTTCAAAAGGAGAAGACTTTAGCAGAAATTATACCAAGCAATCAAAACGTACCATTTTCTATTTATGAATTTATTGACCGAGTGGTTGATGAAGATTCATTCTTTGAAATTAAAAAGCTATTTGCACCTGAACTAGTGACTGGTTTTGCTAGATTAGATGGACGTAGCGTAGGAATTATCGCTAACCAACCGAGAGTTAAAGGTGGCGTATTATTCCATGATTCAGCGGATAAAGCTGCTAAATTTATTAATTTATGTGATGCTTACCATATTCCTTTATTATTCTTAATGGACGTACCTGGTTTCATGATTGGTACAAAAGTAGAGCGTGCAGGAATTATCCGCCATGGTGCAAAAATGCTTTATAGCATGAGTAATGCATCTGTTCCAAAAATCTCAGTTATCGTTCGCAAAGCATACGGTGCTGGACTTTACGCAATGGCAGGCCCTGCATTTGAAACAGACTGTGTCATTGCATTCCCATCTGCTCAAATCGCTGTAATGGGTCCTGAAGCAGCAGTAAACGCAGTGTATGCAAAGAAAATTGCAAGCTTACCAAAAGAAGATCAAGCTGCCTTTATCCAAGAAAAACGTAAAGAGTACGCTGAAGATATCGATATTTACCGTTTAGCATCTGAGCTAGTAGTAGATGTAGTCATTCAACCAGAAGAGCTACGTGCAGAGCTAATTAAGCGTTTTGCATATTACTCAGAGTCATATGAAACTCCTGCTACGAAAAAGCATGGTGTCTATCCGGTATAAAGAAGATTAAACAGCCCTAGATATAGGGCTGTTTTTTTGTATGGTTTCGTATTAGTTCAAAGCCTTAAAGGAGAATAAATAAATTAAACAAACGTTTGATTTATCATTTCTTTGTAGATTAATAGAGTATTCAATAAAATTTTAGATTTAGAGGTAATTAAATATTATTAAGAAATTATAATAATAAGGGAAGTAGTTTTACTAAGCTGCTACTAAAGGGGGGGCTCAAATGAGTAAATTAGATCAAAAGCTAAAAGAATGGCACAAGCACAACTTACTAGATGAAGGCTCATTAAATCGAATACTAGAGTATGAAAGGCACCGAACGAAAGCTGAAAAGCAATCGTTTTTAGGGGATATTGTTCCATTTTTAATTGCATTACTTGTAGCATTTTCAATTTTAGCGCTTGTGGGCAGTAACTGGAACGACTTTAGCCAAACTATGAGATTAGTCATTATTTTTGTAACACTATTGGTTTTCCATACAGTTGCATTTATAAGCTATCAAAAGGGTAAAGAGTTGTTTGGGCATTGTTTAAACTTTATTAATGTAATTGGGTACGCATGTGCTTTCGTTTTAATTGTACAAATGTATCAATTCTCTAGTGATAGTCCAGTATTTCTAATTACTTGGACGTTGCTCGCGTTTCTTTACTACTATGTGTTAAAGCATAATATGTTCTATTATCTTTTCTTAGGAATCGGATTTTTTAGTTTGAGCTATAGTGCTGGAATCGAAACGGCACATGTTTATCTTCTTCAAATTCCATTATTACTTTGTTCAATTTATTTCTTGAGATTAATGAAGAATCGATGGAATGCCAGCTTTAATTACACATTTCTAGGCTATATTGTCATTATGTTTTTCCAGACATTTTCAGATCGCCAATATATGATGCCAATTATTCTAGTAGTGTTTATTCTTTGGTATTTAAATGAACGTGGGATTATTGATTATGTACTTTTACCTGTATTTACTATATTCATATGGCTATTCACATTTTTCACTTCATTATTTGGAGGGTCATATGATGCAATTCACGAGTTACAAAAGGAATTTTCACATGGATTTCTAAAGCCGATTGCATTGCCACTGTTTAATACGATTATTCTATTAATCCTTTTACTAGCTATCTATACTGTGTACAAGAAGTGGAAGGACCACGAACCGTTTAAAAATTATCTTTGGATCTTTTTATTTATATTCTTATTACCGATACTAGGAGTTCAAGATAAATTAGCTAATATGATCGTAGGCGTATTAATATTATTTGCTTATTCATGTATCCGTTTATTTAAAGGTGTTTCAGGTCAGGAAAAAGAAAGCATCATTATAGGATTTATTACATTTGCCTCACTTGTTATTGGAATTTATACAGGATTTGCCGTTTCATTTATAAGTAAGTCAATTGTGTTTATCATCCTTGCAGTAGTTCTATATTTTGTCTATACCCAATCGAAAAAAGCAAGAGGTGATGAACATGCAAAATAAGAAGAAATTACTTTTGCTTTCAATTATTCAATTTGTTTTATTACTAGCTTTACTTGGCAACATTATGTACTTTAAGCAGTCAGCAGATACGTTTAAAATAAAGTCAGAAAGTTTGGATCCAGTAGAACCTTTATTAGGGCATTACGCGGCTCTATCGTATGATTTTGACTCAATAACAATGAAGAATTGGAAAGGTGAAGCTAAACCAAAAGAAGGGGAAAAAGTTTATATTGTCTTTCAAAAGGGACAAAACGATATTTATCAATTTGATTATGTAACCGATCATCGTCCAAAACATTCAAAATTTATTAAAGCATCTATTCAATACACTTATTTTGCTGAAGAGGAAGAAATTGTAATCAACCATAATCTAGGTCGCTTTTATATTCCCGAAAGCAAAATGGACAAATATAATCAAGGCGGAACTAAGTATATTGTTACTATCCAACATAAGGGAGATCGTTCTGTAGTTAAAGACGTTGAAATTTCAAATAAATAACCACTCATAGCTGAGTGGTTTCTTTTGGTATTACGCAGAAATTTCATCACGTTTTATTAAATTAGCTTTTGCTAAACGTTTTCCAATAATAACACCTAATGCAGATGCTACATAGGCTTTAACTAATCCAAGAATAATGAAAGGATAAAATCCGAAAGCCATTGCATCGTGCCAGCTTAGAGAAGCTGCAATTTTTAACCACACAGTACCAAAAATTAGCGTTATAAACATTCCGATTGTGTTTGCAATCATTGCATTTAAGACTGTGAACTTAGTTTTTTCAATATAGTAAGCGATGATGAAAATAGTTGGAATAAATCCAATTAAATAACCACCTGTTGAACCGACTAGTACGCCAAACCCCGCAGCACCACCTGCGAAAACCGGAATTCCGATCGCACCAAGTGCTAAATAAAGAAGTAACGAGATTGTTCCGTATTTTTTACCTAAAATCGTAGCTGCTAAGCCGATTGCTAATGTTTGTCCTGTGATTGGAACAGGAGAAAAGGGCAAAGGAATAGATACTTGAGATAGAATACCAATAATTGCTGCAAATAAAGCTGAATTAATAAGCATTTTTAATCTTTCTTGTTGCATTACAAAATCTCCCTCTCTTTATGTTAACTCATTTAATTCGTTGGTTAACATATTATAAATTAATTATATTTTATATAAAAAGATTGTCAATATGATTAAATTTAAAGTTAAAAAATTATTAATTTTGAGAAATTTTAAATGAAGGGAATTAATCGAAAAGGATTT
>NZ_NTZO01000234.1 GCF_002559405.1 Bacillus sp. AFS001701 | reverse complement strand
TTTTATAATAAAATATCGGAAAATTCGTGTTAGACTGAAAATATCACATCAAGGGGGTATTAAATTATGAATACGGTTACAGTCGATAAAGTAGTTAGATATAGAGGTACGGAATTAAATACAAAAGGTTGGCAACAAGAAGCAGTTCTTCGTATGTTAATGAATAATTTGGATCCAGATGTAGCAGAGCGTCCAGAGGATCTTGTAGTATATGGTGGAATTGGTAAAGCAGCTCGTAACTGGGAGTGCTTCGATGCGATTGTTGATTCTTTAAAGAATTTAGAGAATGATGAAACATTATTAGTTCAATCTGGTAAACCAGTAGCGATTTTTAAATCTCATACTGATGCGCCACGTGTTTTAATTGCTAACTCAAATCTAGTACCTGCTTTTGCTAATTGGGATACTTTCCATGAATTAGATAAAAAAGGTTTAATGATGTACGGTCAAATGACAGCTGGTAGCTGGATTTATATCGGTTCTCAAGGTATTGTTCAAGGAACTTACGAAACGTTTGCTGAATTAGCAAAACAACATTTTAATGGCACACTTGCAGGTACAATTACTGTTACTGCTGGTCTAGGTGGAATGGGTGGAGCTCAACCACTTGCTGTTACAATGAATGGTGGAGTTTGTATCGGAATCGATGTAGATGAAACTAGAATCGATCGTCGTATTGAAACAAGATATACAGATGTAAAAACAGATTCATTAGATGAGGCAATTCGTCTTGCTGAAGAAGCGAAAAAAGAAGGAAAAGCATTATCAATCGGACTTGTAGGAAATGCTGCTGAAATTTTACCAGAAATGATTGCTAGAAACTTTATTCCAGAAGTATTAACTGACCAAACGTCAGCACATGATCCATTAAACGGTTATACACCATCAGGAATGTCATTAGAAGAAGCTGCAGAATTAAGAGCTTCAAACCCAGAACTTTATGTTGCTCGTTCAAAAGCTTCAATGGCAACTCATGTAAAAGCAATGCTTGAAATGATGGAAAAAGGATCTGTGACATTTGATTACGGTAATAACATCCGTCAAGTTGCGAAGGATGAAGGAGTAGAGAATGCATTTGATTTCCCAGGATTCGTTCCAGCTTATATCCGTCCACAATTCTGTGAAGGTAAAGGACCTTTCCGTTGGGTAGCATTATCAGGTGATCCTGAAGATATTTACAAAACTGACCAAGCTATTTTAAGAGAATTTGCTGATAATGAGCATTTATGTAATTGGATTCGTATGGCACAGGAAAAAGTTCAATTCCAAGGCTTACCTTCTCGTATTTGCTGGTTAGGTTATGGAGAGCGCGCTCGTTTCGGTAAAATCTTAAATGACATGGTTGCAAGTGGAGAATTAAAAGCTCCAATCGTAATTGGACGTGACCACTTAGATTCAGGTTCTGTAGCATCTCCAAATCGTGAAACTGAAAGCATGATGGATGGATCAGACGCAGTAGCAGACTGGCCGATCTTAAATGCAATGATTAATGCAGTTGGTGGAGCTACTTGGGTATCAGTTCACCACGGTGGTGGAGTAGGAATGGGTTACTCTTTACACGCTGGTGTTGTAATTGTTGCAGATGGTACGAAAGAAGCAGAAGCACGTATTGAGCGCGTATTAACAACTGATCCTGGAATGGGTGTAGTTCGTCACGCTGATGCGGGTTATGAGCTAGCTAAACAAACTGCTCGTGAAAGAGGAGTAAATATTCCAATGCTTGATAAAGGGACTGATAAGTAATGACAAAACCAATTTGGATTAAAAATGCAGCTCAATTAGCAACGCTTGCTTCAAAAGTGGAAGGACCTCGCTCAAAGGCTGCAATGTCAGACCTTGGTTTAATTGAAGACGGTAGCTTATGGATTGAAGATGGAGTAATCCAAGCTGTTGGTACAACAAAAGAAATTCAAGATCGCTATGCAGAAAAAATTCATGAAGCAGAAGTAGTTGATGCATCAAACCAACTTGTTACTCCTGGTCTAGTGGATCCACATACACATGTTGTGTATGGTGGAAGCCGTGAGCGTGAATTTGAAATGCGTCTTGAAGGTGCAACATATATGGATATTATGAATGCGGGTGGCGGAATTCATGCGACTGCCCGCATGACTCGTGAAGCGACTGAAGAAGAATTAATGGCACAAACGATGCGTCGTCTAGATTCATTCATTGCACATGGCGTTACAACTGTAGAAAGTAAGAGCGGTTATGGTATGGATTTAGAAACCGAGTTAAAGCAGTTAAGAGTGATGAAAAAATTAAAATATATGCATGCAGTTGAATTAGTTCCTACTTTTATGGGTGCACATGCAGTGCCGAAAGAGTTTAAAGGACGAGAAGATGAATTTGTTGATCACTTAATTAACGACATGCTGCCAATCATCGCAGAAGAAAAACTAGCTGAATTTAATGATGTTTTCTGCGAAAAAGGTGTATTTACGCCAGAACAATCAGAGCGAATTTTAGAAGCAGGTAAGAAATATGATCTAATTCCAAAAATTCATGCTGATGAAATTGAACCGTATGGCGGAGCGGAATTAGCTGCAAAAGTTGGTGCTATTTCAGCCGAGCATTTATTAAAAGCTTCTGATGAAGGTATTGCTGCAATGGCTAAATCAGGAACAATTGCTTGTCTTCTTCCTGCAACAGCACTTTATTTACGTGAAGATGCTGCAAAAGGAAGAAAAATGGTTGATGAAGGGGTAGCTGTAGCCATTTCAACTGACTGCAATCCAGGTTCTTCACCAACAACTTCCATGCCACTTGTAATGAACTTAGCTTGTATTTCAATGAGACTTACTCCAGCTGAAAGCTTAACAGCAGCAACATATAATGCTGCTTGTGCAATTAATCGCCAAGATCAAATCGGCTCACTTGAAGTTGGAAAACAAGCGGACTTTGTATTATGGAATGTTAAAAACTATCAAGAATTACAATATTTATTCGGCGTTAACCATGTGAAATCTGTTTGGAAAAAAGGTATTAAGATTGTGTAATTAGTTGCAGAAAATGATAAATCAATGGGGGTCCCTTCTGATAAAAATTTAATAGGAGGAACTAGATTTAATGAAAAATAATTATAGATTCTTTATCATTTTTATGATAATTATGATCACGATCGTTAATTATATCGACCGAGGTGCAATTGCATATGCACAGGCTGAGATAATTAAAGAGTTTGGATTAAGCCCTATAAGTTGGGGTGAGATCTTAGGTTACTTTGGATATGGCTATATATTTGGAGCATTATTTGGTGGAGCTTTTGCCGACAAAAAAGGACCTAAATTTATGTGGTTACTTGCCGCAACTGCCTGGTCAATTTTTGAATTAGGCACTGTATTTGCTGGTAATTTAGGTGCAACATTATTTGGTGGATCCGCCTTAGCTGGATTTGCAGTTTTCCGAGTATTATTTGGACTTGCAGAAGGGCCTACCCTCTCAACAATGAATAAAACAATGGCTAACTGGGTTTCTCCTAAAGAAAGAGGGTTTGCAGTTGCGCTTGGTTTAGTAGGTACACCAGTAGGAGCACTGATTACTGCACCAATCGTAGTTGCTCTATTATCAGTTGCAAGTTGGAAAGTGACATTTATTATTCTTGGGGTAGTTGGTTTAATTTGGGCATTTATTTGGTCTAAAGTATTTACAAACCTTCCAGAAGAAAATCCAAACGTCACAAAACAAGAACTTGAGTTAATTCGTTTGAATAATCCTGTTAGTGGAAAAAGTGAAAAAGAATCTACACCATGGTACTATTTTTTCAAAAATCCTACTCTAGTAATGAATGGAATTGGTTATTTTGCCTTTTTATATGTAAATATTTTATTACTTACTTGGACGCCTAAATATTTACAAGATGAATTCGGTTTTTCATTAGCATCATTAGGATTTGTTGGAATGATTCCATGGATTGGAGCTATTTTTACAGGTTTACTTGGCGGGAAAATATCAGATTCACTTCTTAGAAAAACAGGAAATTTACGTATTGCTAGATCTTGGTTCACAGTTTTTTCATTATTCTTTACAGCAATTTGTTTCATGCTGATTCCAACAGTTCACAGTGCTTCAGCCGTCCTAATCTTAATGTGTATTGGTAATGCATTTAACTATTTACCAAACTCAATTTATTGGACAGTAGTATTAGATACGGAACCAAAAAAAGCTGGAACATTTGGTGGCGTAACACATTTCATCGCAAACTTAGCTACGATTATTGCACCAACCTTAACAGGTAGCCTAGTAGCAAAACATGGATACAGTGCAATGTTTATCGCAGCATCAATCGCAGTAACATTAGGAATGGTAGCCATGATCTTTGTTAAACCAGGAAAACGAGAACAGACTGCTAGACCTTCGAATGATCTTGCAGGTTAATAAAATGAAAAAAGAGATATTGTTTCGGCAATTTCTCTTTTTTTGCTTTCGATTCACTTCCGAAAAAGGATTTCAGCTTTTTTATTTACAAATCAATACACCTGCTAATTATTAGTTAATTTCTATCAATTGATAGAAACCTCCGTTAAATAATTAGCCCTTTCATTTACGAACGGCAGAATAACTTCTATCGTTGTACCTTTGTTTACTACACTCTTAATATGGATTTCCCCAAAATGATTATCAATGATTTTTTTACTAATCATAAACCCTAAGCCCGTTCCTTTTTCTTTCGTAGTATAGAATGGTTGTCCCAACTTATTAATCGTTTCTTCGGACATCCCGCCTCCTTCATCAATAATTTGGATCATCAATTTTTCTTCATCTCTTTTTTGAGTTTGAATAGTTAATTTTCCACCTTTGTTCATAGCTTCAATTGCATTTTTAATAAAGTTGATAAACACCTGTTTCATTTGATTTTCATCACAAATAATATGAAAATCTTCCGTTAGAAACTCAGTGATAATTTCAACATTATTCATAATTGCATCCGTTTTTAATAGATCGACAATTTGAGTTAATAACAATTGAATATCTGAATGTTCCAATTTATTAATTTGTGGCTTTGCTAGAATAAGTAGTTCGCTAAGGATTCCTTCGATTCGTTCACATTCTGATGACATAATTTTAAAATATTCTTCTTTATCTCCAAACCCATTCTTCATCAAATAAATGAATCCTTTTATTGCGGTAATAGGGTTTCGGATTTCATGGGCAATTCCTGCAGCTAATTGACCAGCAACAGATAGTTTTTCGGTGTTTTGTAACATTATTTGAGACATCTTCCACTCCGTAATATCCCTAAAAGTTACTGACCAACCATCCAACTTCCCTTGTGCATCATGAATGGGCGCTGCTGATAATATAACATCTACCTTAACCCCATCCTTTCGAACACGGATTGTTTCTTCTCCGAAAATAAACATTCCTTGCTTAACTTTACCTTGTCAGTGATCGTCTACTCATTAGTAATTATTTTTTCCTCTTCTTTCTCCAACTAACTATTCTTGTCGAATGTACGAAAATCCTGCTCATAACAACTTCATTTAGCTTTTTTGAAAAAAGGAATCATTTGTTTTGTAACATTGATTACGTTAATTAGCTATTTAATTGAATAACTTTTGGTAAAAAAATTAAAAGAGCAATAACAAGGATTGATTCATTTCTGATTATACGAAAAATGAACTAATGAACTTGACGTGCAACTAATTAGTTGCTTATTATATAAATAGTGGGGAGGTCGAATGAAATAGATAAGGTTTTTAAAGCACTTGCCGATTCTAGTCGTAGAATATTGCTTGATGAATTATTTATAAATAACGGACAAACATTAAGTGAATTGTGTCAACTTCTTGAAATGAGTAGACAAGCAGTTACTAAACACCTAGTAATATTAGAAGAAGCAAATCTTGTTGTAATAGAGTGGCATGGTCGAAATAAACTTCACTATCTTAATCCTGTACCGATTAGCGAAATTTCAAAGCGATGGATCAACAAGTATGAACATAATCGCTTAGATGCATTAAGTGGATTAAAAAAACTTGAGGAGGATTAGAACAATGAATAAACCACAATTTGTTTATGTTACATACATCGCAACTACACCCGAAAAACTATGGGAAGCTTTAACGAGCACTCAATTTACTGAAAAATACTTTTTCGGAACTGCAATTGAATCTGATTGGAATGTAGGCTCAAATGTTTCTTATTTAAGAAATGGTGAAGTTACTGATTATGGAACGATTTTAAAATGTGAGCCATATCGTTTACTTTCTTTTACATGGAATCACACAAACGATCCGATAAACCGTAAAGAACCATCAATCGTTACATTTGTGTTGAAAGAATTAGAGTCCACAGTTAGACTAACGCTAAAACATGAAAATCTAGAACCGACTGATTTAGTAGATCGTGATGACACATTTGAAGGATTAAACAATGGCTGGCCAGCAATTTTAAGTAACTTAAAAAGCTTGCTTGAAACAGGAAATACATTGCCACCTATTTCGATTTAAGAAAGATAGTATATTGAAAGGGACTATCCCATAACGACGTCCCTTTTTTGTTGTAAAATACTAGGGAAGTGGGGGGATCTAATCGCTCTTTTTTATAAGAGTTTTGTCAATTTTTTTCTTAAATGAAAAGAATGGAACCATATTTGCTAGTTTTCCATTTGAAAGTAACTACTATCGTACAATTTTAAGGTCATAATCCCTTAACTGGTATGGGTATCCTTTGAATTAATTGCGTTTCTTTGGAATTTAATTGCAGATTTACCAATTTTAATTGCGATTCTCAGATTTTATTTGCAGTCCGTTGTATTTTCCCGGAATTCATTAATCCTATATTTTACATATATCGTATTATAAGATATAATCTGTTAATAAGAATTAATCGTGTTATACGATATAAGGAGAATCAACATGGATAAAGAAATTAAACAACTGAATCAATTATGGACTGATATTTACTATCTTTTACGATATAAGCATAAAGAAAATATTACGCACCAAAGCGTTCGGATTTTACAAATTATCGATAAAGAAGATGAAGTTGGGATAAAGGATATTGCTGAAGGAATTAAAGTCTCTCACAATACAGCGTCAGAACATGTTAAACGCCTACTAGAAAAAGATTATGTTTATAAAACTCGTGGTGAGATTGATCAACGAAAAGTAATTCTAATGCTTACAGATTTAGGGAAAGAAGTTTTGTTACAAAATTCAAGTTTAAATGAAGAAAAGCTTCAACAGCTTCTTTTTGAACAGATGACAGAGCAAGAAAGAGAAACGATTTTAAAAGCCTTTAATTTAATGAAAGAGAGGGCTCAAATTGTACGCGATTATTAAAATATTTACATCAGCAATTATTATCGGAGTTATAACTGAAATAGCACGCCGATTCCCTACACAAGGTGGATTGATTGCGGCATTGCCTATCGTTAGTCTTTTAAGTCTAATTTGGCTAAATGTTCAGGGCGAACAAGTACAAGCATTAAGTAAATTTGCATATGGAGTTGTACTTGGGATTCCGGGTACGGTGGTTATGTTGTTGATTATAGGAGTAGCGCTTCAGCATTCAATACACTTAGTTACTTCAATTGGACTTGGTATTATAGGATGGCTTGTTTATATATTTGCTCAAGACTTAGTAGTAAAACATTTGTTTTAATTTTCGCTACTCTTTTTACATTATTGATAAAAAGCTTTGATATAATGAGTTAAAACGTAATTATAGGAGAAAAAATGCTTAAAAAATTAAAAATATGGGCGAAGAAATTAAAGCGACAGGTCTTCACACTTTATTTTGCATGCAAGGATGAACGTGTTCCCTGGTATGCAAAAGTATTCATAGTTTGTGTAGTAGCATATGCTTTTAGTCCGATTGATTTAATACCTGATTTTATTCCAATTTTAGGTTACTTAGACGATGTTATTCTCATTCCTTTAGGTATTTATATCTCTTTAAAGCTAATACCAGATAATGTAATAGTCGACTGCGAAATGAAAGCAGAAGAAATGATGAGAAAAGGAATACCTAAAAATTGGATAGTCGGATCATTAATTTTGATGATTTGGTTAGTGATTTTTATTTGGGTAATTTTCAAAGTTTATCTATTAATTAGTTAATATTTTCAGATGAATGAAAAAACGACTGTCCTATTTAAGGGTAGTCGTTTTTAATTTTGAAACTTTTAAAAAATTTTATTGAATACATAGTCAGGACAACGGAACAAGGACATGAGGCTGAAGTTCTTGTTTTGAGGCATTTAACAAGTTTGACTAATGAGTTTCAATTATCAACTTATTTTTGGATAATGGCTACTTGCTATATCCACCAAAATTGGAAAAAGGTAATGTATTATGCAAAAATATTGGAGAAATTAGCCGTAGAAGGAGATTATTATGGTAACGCACTTTTTTATCAAGGTTTTGCAATGCTTCGCTTAGGTTGTTCATTAGAAGAGGTTTTATGTATTATAGATTGTTATTCAAAAGTTAATGAATATTACAGAGACTTAGCTGATGGTAACAGATTTGTTGCGTACTTGGAATTTGAACAAAATGAATATGCTGATGCATACCTTGACTGGTTGGAAGGAAGAGGAGACATGTATGGAGGTTTACCAAGAATTTTAGAAGTTTATGTAAAGCTTGGGCGGATAGAAGATGTTGAACTTTTGTTAAATCGATATTTCTATATTTTTGAAGACTTGGCTAAAAGTAAAGAGCCATTTAGACAGCAAATGCATTTAAAATTCCGTTACTCTCATGCTTTGTATCTATGTGCAAGAAATAAAATTACTGAAGGAATACATGAGATATTAGATGTTGTCATTACCGCAATTGAGTTAGGTGTAGCGAAAGGGTATGGAAAGTGCCTTTTGATGTACTGGAATTATAGACATAAAATTAATTCGGAGCATGAACGTAAATATATACAAATACTAAGAAAGTAATTGGGGAGTCTCAATAGAACGATATAAAAGAAGAAGATCCACAAGGTAGATATTCCTTGTGGTTTTTTGTGTTTTTCCGTGAATTGCGATGCAATTATTACGATCATGAACAAGAAATTGTAAATTATAATATTCCTTGCTTGTCGCTTGAGTCTGGGAGATGCACCAAAACCAGTTAAAAAGTATCAAGGAATAACAATTGATCTTGTTAAAACGCAATTAGGGATAAACTAGAATCGTATTTTTAAAAGACAATCAAATGGGAGGAATCCTAGTTGATTGTCTTTTTTTGTCTACAGAACACTGAATTCGATATTCAATAAAGCGAACAAAGTGTACCACTTAATCCAATTCTCTACAAAATATAAAAATATTGAAAAAAAGAAATAGTTATGAAATAAAAGCTTACTTGAATATAAATTTAATAAAACCTGTCTATGGAGGACTATTTATGGCTTTTGTTGCAATCTATACAGTTGGTAGGCTAAAACACCCATATGATCACTCTACCTCTCGTCAATTTTTTTCTGTAGGAAATGATATATTTCGTCAGGCTACAAAATCTGGACACATGATTGATGCGTTTTCATCTGATGGAATCTCTCTCCCTGAAGAAGCTAGCAAAGGGAACGGTTATCCTATACTCACACTAACGGTATGGAAGAACCTAGAATCCTTATATCGGTTTACGTACTCAGGACAACATAAGCAAGCGTTGAAAGATCGAAGTAAATGGATGGAATCTTATAAAGAGAAGCACCTTTCATATGTTGTGTGGTGGACAGAGAAGCAAAGCGATGTTTCGTGGGAAGAGGCCTTTAAAAGATATGACTATTACATTCGAAATGGACCAACTCCTACTGCTTTTGATTTTAAGCATGCATTTGATCAATATGGTGAAGTGATATTAATTAAGTAGTAATAGATTTCTAGATAAATTGTATCTAAATGATAAAAAAGTAGGAATTTTACAAAAAATTAATAATTCCTACTTGTTTTATAGGAATACTTGTATTAATATTTTCGTAAATTAATATTATTAAAAGAAAAGGGGGAGAAAAATGAATACATTACTTATCTGTGTAAATGTTGTTATCTTATTAGTACTTATGTATGGCTTGTATTTTATGCAAAAGAAGCATGTATCTTTTTCAAAGCGTGTATTCGCGGGTTTAGGTTTAGGTCTTATTTTTGGTTATATTATTCATTTAATCTATGGAACTGAACATGACGTTACAGTCGGAACAATCGACTGGTTTAGCATTGTTGGTAGTGGTTATGTAAAACTATTACAAATGATTGTCATGCCACTAGTATTCGTTTCAATTGTCGGAGCGTTTACAAAATTAAAGTTAACTAAGAATATCGGTAAAATTAGTGTCCTTGTTATTGGGATTCTTCTTGGTACAACAGCTATTTCAGCAGCTATTGGAATAGGATCCGCTCTAGGATTTGGACTTGATGGTATCAAAATATCAGAAGGTGCTGCAGAGACTGCTAGAATTACAGAATTACAAGGCCGTGTGCCAACTGTAGAAGCGATGACAATTCCAAAACAAATCCTGGAATTAATTCCAAGTAATCCATTTTTAGATTTAACTGGTGCACGTGCAACATCTACAATTGCAGTTGTAATTTTTGCAGCAATTGTGGGAATTGCCTACCTAGGAGTAAAACGTAAAGAGCCTGAAACTGCAGAGTTTTTTGCTAAAATAATTGATACACTTTATACAGTAACGATGAGAGTCGTATCCCTAATTCTTCGTTTAACACCTTATGGAATCTTAGCAATCATTACAAAAGTAGCAGCAACAAGTGATTATGATGCAATCGTAAAATTAGGTAAGTTTGTAATAGCGTCTTATGTGGCTTTAATCGTCATGTTTATAGTGCATTTATTATTATTGTCATTTGCAAAACTAAGCCCAGTGAGATATGTGAAAAAAGCTTTACCAACTTTATCATTTGCATTTACATCACGTACAAGTGCTGGAACATTACCAATGACAATCAAAACACAAACAAAAGATTTTGGTGTTTCAGAAGGAATTGCAAACTTCGCTGGTTCGTTTGGACTTTCAATCGGTCAAAATGGATGTGCTGGTATTTATCCAGCAATGTTAGCTGTAATGGTAGCTCCATCAGCTGGTGTTGATCCAACAAGTGCATCATTTATTATCTCTCTAATTTTAATCGTAGCAATCAGTTCATTCGGTGTAGCTGGTGTCGGTGGAGGAGCAACTTTTGCAGCTCTTATCGTACTATCAGTTATGAATCTTCCAATCGCAATCGTAGGATTACTAATCTCAGTTGAACCCCTAATTGATATGGGCCGTACAGCTCTAAATGTTAGTGGAGCAATGACATCAGGTATCCTAACAAGTAAGGCTACAGGAGAATTCGAAAAAGAAGTTTATCAGCAAGCTAATGTTGTAGATGTTGTAGAAGCATAAATTTTGTTTAAATGGATAGCCTGAATTGGCTATCCATTTTTTTATATTAAAAATAGTAATCTTTTCCCTCGGTAGAAGAATAATCAAACTTTACAAACTACGAATCTTGCCCTTATACTAAAAATAGTTGGAATTTTATTTCAATTATAAGTGATGTAAATTTGAATTTTATTTTCAAAAACGAAACGAATATTTCAACGATTAGGCTTATGAAAGTTTGGATAGTTTATTTTAATGGGAGGAGATTTAAATTGGCTCGAATGACTCGTAGTATTGTAACGTCAGCACTATCGCTTGCTTTGGTTACTACAACAGGTTCTGTCAGCTACGCTCAAACAAATGCAGAGAAACCCTCAATCCAGGCAGAGGTGAATGGAATGAAACAAAACAAACATAGTGATAGCTTTCCTGTGTTGAGCAAAGTAAAACGTCCTGAAGAGGTTGGATTTTCATCCGAGAAATTAAAACAAGTAGATGAATTGATTCAGAAGGATGTAAACAATGGTTTTCCGGGTACAGTTCTAATGATTATTAAAGATGGGAAAATTGTAAAAAACACTGCTTATGGGTACTCGAAAAAATACGATGGGCTGTCACCACTGAAACATCCTCAGAAAATGAAGACTAATACAATGTTTGATTTGGCATCAAACACTAAAATGTATGCAGTTAACTTCGCTTTGCAACATCTTGTTAGTATCGGAAAAATAGACTTGAATTCAACTGTACAATCATACTTTCCAAATTTTAAAGACAAATCAACTGATATGATTAAAGGGAAGGACACCCTACGCTTAATCGATATTTTACACCACACTGCTGGTTTTCCAGCCGATCCGCAATACCACAATCCTACTGTAGCAGGTTCCTTGTATACACAAGATCGTAATGAAACATTTGAAAAAATCGCTGAAACACCGTTAGAATATGTACCTGGTACGAAAAACATTTATAGTGACGTAGATTATATGATCCTCGGATTTATTATTGAGAAAATAACTGGCCAAAGACTAGACGAATATGTAGAAAATACGATTTATAAGCCGTTAGGTCTAAAACACACAATGTTCAACCCTTTGCAAAAAGGATTCAAACCGAAAGATTTCGCGGCAACCGAGTTAATGGGGAACTCACGTGACGGTATCATCTCCTTCCCAAATATTCGTACATACACAATACAAGGAGAAGTGCATGATGAGAAGGCATACTACTCGATGGGTGGCGTATCTGGTCATGCGGGGCTGTTCTCTACGACAAGCGATTTAGCGGTTCTATTGCAAGTCATGTTAAACGGAGGTGGATATGGCAAAGTAAAACTATTTGATCAAAAGACGATTGATCAGTTTTCAGCACCTTCCGATTTAAATCCAACATATGGCTTAGGGTGGAGAAGAAATGGCTCCCCAAGTATGACGTCTACGTTTGGATTGTACGCAAGTCCAAATGCGATCGGACATACCGGTTGGGTAGGCACTCTGACGATTATAGATCCAGATAATAATTTAGGGATTGTCTTATTGACCAATAAAAAACATTCACCTGTAATTGATCCACTAATAAATTCGAACAAATTTGTAGGGGATGACTTTGCTACAGGACAATATAAAGCCGTGGCGACTGCTGTGTATGAAGCATTGATTAAGTAATTGATCTTGAACTAGGAAAGAGAAAAATCTTCTTGATTGAATGATTTTTCTCTTTTTTATTATTAAGTGAAATACCATTGATTTATAATAAGGTTCCTCTTACATCCTATTAAAAATATTATTGCAAATGCAACAATCTTAAGTTAGATTTAAAGTATAGTATTTTTATTGCATTTGCAACAAAAAAGATTAAGGAGGTAATATGAATCATGTATATTCCAAAATATTATAAAATAACAAATCCTGAAGAAATTTGGGATTTCGTTCAAAAAAACTCTTTTGGCACGATTATCACAACAAAACAGGGTAAACCAATTGCTACACATTTACCTTTAGGTCTAACTAAAAAAGGTGAAGATTATTATATTACTGGGCATATTGCATATGGAAATCCACAGTGGAGAACATTTGAGAATAGTGAAGAAGTGCTTGTTATGTTTCAAGGACCTCACGCTTATATTTCATCTTCTTGGTATGAAGTTGAGGAAGTTCCAACATGGAATTATCAAGCAGTGCATGTTTACGGAAAAGTAAGCATTTTAGAAAGAGATGAATTAGTAGATGAATTAACAATCATGCTAGAAAAATATGAAAAAAATCGTGAAAACCCAGTATTATGGGATAAACTTTCTCCACAACTTTTAGAAAGTGAACTAAAAGGTATAGTGGGATTTAAGATTAAAGTTGAAGAAATTCAGGCCTCATATAAATTAAGCCAGAACCGAAGCGAAAAGGATTATAATAAGATCATTGATCATTTACAAAAAGAAGAAGATCCACATTCAAAACAAATGGCTGAACTGATGGGAAAGAGATTAGAGCATTTATCTTTTAAGGAAAGTAAGAAGTAAATTTGATTTTTAAAAATGAAATTGAACTAGTACAATTCATTAACCGCATATAAATTATTAAAAGCTGTCTTTTTAGATAGCTTTTTTGGGGTTCAAAAACAATTAAGTATGACATAGGAATCTTAGTTAAAGGATGTGAAGATCGTTGTTGATTGTGTTACTAGCGGTACCAATCTTATTATTAGCATTTTTTTGTTTATGGGTCTCAATTTTCAAAAAAAAAATGCTTTTCTTAAAGAAGATACTTTACTTCTTAATAGGCGTAAGCATTTTGATTATCGGGATTTATCTAGTAGATTTCTATTTTTTTTTTGTCTTTAGTGGCATCTTCGTTTTGTTAAGGAAAAGGTTTTCTATTTAAGTCCTCAAAATATTTTAGCTGATCAAATATATTTTTGTAGAAGAGACAAAAGAATGATCAGAACCTATGGTAAAATTAAATTACATATCTTTCCAATTAAGTAAAAAATGAACTGTTTTAACTTCGAATTTAATGAACTTTCCCTGGTTAGCTAATAAAAAATATAAAAATACATAATATAAAAATACTAGTGAAGAGGAGTATAGAATGAAAGAATTTTTACAGCTTTTAAAAAAGGGTAATAAATCTGCATTATTAGCAGCTATTGTTAACGCTGTAATAGCGATAATAAAAGGAATAGGGTTTAGTATGACAGGAAGTGTTGCACTTTTTGCTGAGATGATGCATAGTGCTGCCGATACTGCTAACCAAATTTTTGTTTTTAGCGGTTCAGCATTAAGTAAAAAAGCACCAACAGATCGGTTTCCAAATGGATTTGGCCGACTTGTTAATTTAGTTTTACTTGGTGCAGTATTAATTGTAGGAATTATGGCGTTTGAAACGATTGTCGAAGGAATTCAGCATATAATACATCCTACCCACTCTTCGGGGCTTACTATTACTCTTGCTATTTTAGGTGCTTCAGTGGTGCTTGAAGCATTTGTACTTTACAAAGCAATGAAAGAAATTAGTCATGAATTAGGAATAACAACAAGTGGTTTTGGAGTGGTTACCGAGGCAATTTCTAATTTAGGAAAAGCAAAACCAGCTACAAAATTAGTTTTCTTAGAAGATACAGTAGCAACACTAGGTGGATTATTGGCGATGATTGCTGTAATCATTGCTTACTTTACACCATTCCATCAAGCGGAAGGTATTGCTTCTGTCATCATCGGTATTTTGATGTTCCTTGTAGTTGGAAAAGTTTTTCTTGATAATGCTGCAGGAGTAATTGGTGAATCAGATGAAGAAATGGAAGACAAGATTGGTGAAATCGTAATGGAAGATCCAGATGTCAAAGATATTCAAGCTCTTACGGTTGTCAAAGAGGGAGAAGATTTACATGTTGAATTAGAAATTGAACTTGACCCTAATTTAACAGTAGCTAAAGCTGATGATATAAAAGACCGATTAGAAGAAAAAATTATGAAAGAAAAAGGTGTAACAGACGTTATTATCGAATTGGACGAAGATGATGGAATTCAAAATTGGACTGAAGATGATACAACAGAATTAATTAAAAAATAATAAAGATTGAAACGACAAATATCATGTTTGTCGTTTCTTTTTAGTCTAGGAGTTATTTAGTTAATGGACTTTGTTGCTTCAAGCTCTTTCTTATTAATTGAGAATAAAAGATGAAAAAAGTATGCTAATAATGGAACAAACAATTAAACCTTTAAATAGTATTTTCGTGTTCTCTCCAATTCATATTTTATTTTTAAAGAAAATCCTACTATATGAATAGTTTACCAGTAGAAAATTCAGCATTATATAATATTTATAAATTTGTGAATAGTATCACATTTTATCACATTTTGAGTTTTGATTTCTTTTGATATGATATAGATTCTTAAAGGATTCAATCAAAAAGGAAAGAATTATATTAATTGTACAAACTTTTTCATAAAAGTTTGTTACGAAGTTGATAGAGAT
>NZ_NTZO01000233.1 GCF_002559405.1 Bacillus sp. AFS001701 | reverse complement strand
ACTTATTCATCAAAAAATGTCTGCGATAAACCCTAATCAAATAGCCTTTACTTAGAGTAATCTAACTGTTGTATATTAATCAGATTGTAAACAATTAATATTAACATTTATTAAACTAAACAATCGAATTTGTTTTCTAAAAATAGCTCATAATATTTTTAACTTCTAAAAAAAATCATAATTTCTAGTGTTAATGAAATAATGAAATTGCTCAAACATATTAACATTTAAAACCAT
>NZ_NTZO01000232.1 GCF_002559405.1 Bacillus sp. AFS001701 | reverse complement strand
CGCTTATGAGGAAGTATAATACATGATTTAGCTAATATAGTTCCTCATGAACCGCTTATGAGGAAGTATAATTCAAGATTTAGGTAATATAATTCCTCATGAACCCCTCATAAGTATATATCCTTTAATTTTAGCTTATTCACCAACTCATAAATCCCTTAATCAACAAAATAAGCAAAAAAAGCTTGCCCACATGGACAAGCTTTGTATTTCAATTATTTAACTTGTTTTTTCAAGTCTTCAGCAACAAACTCTACGTTTGTACCTACAACTACTTGTACGTTTTTATCGTCTAATTTAATAACTCCACGAGCACCTGCTTTTTTAAGAAGTGCTTCATTTACTTTAGAAGCATCTTTTACTTGTAAGCGTAAACGAGTTGTACAGTTATCAATATTTGTTAAGTTTTCTTTTCCACCTAGAGCTTGTAAGTATAAAGAATCACCAATTTCAGTTGTTACTTCATCAGTTTCAACTTCTTCGTCTTCACGACCTGGTGTTTTAATGTTAAATTTCTTAATTGCGAAGTAGAACACGATAAAGTAAATTACACCAAAGATTAAACCGATTAGGATTAACAGAATTGGTTTAGTTGCAATATTGTAGTTCAGAATGTAGTCCATGAAACCAGCTGAGAATGTAAAGCCATCTTTAATTCCTAAAGCATTTACGATACCCATTGATAAACCAGTTAAGATTGCATGGAACGTATATAGTACTGGTGCAATGAACATGAATGCAAATTCGATTGGTTCAGTAATACCTGTTAAGAAAGATGTTAAAGCAAGACCAATAAACATACCTGCAACAGTTTTACGTCTTTCAGGTTTTGCAGCAGCGATCATTGCAAATGCAGCAGCTGGAAGACCAAACATCATAATAGGGAAGAAACCAGTCATGAATGCACCAGCAGATTTGTCACCAGCGAAGAATCTGTTTAAGTCACCGTGAACTAATTTACCAGCAGCATCAGTAAAGTCACCTAAGTTGAACCAGAAAATTGTATTTAATACGTGATGTAGTCCTAGTGGGATTAAAATACGGTTTAAGAAACCGAATACTGCAGCTCCGATTGGACCGATATCAATGATCCAGTTACCAACTGAGTTAATTCCATCTTGAATAGCTGGCCATACATAACCAAATATTCCTGCTAATATAAGCATAGTAGCTGAAGTTATAATTGGAACGAATCGTCGTCCACTAAAGAACCCTAACCATTCAGGTAATTTAATACCACTGAAACGGTTGTAAAGAAGACCAGCTACAACTCCAGTAATAATACCACCAAGGGCAGCCATGTTAATATCTTTATTTATTGTAGTTGTTCCTGCAGTTAATACAAAGTAACCGATTGCACCTGCAAGACCGGCGGCTCCATTTCCATCCTTTGAAATACCGATTGCAACACCGATTGCAAAGATTAATGGAAGATTAGAGAAAATTGCATTACCAGCAGCCGCCATAAACGGAATGTCTAGTAGATCAGGTTGTCCAAAGCGCAGTAAAAGACCTGCAGCGGGAAGGACAGCAATTGGAAGCATTAATGCTTTACCAATGCGTTGTAAGAAACTAAGCATATTATTTTCCCTCCGAAAATTATTATAATGATTACGCTTTCAATAATAACTTAAAAGTTTTAACTTGTCTATACAACTAGTTAAGATAAAAATATTTTCTTCCAAAAAAATTAAAAAATAAAAAGGGAAGAATCAAATCTCCCCCTATATTAAGCCATTTTATATAGTTTGTTTTTCTTTAATTATTGACCCTTTAAATGACTTTGCGCTTGAGCAATTAAACGTTTAGTGATTTCGCCACCAACTGATCCGTTTGAACGTGCAGTTGTATCGGATCCTAAATTTACACCAAATTCGTTAGCGATTTCATATTTAAATTGATCAAGTGCTTGTTCTACACCTGGAACTAATAATTTATTCGTTCTTGTCATGATGATCTCCCTTTCTGTAAGTAATAGCTTACAATTCTATTTTTTACATTTAGGGTTTTCTCATGCTTGGTAAATACAGTCATATTAGGTTTAAGTTAACTTTTTAACCAATGCTGATCCTTCAACGACGAGTACATTATCTTGATTATATACATTCGTTTGAAGCGTTAATAATTTTTTATCATCTCTTTTACGTATAACACTGACGATTACTTTAATTGTGTCATTAATTTTTACTGGTGCTTTGAAAAATACTTCTTGAGATAGGTAGATGGTGTTTTTGCCGGGTAGTTTTGTACCTAGTACTGAGGAAATAAAGCTGCAAATCAACATACCATGTGCAATTCTTTCCTTAAAGATGCTTTCTTTTGCAAAATCATCTAATAAGTGAATTGGATTTACATCTGTTGAAATTGCAGCAAATTGTTCAATTAACTCTGCAGTAATTTTAACTTCAAGAATAGCTTCGTCACCAACTGAAATGGAGTCAAAATGAACTTCCTGTACATTTCTTGCACTTTCGAAAACATTCATTTTGTTTCATCCTCTCCTTGATGAAATGTTTAGCTAATCAAGAAAATTGTTTAAGTATATTGATTATAGTTTTGTGAATGAGAATTCTTGTAAGTTTTTAAACCAATCTTCTTGTGTTTTTTGGAACTGTTGGTACATGTTAGTCCAAGCAGTATAAGGTGTGTTATTTAATGGTTGTTTAAAAAATTGTTGAAAAAATTGTTGTTGTTGATTTGAAAATGTACTCATAGCTTGAAAAAACGGTTGATATGGATTTTGATTCATATTTGTCCATAAAGATTGAAATGGAGCAAACTGATCAAATAATTTTTTCCAAGTTTTTTCATAAGTTTCTTGATTAATTGTAGGCTTAATTTCGTTTAATAACTTAATCATTTCTTGGAATTGCTCGTAAGACTCTTGTTGTTGTACTTGAACTTGTTCGTTTAAAGTTTTCCATTGTTTTGCTTGTTCTTGAAATAAAGACTCTGTCCATTGTTGAATTTGTAATTGATTGTCTAATAAATATTGAAGCATTTTTTGAAAATTCTCAGCTGCAAGTTCAGTTTGTAATTCGATTGTTTTTTCAGTCATTAGTGTTTCCTCCAAAAAAATTTATTATTGAATGCATTGCTGCAATTTCAATCATTTTTAAAACTTTGATCAGAGTTGCTAAATGGAAAGAATGAATTTGTGTAAATCGAAAAAAATGTTTGGAGCATCTGATTATATTGAGTAAATGAATTATGACAAGTTTTTAGATATTCCTCTCCAGCATCTGTAATTGAGTAAATTCGCTTTGCTGGACCTTCCATTCCATATTCCCAACTAGATTTAATATAACTTTCTTTTTCAAGTTGTCTTAGAATTCGATAAACATTACTTGAATCAAGCGTAGTAAAACCTAAATCAAATAATACTTGCATTAATTTATAGCCATGCATATTCCATTGCTTAAGGCTAAGAAGTAGAAAGGGAACTAAGAAGTTTTTAGGCAATGTAATCGATTCAGAGGTTTCGTGTTTATTTTTTTTACTTGTTTCCTTTTCATTTGTTGTCATAAAGTTATGTTCCCCCCTATATCGTAGTAATGGAATCATCATCCCTTAGGTGTAATTTACACTTAGTTAAATTTATTGTCAATGTATTTTAAATATAATGAATATTAAAAAACAAATTTCGACAGAAAATGTAGAAATATCGCGAAAACATTGGATTGTTTTGTCGTTAGCTTGTTTTCTATACTTAAAAGTAGTGAGGGGGATTAACATGTCAGAGCAAAATTATTCAGATCCATTGAAAATGTGGAAGCAAATGTATGATGTAAATGAAAAATACTTTGGAAAAATGATGAACGAATATGTTCAGAAAGAAGAATTTTCCGAGTGGATGGGTTCTGTAATAGATTTTAATCTATTCTGTAAAAAGATGTTGAATGATCAATCAAAAACCTTCTTAGAGGCTTCAAATATTGCTTCTAAAGAAGATATCGCAAATGTAGCTAGCTTAGTGATTAATTTAGAATCGAAAGTAGATACATTAGAAGATCAATTATATTTAGATTCCCAACCCGAGTTAGATGTAGCAGCATTGAAAAAAGAGTTAGACATTGTGACAGTTAAACGAGATCTTACAAAATTAAAAGCTGAAACCAAATCAATTCATCAACAAGTTAGTGAATTAAAGTCTTCAATGGAAAGTATTGAACAACTAAAGTCTTCAATGGCTAACATTGAACAACTTTTACAACAATTAACGACTAAACAACCAACAAAACAATAATTAGTTAAAAAAGGAGAAATGATAATGGATTTAGTAAATCGTGTAGCGATCGTAACAGGTGGAGCAAAAGGGATAGGAAAAGGTATAGCATTTGCTTTAGCAGAAAAAGGTGCAAAAGTTGTAATCAATTATAATAATAGTGAAGCACACGCAAAAGCAGTGGTAGATGAACTTTTTGAAAATGGTTATGAAGCGTTAGCAGTGCAAGCTAATGTTGCTGATTTAGATCAAGCGAAAGCATTAATTGATCGTACGGTTGAGCATTTTGGCCGATTAGACATTATTGTTAATAATGCTGGTATTACTAGAGACCGTAGTTTCAAAAAACTAAGTGCAGAAGATTGGCATGAGGTTATTGATGTAAATTTAAGCAGTGTTTATAACACATGTAATTCTGCTTTACCATACTTACTTGAATCTGATAACGCTCGTATCGTTAATATTTCATCAGTTATTGGTCAGGCAGGCGGATTTGGCCAAACAAACTATTCTGCTGCAAAAGCTGGTATGATTGGATTTACTAAATCATTAGCACTTGAATTAGCAAAAACAAACGTTACAGTAAATTCTGTTTGTCCAGGATTTATTGAAACTGACATGGTGAACGAAATTCCGGAAAATGTAAAAGAGCAAATTAAATCAAGAATACCAAAGAGAAGATTTGGTACTGTAGAAGAGATTGCTAAAGCTGTTATTTACTTATGTGAAGGTGGAGAGTACATTACTGGTCAACAGATTAATGTAAATGGCGGACTATACGTTTAAGTCTTACTTATAGATGACCTTTTTTTAAGATCAAAAGGGGGGGAAATGTGTGTTTTATTCACAAAAGTTAGAAGAAGCTACAGAATCGCTTCCGAGCGGATTAAAAGAATCATACAAAAGATTGAAGAAAACTGCAGATATTCTTATAAAAGAGGGAGAACCTTTAGTAGGTCAATCTCCTAAAGAAGTGATTTGGACGAAAAATAAAAGTAAATTATATCATTATATTCCAACTACAAAAAAGGTAAAAAAGACTCCAATCCTTCTTATTTACGCTTTAATTAATAAACCATATATTCTTGATTTAACAAAGGGGAACTCTTTTGTTGAGTATCTTGTTAATGAAGGATTTGATGTTTATTTATTAGATTGGGGAACTTTTGCTCATGAAGATCGTCATTTGAAATTTGACGATATTATTCACGACTATATTGCAAAAGCGGTAAATAAGGTACTTCGTTTTTCAGGTGCAAAAGAATTATCGATGTTAGGATATTGTATGGGTGGTACTTTAACAAGTATTTACGCATCACTTTATGAAAATGCACCAATTAAAAACTTAATTTTTGTAACTAGTCCATTCGATTTTTCAGATACAGGCTTATATGGTGCATTTTTAAATGAAAAATACTTTGCACTTGATAAAGCTGTTGATACATTAGGGAATATTCCTCCTGAAATGATCGATTTTGGTAACAAAATGTTAAAACCAGTTACGAATTTTGTTGGACCTTATGTAACTTTATTGGATCGCTCTGATAATACAAAATTTATTAAGTCGTGGCAGTTAATGCAAAAATGGGTTACAGATGGTATTCCATTCCCAGGTGAAGCATATCGCCAATGGATCAGAGAGTTTTACCAACAAAATAAATTATTAAGCGGTGACTTAGAAATTAGAGGAAGAAAAGTAGATGTATCTAACATTAAAGCTAATGTTTTAAATATTTCTGCTACGAAAGACCATATTGCGATGCCTTGCCAGGTTGAAGCATTAAATGAGCATATTTCTAGCGTAGATAAGCAGTATGTTTCGATTCCATCAGGCCATGTGTCAATCATGTTTGGACCTGTTTCATTAAAAACGACATATCCGACAATTGGTAAATGGTTAGCTGAAAGATCATAATTTCAGTAAATTTCTAGAAATCCATTCAAATTATATTATGTTAAAAAATCTCACTTTTAAAAAAGTGGGATTTTTTTTATTCAACTGACAAAAACTACCTTAAATATGATCTGAAGAAAGGAGCATAGAAGACGTGAAAAGTATTAGCGGGATTTTGTATTGGCCCACGACTTACACTGATTCACATCCTGAACTAGAAAATATAAAGCCACTCGATATAGATCTAGATTGTGATTTTGTAATAGTTGGAGGCGGTGAATCAGGGAGTTTATGTGCATATTTCTTAAGTCAAACAGGAGCTAAAGTCGTTTTACTAGATAAACGAAAAAAAGTAGTACAGGGAAGTACTAGTGCAAATACGGGGCTATTACAATATTCAAATGACAAAACTTTACATTCGTTTATTAATTCATATGGAAAAGAAAAAGCTGTCCGTCATTATCAATTATGTGTAGAGGCAATTAAAGGTCTTGAAGAAATGTCAAAAACAATTGATATTAATCCTGATTTTATAAAAAGAAAAAGTTTATACTATGCTAGTAATTTAGATGGTAAAGAAATGATTGATTTGGAATATAAAACATTAAAAGAAAATGGTTTTAATGTTGAACGATATACAAAATCACAAATTGAAGAAAAGTTTAACTTTACAAAGGAAGTTGCACTGTTCACAGGGGATGACGCTGAAGTAAATTCATATAAATGTGCACACGGCTTACTTTTATATGCTTTGAACCGAGGATTGAAGGTGTATTCGGGTACAGAGGTAACTCGGATCATCGGTACAGATGAAGGGGTACAACTTTTTACTAAAAATAAACATACGGTTCGAGCAAAAAAAGTTATTTTTGCAGGAGGCTATGAATCGATGGAGGTAAAAAGTGAGAAAAATGCAATTTTAACTTCAACATTTGCGATTGCAACACAACCTCTAGTTGAGAAAAACAATGCATGGTATGAAAATTGTTTAATTTGGGAGACGGCAAGACCATATTTATATCTCCGAACCACAGTTGATGGAAGAATAATTGTCGGAGGACTTGACGAACCTACAATAATACCAGAAAAACGTGAATCTATGTTATTCCATAAAAAAGAACAGCTTATAAAAAATTTAATAGAGTTGTTTCCTCATTATAAAGAAGCTAAAGCAGAATATTATTGGACAGGTACATTTGGGGGAACACATTCCGGCTTGCCAATGATTAGACATTACGATGAATATCCTAATTGCCTTTTTTTAATGGCCTATGGTGGCAATGGTACGGTTTATAGTTATATATTAGCTAAAATAATAAAAGATCTAGTTACTGTCGGGTCTCATCCAGACGCATCAATTTATATGGATAATTAAATTTTAATTAGAATGTTAATCAATTACCAATTTTATGTATAAAAAGAGTAAAGTAGTAAGAAAATTTAATAGGTAATAAAAATATAGGAGTGTATTACATGAGTTATCATGAAATGTTTACAGAGTTGTTTTTAGGTTATATAGCTCTTTTTATTGTCGTTAAAATTAATGGGAAAACACAAATTACACAAATTACACCATTTGATTTGATTTCGTCACTAGTATTAGGAAATATACTAGGAGATGGAATATATGATAAAGAAGCAAATCTACCAAAAATTCTTTTTAGTATTTTTGTTTGGGGTGCTTTAATATTTGTTACAGAGGTCTTGACACAAAAGTCAATGTGGGCAAGAAAGTTCTTAGAAGGTGATGCTTCTGTTGTAATTAGACATGGGGCAATTCAATGGAAAGAATTGAAAAGAAATCGTTTAGACACTGACCAATTGATGCAATTGCTAAGAGCAAAGGATACTTTTGCAGTAAGTGAAGTTGCGTATGCTATTTTAGAAAATGACGGTACGATTAGTGTCTTGAAGAAATCAAATTTCGACACGCCTACGAAACAGGATTTAAAAATTCAAATGGAAAAAGAATTTTTACCGGTGGTCGTAATTAGTGATGGGAAAATAATTAAAAGAGCTCTTAACTCGTTGAAAAAAGATGAAAAGTGGGTTCATAAAAAACTTTCTGAGTCAAATTTATCACTTAAACAAGTATGCTTTGCAGAATGGGATTCAAAACAATTACATTTACATACGTATTAATATAAAAATTTGAGGATGAGATAAATGAAATATTATATTTATTACTGTTTTGGAGGTACACATTCTTCACCTTTGGCTGCTGCATATCATTTAAAGCAATTACCACTTGATCGCCAGCCGACGACGGAAGAAGTAAAGAATACCTACTTATTTAATAAACTAAAGCCAAAAGATGGTGGAAAACTATTTTATCACGGTGAAGACGAAAATGGAGACCAAGTGTATACAGTAGCAAAAAGATATACTAAAAATGTACCGACAGCAATCGAAGGTTTAGGAAAAATCTTATTAAATGAAGAAGATAAAATTATCTTATCAAGTACATCGCCAACAGTACCATTAGCTATGACTCTTGGTGGTTTTACGTCAAGATTTTTACATATCGATTTTATTGGGGTTCCATTACTTGTATTAGGGGCTAAGCAAACTTATCTTAATTTGATAAAATTAGTTGAAAATACGAAAAGATATCATAATATAGCAGCTGAAAAGGTCACTGACTTATCAAATAAAAACTTCAACAAAGATTAAAAAATGGACGTTCTATTACGTCCATTTTTTAATACGGCATATTTATGACATCCATAGCTTTTTTAGCATCGTTTTCGATTAACTTATTAATATTAAATACTGAATATTGACCTTGTTTTGATAAATAGCTAAAAATTTGAGTATGCAAATTGTTCACCGAAACTAGATGCTTAATAAATAAATTATTTAAATCAGGAGTAGCTGTTTCTGTAAGTGCATGCGCATACATTTTTGTTAATACTTTTGTTGCTGATAATAAATCTTCTGCACTCATTTCGCTTGCTAATTTATCGCTTGCTGCATCCCTTTCCCCAATCGTAATATTGCTCATAAATTTTAGTAAATCCCGTAAGTTATTTTCAAACAATGTAATAGAAGTTTTATATAATTCTTTTAATCCTGAATCTGTTATATTTTTTATATTTGTTTTAAGCTTATATAAGTAGTAAGTAGTTGTAGCAACAATTTCATGTAATTCTAATGTTTCATGCCAAGCCAATATTCTCATCAGTATCCCTCCTTTATGGTACAAGTCTATTCATTAAGGAATGGTTATATGACGGAAAAAAGGTAGAAGTTAAGCAGGAAAGGAGGAAAAAGGGAGAAGGTTGGAAATGAGGATAGATTTAGAACTATTCCGGCCATTCGTGTCCCGGCCAATATGTATATTGAAAATGTGATTCATCAAATTAGTTTATGTGTAAAGAGTGTTTTAGAAATGATTGATTTAATTAATGAAGAAGATTTAAATTTCCGACCGGTTGAAGAAAAGAAATCGATTGGGGAGTTAGTCCAGCATCTATGTGAGCTTATTGGTGCTGATATCGAAATTATGAGCGGTGCTAGTCAAGAAATAATGGTTAAATACTATACCAAGGTTGAATGCAAATCATTAGTTGAAATGAAAAGTTTATTACAAAAAAACTTTCATGAATTAAAGGAATTCTATTTTAATATGAAAGAAAAAGATTTAGTTGAAAAAGCTACTTCATATTGGGGTCTTCAATATTCAAAATTTGAATGGTTATTAGAGATTTTAGTCCACTTCACTCACCACAGAGCACAATTACATATGCTACTTGTCCAAAAAAAGGGCGATATTAATATCGGACTATTTTAAAGACAAAATAGGGGATAGGAGAAATGATACTTTCTTCCTATCCCCTAATCTGCACTTGATCAGTCCGTCGTTTCATGCTGTGGATGCATAAATTGTTTTGCAGGTTGTTCTCTCTTTTTTGATTCTAATAGGTCAGTGTTTTCTGCACTTGCCCAACCAATATCATTTGTTGGATGAATCCATTCGTCGCCTGCCATAACTGATGGATCAACATCATCAGACCAATTATTTATTGGAGAATTAGGAGAGCTATACTTACTGTCTCCAATTACTACACCCTTTGAATTTACAAAAGGTTCTTCCATTTTAATGTCTGTCCCTTTAAAAGAAGGAAAACTTGAAATATGGGGCAAAGTATCATTCATTACCGGTGAATCGATTTCAGTTTTCTCATTTTTTCTCTTCATTATATATCACCTCTACTTACAAATTATTATTTGCTATTTAGTAAATTAAATACAAAAGGACAATATTAAAAAATATTGTCCTTTTCAAAGGATTGCTATATTTAATGGTCAATAGGGAAAAAGTATATTAAGTGATCAAAATTGATTATAAAATATTTTGATAATGATTAAATGATTTTTGATGTTACTATGTTCGAGAAGTGGTATTTATACAAAAAAACTCTATTACTTGGACAAGCTCATTTGTTTAAGTTGATTTCCAAAGTTATTTGACATAATAACTGATTAATAAACTGTTATTGGTACTCTAAGTAAAGGATATTAAATTAGCTTTTTAGTGTAGACTTCTTTTGATGAAAAAGTTGATTGGAACGAAAGGGGTGCTCGACTCCTATGGGATAAGCGGGAAGGCTAAAGAACCCGCAGGCTTGCCGAGGAGGCTAAAGAGTCTCGTCCCATGGAAAGCGAGCACACCGTAGTGGAAATCAACCTCACCCTTCTCCTTTACGAAAAATTGGTAATTAATTGACAAGATTTTTTTCAAGAGTATGAAAGAGGACAATATCCAAAATGAATATTGTCCTCTTTACTTATGCTTCTATAGTAAAAAATGAAGGTGATAATGTTTTAGGTGAGAAATAAACTAACATCGCATAATTACCAGTTCTATATTCTCCAGTTAGGAAGAAATGTTCGATATCAAATGAAAGTGATTCAATCATTGTATGCTTATAAATTTCTTTTTCATTTAAATTAAGTGAAATAAAATCTGAACCTAAATATTCAGGATTTTCGATAATTCGTTTATAAATATCCTTCGCAAAATCATGGTTTGTTACTTCGTCCCACCAAGGTTTACGCGGTTTATATTTATGATTTAAGTAATAATCAATTTTCATAATATCTTTAACGATTGGCTCGTTATTAATTTGATAGTGAGTTAAAAACTCATTTAGACGCTTAAATAAATCTTCAAGCTGGTGGCCGATTCTTGACCAACCTTTTTCTTCCCAATATGAACCAAATAATTGGAAGAAATCAAATGGACTTTCAAACTCATTTTTAATTAAATATTCAATCGTACTATTTGTTCGATGGTCATTCCAATATTTTTCGAGTACGTCTTCAACTTGCTTAATTTTTACAATATCGTCAAAGGATAGTACATTATTACTTAATATTTCATAAGGAGCATAATCCATATACACATAATCATGTTCATGCGCTCTTAATCGTACGCCTGTGCCTCTTAGCATTTTTAAGAATCCTAGTTGCAGTTCTTCCGGCCTTAAAGCAAAAACGTCATTGAATGTTTGACGGAATGAATTGTAATCCTCTTCAGGTAAACCAGCAATTAAATCTAAATGTTGATCTATTTTTTCGCCATCTCGTACAAGTGTGACAGTTCTGCAAAGCTTTTCAAAGTTTTGTCTTCTCATAACTAGTTCGTTTGTAGCATCATTTGTAGATTGAACACCTATTTCAAATCGGAATAAGCCTTTAGGAGCATTTTGATTTAAAAATTCGATGACTTCTGGTCGCATAATATCACCAGTAATTTCAAACTGGAATACCGTTCCTTCCACATGTTCGTCAATTAAAAACTGGAACATATCCATTGCATAACTACGACTTATGTTAAAAGTTCTGTCTACGAATTTAAAAACCTTCGCTCCGTTTGCCATAAGGTAACGAATATCATCTTTGATAACCTCTCGATTAAAATATCGAACCCCAACTTCAATAGAAGATAAACAAAACTGGCAATTAAATGGACAACCTCGGCTTGTTTCGATATATTGAATTCTTTTACTTAGAAATGGTAAATCCTCTTTAAAGCGATAAGGTGATGGAATAGTTGTTAAATCTAATTTTTCGGTTTGTGGTTTAATGATATTTTTTCCTTCATCTCGATAACCAATGCCATTGATGGAAGTGAAATCATTCCCATTTTCAATAGCTTTAATTAATTTCTTAACGGTAATTTCTCCTTCACCAATCGTAATGATGTCAATTTCTTTTACGCGATCTAACCAATAATTCACATCATAGCTTACTTCTGGTCCGCCAACAAAAATAATAACGGAAGGATCAATTTTTTTATACATACGGATGACTTCAATTGTTTGTTCGATATTCCAAATATAGCAGCTAAAGCCAAGTATTTTTGGTTTGCGTTTATATAAGTCTGTGATGATGTTAAGACTTGGGTCTTTAATTGTATATTCTGCAAGCTCTATATTATATTCAGGCTGAGCATACGCTTTAATGTATCGAATACCCAAATTAGTATGGATATATTTTGCATTTAATGTTGCTAAAACAATGTTCATTTATATACCTCGTTCTAAATTATTATCGATTTATTTTATCATAAAATATTGAGATTACTAAATTTTCAAAAGCGAAAGAGAAAATGAATGAAGAAAAGGAGCGATTCAAATATAAAATAACATCTTTGTTAGGGTATTTAGTTAACCCTTTAACGTGATTTCGTCTAACTGAAACTTGCCAGATTTTATAGTAGATTTTCTTCACATTTTTTATAAAAAAGACATATGATTTACTAAATACAAAAAAGTTTCCCTAGGGAAAGAAAGGATAAACAATATGAGTAAGAAAGTTTTATTTTTCACTTATTTGTGTAATAAAATAGGAGTGCTATCAAATCAGGATGTAAAAAAAGTATTAAATCATTAATTACTATCAAAAATGGTTAAAAGTTGTAGAAAATTGATGATTGTTCATTTACTTAGAACTATTGACAATGAAGACCAAGACATGACATAATTTTATTAAATAGTATGAATAGTTTGAATTTTTAGTGGTGTCCAAATAGATAGTCTAAATAAGTGGAGGTGTAAATTATGAGTTTATTTTTAGAACAATGGAAAAAGCTTGCGAATATTAAATGTGATTTGGCTAAAAGAGATTGGTTTTATGGTACTAGTGGAAACTTGTCTATGAAAATTTCAGATGATCCATTATTATTTCTAGTAACAGCGGATGAGAAGGATAAGAGAGCACGCTGTGATGAAGAATTTATAGTAGTTAATAATCTTGGTGAACCAGTATTTGATACGGTATTAAAGCCATCACTTGAAACGTTGGTTCATGCAAATATTTACGAAAAAACATCTGCTAGTTGTGTGCTTCATGTACATACTGTAGATAATAATGTTATTTCTGAATTATTTGGTGATGAAGGGCAGGTAGAACTTGAAAATAATGAAATGATTCATATCTTAACAAGTTCTTATTTTGAAAATAAAATAACTGTTCCAATCATTGAGAATGCACAAGACATGGAAACTTTTAAACGTGCATACACTCCATTTTTAACAAATGATTTTGGGGCTGTTCTTGTTAGAAATCACGGGATCACTGTTTGGGGGAGAAGCCCACTAGAAACGAAGAAGTGGCTAGAAGGAATTGAATTTTTAATAAGTTATAAAGTAAAACTAATGATGATTCAAGGTCATAAAATAAAAGCAGGCAACTAAATAAAAGCGAAAAAAGCTGAAAAAGTAGTGGTAAATAAATTCCATTACATTTCAGCTTTTTTATTTTATAATAAAATTATACTATTTTTTAAAAGTGATTATTTGTAGTAGGTTTTGCTAAATAAAATCTCTTAAGAGTATACTGTATATAAAGAAATTGAGCATTACTATTTGTACATAGCTACAATTTACTAAAATTTAGATGAAAGTGCCTATAGAATTTCACTTAAATCAAAATTAATCATTTTAAGCAGGATTTAATAAAAAGTCGTCTAATTTATAAGTAAGAACGATAGAAAAAAGCGCTATTTCATAAAATAAATAAACCTACTAGGTAATTTTGCTTAGTAGGTTTCATATTGTATCAATTTTAAATAATTTAGATAGAATGAATAATAGAAATTAATTCGATTATGAGTGAAAAGGTTTGTTAAAAAACATCCTGTAGAAGGGAATCAGTCTAATGAATGAATATCAACTCAGCCGTTTATTATTATCTATTTCCTTAAAAAGGGAAGAAATGGTATTTTTTGCGGAAACTAAAGGGTTAAACGAACATTTGACCTTAAAGGCCAGTCAAGAATTGGACGAGTTAATTATTTCATACCAAAAAAAATTGCAATCGGAATTAAATAAGTCATTTTTATTGAAATAATCTTAAGATTGATTAATAAGTGTAAAATAAAAATATAGAATGAACTATGTAAAAGAAATTGAAGGGGTAAAATATTATGGAAGAGACAAATAGAAAAGATATCGAGCTTTCATTAAAGCTATTTATTGTATTATCGCGAGCTCATAGAAAGATAAATGATTCTGCAAACAAATCAATTGCTAGTTTTAATTTAAACCCAACTGAATTTGCAGTGCTAGAGCTCTTGTATCATAAAGGAAATCAACCACTTCAACATATTGGAGAAAAAATATTAATTGCAAGTGGCAGTATTACTTATGTTGTAGATAAACTTGAGAAAAAGGGTTTAGTTTATCGAAATCCTTGTAGCGCAGATCGTCGAGTAATTTATGCAGAAATAACTGAAAGTGGAAATAAACTGATGGAAGAAATTTTTCCTGTGCACGAAGAATTTTTACATGAACAAATGAGTGATCTATCTAATGAAGAAAAAAATTTCTTAATTCACTTATTGAAGAAAATTGGATACCATGGGTCTAACTAAAAAAGCTCTCATTTTGTGGAGCTTTTTTTATTTTCAATCAAATATCTTTCAAAAACAACTATTTATGCTATTAAAAACTAGTATCTCTGCAATTTTAGTGTTTGATTTTAAGCAAAAAATTTTTAAATTTTCAGAAATTTATTTAGATTTAGGTTTTTTTACAGGAAGTTTTTTTATATAATAGCAATATCACAAAAAATGGAGGGATTAACATGGGTTTTCAAGATTACCAGTATTCTAGACCAAATATTAAGAACTTTGGGGAACAATTTAAACGTTCACTACAAAATTTTTATGATGCTTCAACGGTCTACGAACAAGAATTAGCAATGAATGAAATCAATGATTTAAGAAATGAATTTTCAACAATGGAAAATTTATGTGCAGTTCGCCATTCAGTTGATACAAACGATAAGTTTTATGAAGATGAGCAAGCGTTTTTTGATGAGAACACTCCAATTGTTCAATCATATGGTCAACAATATTATAAAGCATTAATCGGTTCTCCGTTTAGAGAGCAACTTGAAGAAAAATATGGCGATCAATTATTTGCTTTAGCTGAATGTGAAGTGAAAATTCTAAGTGAAGAAGTAATTCCGGATTTACAGGAAGAAAATAAACTAACGACTGAATATGCTAAGTTAGTAGCGGCTGCTAAACTTCCGTTTTATGGTGAAGTGAAAACGTTAGCACAAATTTCAGCACATTTCGAGGATAAAGATCGAGAGGTTAGAAAGACAGCTTACGATACATACTTTGGATACTTCTCAGAGAATCAAGATAAATTTGATGAGATTTACGATAAATTAGTAAAAATCCGAACTCGTATTGCAAACAAACTTGGTTTCTCAAACTTTGTTGAACTAGGGTATGCTCGTATGATGAGGACGGATTACAATGCAAATGATGTTAAGAAGTTTAGAGAGCAAGTTCTTGAAACAATTGTTCCAATCGCTACCGAATTAAGAGAACGACAAGCTAATCGAATTGGTGTAGAACAACTTTATTACTATGACGATAAATTTGAATTTGTAACTGGTAATGCAACACCTAAAGGTAATCCAGAGTGGATTATTGAAAATGGTAAAAAAATGTATGATGAATTATCGAAAGAAACAAGTGAGTTTTTCAATTTTATGTTAAAGGAAAATTTACTAGACTTAGTTGCTAAGGAAGGAAAACAAGGTGGGGGATATTGTACTTATATTCCAAACTATAAAGCTCCTTTTATTTTCTCGAATTTCAACGGAACATCTGGTGACATTGACGTACTAACACATGAAGCTGGTCATGCATTCCAGGTATATGAAAGTCGTAAATTTGAAACACCTGAGTATAACTGGCCAACTTTTGAGGCGTGTGAGATTCATTCAATGAGTATGGAATTTTTCACATGGCCTTGGCAAGAAGAATTCTTCAAGGAAGATACACAAAAATACTATTTTACACATTTAAGTAGTGCAATTACCTTTATTAGTTATGGTGTGGCAGTAGATGAATTCCAGCATGAAATCTACGCAAATCCTGATTTAACACCTGAGGAACGTCACGGACTTTGGAAGAGCATAGAAGAAAAATATTTACCTCATCGAGCAAATGATGGAAATAGTTATTTAGAAAAGGGCGGTTTATGGCAAAGACAGGGGCATATTTACCAATCACCATTCTATTATATTGACTACACATTAGCTCAAATTTGTGCATTACAATTTTGGAATAAAATGCATGAAGACCGAAATTCAGCGTGGTCCGATTATGTTGGTCTTTGCCAATTAGGAGGAAGTAAATCATTTTTAGGCTTAGTTAAAGAGGCTAAACTTGAATCTCCATTTAATGATGGCTGTATTGAGGAAACACTAGAACCTGTTAGAAAATGGCTAGCAGGAGTTAACGATCAAAATTTATAAGGAATTACTCCGACTTTTTAAAAGTCGGAGTTTTTTTATATGGGTTAGAAAAGAAATGATTCTTATGTCGAAGAAGTACTATTAAAGATGAAAACAAAAAGAGAAAGGATTAACCTTTCTCTTCAAATTAATTATTAACTACTTTAGCAGTTTCCTAAGAATTAGCATGCTTCTTTGTTCTTTTTGTAAAGAACAGTTCATATACAACCGGAATAAATACTAGCGTTAATAAAGTCGATGAAGCTAAACCACCAATAACTGTAATAGCTAATCCTTTCGAAATAAGTGTACCACTAGACTTTGTTAATACTAATGGTAGTACGGATTGGAGTTCCTTATTATAAGTTAATTGCACATTTTGGTCTTTACCATCAATTTTTAATGTTCACATATTAACTGGGTTTGTTTGGTCAGCAACTAAACCTAAGATCATGCCAGAGGAGAGACCATTTTCAGAAACTTTTTTCTCATCAATTGAAACAATAACTTGTTTTTGTTTTTCGGAGAAATTATTCGTAACATATTTAAGGTGATTATTCTTTTTCATATAATCTTCAACTTTTTTTGCACTTTCTTGAAGTGCAACTAAGTTATTAGAATATAAATTGATGTCAACATTATTATTTGAAGGTGGACCCCCAGAAGAGTTCTCTTGCAATCCTACTTTAGCACCTTGAACTTCTGAAGCTGCTACTTTCTCCATTTTACTTTTTGTATCTTTAATAAATTGATCAACATCTGCACTTTGTTTTAAATTAATAAAATAGCTAGCTTTATTCTCAGTTTTTAGGCCAGTCATAAAGTACCGGCTACCAACACCAGTAGAAACTTCTTTCACTTGCTTCATATTTTTTCTAATGATGTTGATGATGGCAATTCTAATGAAGCAATGATTGATCGTGAAGATTCATTTGGAATAAATGTGAAACCAAGTCTACCTACTAAAGAGAAAGAACCTGCAAGTAATACAATTGCTAGTACAATGATAATCCATTTGCGATTTAATGATTTTTCAATCACTTTACCGTACCAAACTTAAATTTTTTCTTCTTTTTCTTCAGGTGGTACTTTTTTAAATGCATACCGACCTAAAATTGGTACGATTGTAATCGAAACTAATAATGAAGCAAGTAGAGCAAAAACAATTGTTAATGCAAAAGGTAGGAATATTTTACTAGTAAATCCGCCTACAACACCTAAAGGTAAGAAAACTACAATAGTTGTAATAGTAGAAGATGTAACTGCTTTTAATATTTCTTTTGTTGAAGATAAAATTAAATTATTTGAAATGCCTTCTTTTGATTTACGTATTCTTCGGAAAATATTTTCAATTACAACAATACTATCGTCCACTACACGTCCTACTGCGACTGCCATACCACCTAGGGTCATAATATTTAACGTTATATCTAATTTAAGCAAGAAAATCGATGTAATTAATAATGATAAAGGGATCGATAGAATAGCAATAAATTTAGCTCTGAAATTACGTAAGAAAATCAATACTGCTAATGAGGCGAATAATGCGCCTAATAAACCTTCTTTAATTAA
>NZ_NTZO01000189.1 GCF_002559405.1 Bacillus sp. AFS001701 | reverse complement strand
GTATATAATATTAATATAAAAATATATGATATTATTTATAAAAAATAGAAAATAAGGAATGGATTATGGCGCACTATAAATTGGCTTTAAGTATTATTAAATATTCAATATTTTGGACTATCCTTTTATTCATAACTGCAATGTATTTCCCAAATTCATTAAATATAAGTGAACGAGTTTCTTTATGGATATTAGAATTAGTATCCATAATAGTCGTTATTCTTAATTATGAAAAGTGGAAGCAATTGTTAATTTCGATACCAATTGGGATTGTATTATTAATATTATTAATATTGTTATTCGATTCATAAGTTGCCTCAATTTTAATTTGTTATTGATACAGATACTGTTCGTATTAATTTTTTTACAAAGTCATACTAATGCAACTTACGCAGTCCAATTGTTGAAGATCATGAGCTGTTAAAATACGGCTTTTTTATTTTAAGTAAATGGAAGTACTGTACTGTTCAATAAGAAATGGTAATCTCTTAAAATGTGGTGCAATGAATGTATCAATCGAATCATTAAGAATAACCCATATAAACTTGTTAATCTTAAAAGGGGTCAATATTATGACAGAATCACAAATTATTATTGGAATTCCTGGTAATTGGAAAAATAGAACTGAATTAATTCAGGCAGTAGCAACTAAAAGTGAAGGTTATTTGATGGCTGGAAATATCATGACAGGTTATATGAACAAGATTTAATGAGTTTCTAGAGAGAAACATATAATAGTTGTCATTAATAAGATATAAATTTACATAGAATAGGTGATTATTCGTACAAATATCGAATTACGAAATACAATCCTAGAAATAATAAAGGTGCTTATTTGAAAGAGGATTGGATCGCTATTAGTGATATAGGTAAATACTTCGATGGACAACAATTGACAATTGAGAGTTCCAAAAATATAGAACACAATTATATAAAGGCTATTCATTTGATAATGGATTACTTAACTATAACTTTTTTAAAGATAAAAGATGTAATGGAAAGCTTTTCTTTAGAGTTTTTTAAGAATAATATGAAAAAATATCCTAATCTTTATAATAATGAGCTTCTAAGTATTGTAGATTCTAGAACTTACTTAGAAGCGTAATACCACAGCGACATTTTTAAACTTTTTCAAACGACGAATCATTATCTTCAGCCTTTCTCGTAAAGTAAAAAAAATGATAACTTAACAAATTACTTAAGTCAAATTGTAAAATTATGTACTTTAACTAATGAAGCGTTAGTTGTAGCTTACTGTTAATATGAGTCTTTTTATTAAAGTAAGTGACAGGATAGTTGAACTAAAAACTGAAACTCTTTTGCCATATAAGTTACAATTAAGGACATTCTCAAGAATAATGCATTTAATCATTTGTGAAGAGAATACAAACCGTTTTAATCTCCAAACTAATGGAGATTATTTTTTTTAATAAAGTAGTAGAATTTTAACTAATATTGCATAGAATAAAAACAAATATTTTCATGTTAGATTTTCTAACATCGTATTGACAGATTATCTAACATGAAATAAAATACTTATAGATGAACGAAAGGAGCATTGCTATGAATGATCAAGTAAGACGCTCAACGCCACTTTTCCCAATCGGAATAGTCATTTCGTTAACTGAATTATCTGCAAGACAAATTCGATATTATGAAGAGCATGATTTAATTCGCCCAGCTCGTACTGAAGGTAATCGTAGATTATTTTCTTTCAATGATGTCGATCGATTATTAGAGATAAAAACTTTTATAGAACAAGGCTTAAATTTAGCAGGAATTAAAGAAGTACTCAATTTAAAATCATCAGAAAAATCCAAAGAAACAGTGGTTCAACAAGTCATTGTTGAAAAATCAATATCAGATGAACAGCTTCGAAAAATGCTTCGTCAAGAGTTATATCAAAATGGTAAATTAGGTAGAACTTCTTTACGACAAGGAGATATGTCTCGATTCTTTCATTAAGTTATTGATTAAGTCCGGATTATTCTAGCTTTTATATTTATATGGGGGGAAATATAAATGAAAAAGGAAATGATTTTAAATAGTGCTGAAGAACACAGTCTTGAATTTGTACAGTTATTTTTCACAGATGTAGAAGGGGTATTCAAACATTTAGAACTACCAATCACACAAATTGAAAAAATACTTAATAATGAAACTATGTTTGATGGCTCTAGTATTAACGGATTCACAAAAATTGAAGCAAGTGATATGATGCTTTTCCCAGATTTGAATACTTGGAAAGTCGACATTAACGAAAAAGTTGGACTCTTCATTTGCGATGTTTATTATCCGAATGGTACACCTTTTGAAGGTGATCCAAGAAATGTGCTTAAACGAGCAATTGAAAAAGCGACTGACAAGGGATTTACTTCCTTTAATGTAGGACCTGAACCTGAATTCTTCTTATTTAATAAGGAAGGAAATCAGTTAGTTCCAAATGACAATGGTGGATATTTTGATGTAGCCCCCCTAGATAAAACAGTTACAATACGACGTGAAATTACGAAAGCACTTCAGGCTTTAGGTTTAGAAGTTGAGGCTTTACATCACGAAGTTGCAATCGGTCAACATGAGATTGATTGGAAATACGCACCAGGATTACAAACAGCTGATAATATTCAATTATTTAAATATACAGTTAAAACAATTGCTGAAAAAAATGGTTTAGTTGCTACATTCATGCCAAAACCAATTTTTGGAGAAAATGGCTCAGGTATGCATTGTCATATGAGTCTAGGAAATGATAATGGTAATGCCTTTTATGATCAACATGATTCAATTGGATTATCTGAAACAGCACGACAATTTATTGCAGGTGTATTAACACATGCTCGTGCAAATGCTTCAGTTACAAATCCAACAGTTAATTCATATAAACGTTTAGTTCCAGGCTATGAAGCACCAGTTTATGTAGCTTGGTCACAAAGTAATCGTACATGTACAATTCGCATACCTGCTGCTAGAGGTGCAGGTACAAGAATCGAAGTGCGAAATCCAGACCCATCTGCAAATCCTTATCTAGCTTTAGCTGTTTTATTATCAGCCGGCTTGGATGGTATTGAAAGAAAATTAACACCTCCAGTCGAACGTAGTGAAAACCTGTATTTGATGGATGACGTAACTAGAAAAGCAGAAGGTATTGAAACATTGCCTGGAAGCTTACTTGAAGCAGTTACAGAACTTGAAAACAGTGAATTCCTGCAGCAGGTATTAGGGAAACACGTATTTTATTCATTCCTTCAAAACAAAAAAGAGGAATGGGATGCTTATCGATTACGTGTATCAGAATGGGAAAAAGAAACATATTTAAACTGCTAATCACTAAACTTAAAATAAAAAATAGAAAAGTGGAAGTAGGATATCTCTACTTTTCTATTTTAAAGTGTGTTAGACTAATTTTGTTTGTTGCATACGAAAGGGGAACTTTTATAATGGCTAAGTTTACAAAAGAAGATATTTTCCGTATTTCAAAAGAACAAAACGTAAAGTACATACGTCTACAATTTACGGATTTACTAGGGGTTATCAAAAACGTTGAAATTCCAGTAAGTCAGCTTGAAAAAGCTTTAGACAATAAAATGATGTTTGACGGTTCTTCAATCGAAGGATTCGTTCGTATCGAAGAATCAGATATGTATTTATTTCCTGATTTAGACACTTGGGTAGTATTCCCATGGACTGCTGAAAAAGGAAAAGTAGCTCGTTTAATCTGTGATATTTACAATGCAGATGGCACTCCATTTGAAGGAGATCCTCGTAATAACTTAAAACGTATGTTAAAAGAAATGGAAGCTCTAGGCTTCACAGATTTCAACTTAGGGCCTGAGCCAGAATTCTTCTTATTTAAATTAGATGAAAAAGGTGAACCAACTCTTGAGTTAAATGATAAAGGTGGTTACTTCGACTTAGCACCAACTGATTTAGGTGAAAACTGCCGTCGTGATATCGTTCTTGAACTTGAAGAAATGGGCTTTGAAATCGAAGCATCTCACCACGAAGTAGCTCCAGGGCAACATGAAATTGATTTCAAATATGCTGGTGCAATCAAAGCTTGTGATGACATTCAAACATTTAAATTAGTTGTAAAAACAATCGCTCGTAAACACGGTTTACACGCTACATTCATGCCAAAACCATTATTTGGTGTAAACGGTTCAGGTATGCACTGTAACTTATCATTATTTACAAATGGTAAAAACGCATTCTACGATGAGACTGGTGAATTAGGTTTAAGTGAAACTGCACGCCACTTCATCGCAGGGATCTTAAAACATGCTCCAAACTTTACAGCTGTTACAAACCCAACTGTAAACTCATACAAACGTTTAGTACCTGGCTATGAAGCTCCATGTTACGTTGCATGGTCTGCAAGAAACCGTAGTCCACTAATTCGTATTCCTGCATCTCGTGGCTTAAGCACACGTGTAGAAGTACGTTCAGTTGACCCGGCAGCAAACCCATACTTAGCGTTATCAGTATTATTAGCAGCAGGTTTAGACGGAATCAAAAATAAATTAGAAGCTCCAGCTCCAGTAGACCGTAACATTTACGTTATGTCTAAAGAAGAGCGTGAAGAAGTTGGAATCATCGATTTACCAGCAACTTTAGCAGCTGCATTAGATCTATTAAAAACTGACGAAGTAATCGTTGGTGCTCTAGGATCACACTTATTCGAACACTTTGTAGAAGCAAAAGAAATCGAATGGGACATCTTCCGTACTCAAGTTCACCCTTGGGAAAGAGATCAATACATGTCAGTATATTAATCAAATCAACCCTTGACGCTATTGGCGTTGAGGGTTTTTTTCTTTCTTGGTAACAAAGAGGAAATGGAAGTAAGGGAAATTAAGACCAAAAGAGGATTTGAATAATTTTAAATTGTTAGAAGGCATTCTTCGCTTTCTTTATTGGCATCTATTTTTTTAGTTATTTAAAATTATATTTTTCAGGAGAAATGGTCTATTTTTGGTGGTGGTTTGAAACGAAGATTATGAATGAAGGCTGGGCAAGTTATTGGCATATAAGAATTATGCGTGAACTAAATCTTGACTCAAATGAAGCAATTGAATACGCAAAGCTTAATGCAGGAGTAGTTCAGCCGTCAAAAACAAGCATTAATCCGTATTATTTAGGACTAAGAATGTTTGAAGATATTGAAGAGCGATATAATAATCCGACAAAAGAAATGAAAGAATTAGGCGTTAAACCTGGTAGCGGAAGAGAAAAAATGTTTGAAGTACGAGAGTTAGAATCTGATAGCTCATTTATACGAAACTACTTAACGAAAGACCTTGTCATGCGCGAAGATATGTATCTATTCCAAAGACAAGGTAAAGAATATAAAGTTACTGATAAGGCATGGGAGAATGTACGAGATCAACTGGTAGTTAGTCGAGTAAATGGCGGATTCCCTTATATTGTTGTACAAGAGGGCGATTATTTAAAAAATGGAGAGCTTTATTTGAAGCATTCCTATGAACATATGGAACTAGATGTGAAGTATGTTGAGAAGGTAATGCCATATATTCATCAGTTGTGGGGTAGAGGGGTTCATTTAGAAACGAATATTGAGAATAAGTCTGTGTTGTTTAGTTATGATGGGAAGAATATTCATCGGAAGTATATTTAAAGCCACCTTTTTTAGGTGGTTTTCTTAATGGATTAGAAAGTATAAAATACTTTTTTGGTAAGTGGACCTTATTAAACTATCCTGAAAATTACTGATTTCATACATTTGATGGTGCCGCCAATGCGGCATGTATGTCTACCATGAAAATTAGTTTCTTCATAAATAGATAAATGACAATACTAAAGAAAACTCTGCTCAATCTTTAAAAAAAAGAGTAGAGTTAACAAAAAAGCCTAGTGATTACAGTTGACTGGATCAAAGTCAGTATCAGTATAGACACTTTCCATACATTTTCATTCGCTGTGGTGCAGTGCTTGCGCTGCATGGGTGGCTAAATGGCAGTTTAGTTACATAATTTTCCAAATTAAAAGGCGTATAACTAGAACAATTGATATTAATTTTTATAAAATAATATTACATTTCTTGTTTTAATTTTTTACCAATATCACCTATTTTTTAGAGAAACTTATCCTGTAAGTTTCTCTCTTTTTACAAGCTTGTTTGCCTTTGCCCAATATATAAAGTAACCCAAAAAAGAGAATCCTCCAGTAAGGAATTCTCTTTTTTTATAACTAACGCATGCAATACTTCAATAGAAAGTCGCTTTTTTATTGAACTAAAAAGCAATTTATTTAAAGAAATAAAATGAGAATCTTTTGAAATAATTTAGTTTGATTTGTTACAATTACTGAAGGAACAATAGAAAGAGGTAATATTAATGATAAAATTTATGTATATTTTTTGCTTGATTGTATGGGGACTTAATTTTATTGCCGTAAAAATTCAAGGAACTCCAGTAAGCTTGGAATTATCCTTAACTTTTAGACTTGTTATGACAGCCTTTTTATTTTTGGTTCTTGTTTGGTTCATTCGCCCAAAGGGGAGACCAACAAGAAAAGATATACCGTTTGTAGTGGCGTTTGGTATATGTAACTTTGCATTAAGCTATCTCTGCCTTTATTATGCTACAATTTTGAGTTCTGCAGCAATCGTAACATTGGTATTTTCTTTAAAAGTTATTTTAACTCCGATTGCTCTCCGGATTTTTTTAAAAGAAAAATTACATTCGCGAGTTCTAATTGGAGGTATTCTTGGTGTAGTGGGAGTATGTATTCTAATTTATCCCACACTGGAAAATTTTCAAGGGTTCCATGACATAAAAGGAATTATTTTCGCTTTCCTAGGTACTCTCCTAACAGCAGTTGGTGACGCCTGCTCGGCAAGAAATGCAAATCGCAAGGTTGATCCCATTTATGCAAATGCAATTGGATTTACAGTGGGCAGTTTATTGATGGGAGCAATAATATTGTTTCAAGGGAAAGAATTTATTTTTCCAACATCTTTTACGTACTTATCTGCGTTGCTATATTTAACGCTGGTTGCTTCTTTTGCTGCATGGTTATTCTATTTGAAGCTAGTAGAAAAAATTGGAGGAGCTCAAAGTGGCTATATGGTCGCCCTTTTCCCTGCAATTGGTGGAGTGGCCTCTGTTTTAATTGGTGAGTCTGATCCATCAGTGTATTTGTTTGCTGGTTGCTTTTTTTGCTGTATTGGCGCCGCGATTGCATTAGGTTTTGGAACGAGAAATCAGAATATGAAATTGCCTATACAGGGTTGACTAAGGCTTTTCTTATGTAACGAACGTATTGCTTTAGTTATATAACGCTGGAAAAGATAGCCAACAAGAAAGGCGAATAACTAATACAATACATAATAATGTTTATATAATAAAGTACAGTTACATTTTCTTTTTTACCAATATCACCTATTTTTTAGGGAAACTCTTTATCCTGTGAGTTTCTCTTTTTTGTCAGTTTAAACATAACAACGTTAATAGATAAAAAATGCCTGTATCGAAAATTACTTGGTATTTGAAGATACAGGCTTTTAATTTCAACGTTTACTTGTTGTTATATATATTTAGTTGATTACTAGAAGTAGAGCTTGATCTCATATTGAAAAAGCGAGAAGGTTGTAGAAATGTAGTCAATGCCTGTAATGCAGTAGTCGGTGAATCTAGGTCTACTCAATTATGATGTTAAGAAAGATTATGCTGCATTTGTTTGCTTATCTGAATCAAGTGATTTAATATAAGCTTGCGCTTTTTGTTTATCGAATTGACCTTCTGATTTAGAAATAACAACTGCCGCAAGCGAGTTACCTACTACGTTAACTGCTGTTCTCGCCATATCTAAAAGACGGTCAATACCTGCGATAAACGCTAATCCTTCTACCGGAATTCCAACTGTACCGAGCGTTGCCAACAATACAACAAACGACACTCCGGGAACCCCTGCAATTCCTTTAGATGTTACTACCAATACAAGTACTAATGAGATTTGGTCGCTAATCGATAAATTAATACCATACATTTGTGCAATAAAAATGGCCGCTAATGCTTGATATAACGTAGAACCATCTAAGTTGAAAGAATATCCTGTTGGGATAACGAACGATGTGATTCCTTTAGGGCATCCGAATTTCTCCATTTTATTCATAATTCGAGGTAAAACAGTCTCAGAACTAGCCGTTGAATAAGCAAGGATCAGTTCATCTTTTAATAACTTAATAAAATGAATAATGTTAATGCCTGCCCATCTTGCAACAAGTCCTAAAACAACTAACACAAAGAAAATCATCGTTGAATAAACAAGAATCGTTAACTTACTTAATGGAATCAGTGATTGGACACCGAATTTTGATACCGTTACACCAATTAATGCAAATACACCAAATGGAGCAAACTTCATGATTAGATTTGTCACATAGAACATTGCTTCAGCTGTACCCTCGAAAAACTTTAAGACTGGTTTTCCTTTTTCACCTATCGCTGCCACACCTAGTCCGAATAAAACAGAGAAGAAAATAATGGCTAACATATTTCCTTCTGTCATTGCTGAAATAATGTTTGGCGGAACGATATTGACGAAAGTTTCAGCAAAACCGTGGCTTTTCGTCGTTTCGGTTGTTTCTATATAGCTTCCGATATCTGTTTTCTGTAATGATGACATATCAACGCCGCTACCGGGTTGAAAGATATTTGCCGCTAGCAATCCAACAAGAATGGCAATAGTTGTAATGATTTCAAAATATAAAATCGTTTTACCACCGAGTTTACCAAGCTTTTTCATATTCCCAACGCCGGCAACACCGACAATTAAGCTTGAGACAACAATAGGAATAACAATCATTTTGATTAAACGAATAAAAATATCTCCAATCGGCTTTAGGTATCCTTCAATATTTGGATTTCCATAAAAGGCAGCTCCAACTGCGATACCTAAAATGAGACCAATTACAATCTGCCAAGCTAACCCAAGTTTTAGTTTTTTCATCCCATACACCCCTTCAAGTTTATTAAGAATATGAATGTAAGCGATTCCACTCAAAATCATACCGAATCATACAAAAACCTACAAATAAAAAATAAAAAATAAATAATTTTCTCAGAACTATTTCAATTTTCCAAAGGTTTG
>NZ_NTZO01000188.1 GCF_002559405.1 Bacillus sp. AFS001701 | reverse complement strand
GCCCAACTGTGGGTTTTTCATCATCTACTTTAAGGGGTGCAGCCTGTTCATTTTCCTTGTGTTTTTATTTTAATCTGAATTAAGCCGAGTTCACAAAGTGCTCGTGACGATTTCCAACCAAAAAAAGGATATCTCGAAAAAAACGAGATATCCCTTATTTATTTACAAACTTACTGGCTTACTAGTATCTTGCTGTCTACGCTGTTTTCTGGATTTTCTAAAATAAAGTAATTCATAAATAACAGGGATGACAATTAATGTTAATAATGTTGAAACAGTTAATCCTCCAATTACGACAACTGCAAGGCTTTGGGATACAAGGCTACCAGTTTCGGCTTTTTTGAATAGTAACGGTAGCATTGCGCAAATTGTAGCAACAGCTGTCATGAGAATTGGTCGAATACGAGTTACTGCAGCATCGATAATTGCTTCACGTAGAATCATTTGTTTTTCTTTTTGTTTTACTCGATCTAGTAATACGATTGCGTTAGTCACGACAATTCCGATGAGCATCAGTGCTCCTAATAGTGCTGTTGGTTCAACGGATATACGACTAATAATTAATCCAAGCACAGCTCCAATTGCCGCTAAAGGTAAAGAACACAGTATAGCAATTGGTGCACGGAATGTTTTAAATGTAATAATCATGATTAGGAAAACTAAGCCGATTGAGACAAGCATGATCAAATATAGATCTGAGAAATCTTGTGATTGTTGTGCAAGGGCACCACCAATGTACACATTTACACCATCGGCAATTTTCATACCTTTTGATTTTTTATCACCAAAAATAACTTTATTTAAATCTGCATTAATTTTTGAAAGTTTATCTGGTTTTACTTCGGCAGATATACTTAAATACGGATCACCATCTTTATGATATAGATTAGTAGACTTTTCTTCTACTTTTAATGTAGCAACTGATGATACTGGAATCATTCCAGTTTTCGTCATAATCGGTACTGATTTTATATCTTCAGGTGTTTTAGGTTCTAATATTGGTTCAAGATAAACATCAGTCGGTTGCTGATCAATAGTAACTGTTCCAAGTGGTGTTCGATTCAACATAACAAATAATTGTTGCGATAGTTGCTCAGCATTACCTTTGGAAGGGTCAACCTCTAATGAATAAACAGTTTTTTTATCTTCCTCATTTGTTGTTACCTTCTTAACTCCATCAATATTTTTGATCTTATTTTTAATTTCACTTGCGGTATTCTCTAAATCATTTAAATTATTTCCGACAACATCGATCGTAATTTGGGTTTTAGAACCTCCAAATAAACTAGATGCCATCGTACTTAATTCTGCATCCGCATAGTTAGATTTTTGCGTATTGATTTTTTTTACAACTTGATCAGTAAGTTTTTTATCATCTAATGTAATTAAATAGATTGCTTGAGTAGAAGAGCGGACATCCCCATATTTTGCAGCATCAGCTGTACTACCTAATTGAGTGTAAACTCCTTTTATACCTTTTTGTTCAAGAATATACTTTTCTAGTTTAAGAGTATTTTCTTTTACTTTTTCGACTGGTGTATCACTTGGATACGTTAAAGTTGTTTGAACAAAGTCTGAAGAAGAATTATCTGTTGCACCTTTTGGCATAGCGAAGTAAGTACCAATTGAGCCGACAAATAATAAGAATGAAACGACTACAATTACCCATTTATGATTCAATGACCAAGTAAGAACTTTTTTATATCGTACTGAAGGATTATGAGTTTTTAATTTAGCCTTTTTAAGGAAGAATGCACTTAATATTGGAACGACCGTCAATGCAACAAATAATGAAGCTAATAAAGAGTAAGTAATGGTTAATGCAAAAGGAAGCATAAAATCTTTAAGCCCCGTGCTAATAATTCCTATTGGTAAAAATACAGCAACAGTCGTTAAAGTAGAGGCTGTGATTGCACTACCGACTTCTTTCGTAGCGTCAATAATCATTTGAACTGAAAACTTCTCTGATTGAGTTTTTCTAAAAATATTCTCTATAACGACTATACTATCATCAACTAATCGTCCAACTGCTACTGCTACTCCACCGAGTGTTAAAACATTCAATGTAATGCCAGACTCTGCAAGTAAAAATAATGTTAAACATAGCGATAGCGGAATTGAAACAATGGTAATTAGTGTTGAACGAACATTTCTTAAGAATAACATGATGACAATCGTAGCAAATAATGCACCAAGTAAAACTTCCTTAATCATTGCATGTACAGAAGTTTTAACCATATCCGATGTAGCGACCATGACATCTGAATTCATATTTTTATATTTTTTATTTAAGTGTTTAGTAGCTTCTCTTACATCCTTTGTAATACGAACTGCATTAGAATTACTGTCCTTCGTGACGATTAATAATAATCCGTCTTTTCCGTTGATTCTTGTTAAATTGCTTGCTGGCTTTTTCACTTCAACAGTTGCAATATCAGCTAATTTAACATGATCAGTGACCATAAGACTCTTTACTTTGTCTATATTATCTAAATTCCCAACGACTTTAATATTACTAGTTTTATCATTTATAATACCTTCGCCAACTGAAACTGCAGAATTTTGGCCGCGAATAATACCCATAACAGTTTCTAGTGATATTTTATTCTGCGTGAGCTTCGCATTATCGATTTTTACAGAAACAAAAGATTTTTCTGTACCGTATGTTTGAACGTCAGCTACGCCTTTTATGTCTTTGAAATAGGGAATAACTTTTTTGTTTGCAAAATCAATATTATTCGGACTTAATCCATCCTCGAAAGTGATTGCAACATCTGCGATAGGGATCATGGAAGTGTTTAATTGAACAATTGTAGGTTTACTAACATTTTGAGGTAGTGTGACTTTATTTAAAGATTCTTGGACTTCTTGTTTAGCGTCCTTCATATTTGTTCCTGATTCATAATATACATCAATTTTTGAAAAACCATTGCTTGTGCTTGAATAAATATGACTTTTACCTTTCACACCAGAGACAGCACTTTCAATTGGAGTAGTTACTTGATCCTCCATTGTTTTCGAATCAGTACCTTGGCCCATAACAATGACAGAAACAATTGGTTGGTCTGCAGCAGGTAGGAATTCCATTGGAAGCTTTTTATAACTTAATACTCCAATTAATAAAATGAGAACGGATAAAAAGGTAATGGCAGCTTTATTATTAAAGGCCCATTTTGTAAACCACGACATTCAAGTTTTCCTCCTTTATGGTAAAAATATCCAGTAACACACAAGTTGAATCGTAACACACTAAAGTTGAAAATAAAATACATTTTATTTAGAATTTACAAAATATTTAAAAGCACAATTCGACATTTGAACTGGTAAATGAATTAGTACATACTTTATTAAAATATGAGACAATTAGTCTTTTATACTTGTTAAATCAAATTCAGTATTGCGATATGTTTGTTGGTCAGTTGGAAAATTCTGAAATGATAGCACACTTAAAACACATATGGTAAGGTAATAACATCTAACGAACTAGAAATTCAATAGAACTCGAGGTGCAGTATTTTGATTAAACGTTTTTTTAGTTATTATCGCCCGCACAAAAAGCTATTCTATATAGACTTTTTCTGTGCAATATTAGTTGGATTAATGGAGCTTGGATTTCCATTAGCAGTATCTTGGTTTATTGATAAACTGCTGCCAGAAGGGAATTGGAGTAAAATTATCTCGATCAGCATCGGACTTTTAGTACTTTATTTAGTAAGTTCTGGTATGCAATTTGTTGTAAATTATTGGGGCCATAAACTTGGTATTAATATTGAGACTGATATGCGTCGTGAGTTATTTAATCATGTACAACGTCAATCTTTTCGTTTCTTTGATAATACGAAGACTGGTCATATAATGAGCCGTATAACAAATGATTTAATGGATATTGGTGAATTAGCGCACCATGGTCCAGAGGATTTATTTATTGCAATTATGACCTTCATCGGTGCGTTTTGGATTATGCTAACAATTAATGTGAAGCTTGCATTAGTAGCAATCATAATCGTTCCATTTTTAGTTTGGTTGATTTCCTACTCAAACATGAAAATGAATAATTCATGGAGTAAAATGTATGGAAATATTGCGAATGTAAATGCTCAAGTTGAAGATAGTGTTTCAGGCGTAAGGGTAGTTCAATCTTTTACGAATGAACAATATGAAATGAAACGATTTAATAAAAATAACCAGTACTTCCGTAAAACGAAACTAAAAGCTTATAAAGTAATGAGTGTGAATTTATTAGGAATCTATGTATCTACTCGATTAATGACACTTGTTATTCTAGTTTTTGGAGCTTGGTTAAGTTTTACGAAAATTTTATCGTATGGAGAATTAGTAGCGTTTATTTTATATTTAAACATTTTATTTAAACCGATTGATAAGATTAGTGCTTTACTTGAATTATATCCAAAGGGTATGGCGGGCTTTAAACGTTTTACTGAATTGATTGATAATGAGCCAGACATTGTAAATACTCCAGATGCAATTGAAGTAATTAATCTAAGAGGGGATATTAAGTTCAAAAATGTTTCTTTTGGTTACGAAAACAAACGTAGAATCTTAAATGATCTTTCCTTCTCTATTGAGGCCGGTAAAACAATTGCCTTTGTAGGTCCTTCAGGAGCAGGGAAAACAACAATCTGCTCATTAATTCCAAGATTTTATGATGTTTTAGAAGGTGCAATCACAATTGATGGAATTGATATTCGAAACATGACGAAAGAATCATTGCGATCAAATATCGGAATCGTACAACAGGATGTCTTTTTATTTACAGGTACATTAAAAGAAAATATAGCTTACGGTAAGTTAAATGCAACCGATGAAGAAATAGAAGAAGCAGCTAGAAAAGCCCACTTAACTGAGTTAATTGCTTCTTTACCTGATGGTTATGAAACTCAAATTGGTGAAAGAGGACTAAAGCTTTCTGGAGGACAAAAACAACGATTAGCAATTGCTAGAATGTTTTTGAAAAATCCACCAATCCTAATATTAGATGAGGCTACCTCAGCATTAGATACAGAAACAGAAGCAATTATTCAAGAGGCATTGAATGATTTATCAAAAGATCGAACAACATTAGTTATTGCTCATCGATTAGGTACAATTAAAAAAGCAGATCGCATTTTAGTCATTACTGAAGAAGGAATTGCTGAAGATGGTACTCATACAGAACTACTATCACAGGAAGATGGGATTTTTGCTAGACTTCACGCTCATCAAATTTAACCCGAAAAACATTTTTTAAGAAAGTGTTTTGTATTGATTGAAAATTTTTCTGGTAAGGCAGATCGATATTCGAAATTTCGCCCAAGTTATTCGAATGAATATATCAATTATTTACTCTCTGAAAATCATTTAAGTAAGGGGAGTGTTATTGCAGACATTGGTTCAGGTACAGGTATTTTAACGAAGCTTTTACTTGAAAAAAAGTTAACTGTTTTTGCAATAGAACCAAATGATGATATGCGAGGAATCGCAGAGAAGACTTTGAAGGAATACGATCAATATAAGTCAATTAATGCAACAGCTGAAAATACTTCTTTAAAAAATAATAGTGTTGATTTAATAACAGTTGCGCAAGCATTTCATTGGTTTGATAAAGAAAAATTCCGGTTAGAATGTAAACGGATCTTAAAAGAGAATGCAAAAGTATCTCTAGTTTGGAATAGTAAAGATGTATTAAGTCCATTAATGATTGAATTGCAGGAGATTTGCAAAGAAACTTGTCCTAAGTTTAAAGGGTTTAGTGGTGGAATAGAAAATACGCCAGATGTTACTAACCAATTTTTTAAAAACGGGATTTATGAAACGATGGTTTATAGAAATGATTTGGAAATGGATTTAGAAGGATTTTTAGGTAGAAACTTATCTTCTTCTTTTTCTCCATTAAGTGGGGAAAAAGAATTTGAGCCATATCGAACTGCACTTACAAATTTATTTAATAAGTACGGTTTAAATGGTAAAATCGTTTATCCTTATATTACTAAAAGTTATTTAGGTTTTGTGTAGATAGAAAGAATGTTGGGCAACGTATGTTTTTTGCGTTGCCTCTTTTATTTATTTTGTAATAATTAAAGATAGAATGTATTTTTAAACAAGAATGTCATTAAATTAGGAGATAAACTAACAATGAGCAAGCAATCTACACGAAATAAAGAAAAGAATTTAAAGCAAATACTTTCTGCTCTTAAAAAAGAGGAATTACTAACAATTGTTCTAGACTTAGCTGAAGAAAATGAAGAAATCGAAAAAGGCTTATTATTTAAGTATTCATCGAATGAAGACGTAATATCGAATAGCAAAAAATTAATAAAGGAATATATCAATCAATCTAAATATCGAGGGTTTATTCCATGGAATAAATTAGACGATGCATTACAAGGCGTATATATGACGTTAAATAAAGCGAGACAAATGCTTTTAGAAGAAGAGCCAGATGTAGCAATTTCATTATGTTTAATTATTCTTCCAGCAGTATTAGAAATGATGAATTATAGTGATGACTCTGGGGGGGGCATAAATCCAGTTGTTTCTAATAGTTTGGACATTATTAATGATGCAGCATACTTTGTAAGCTATTTAGATGAAAAACAACAAGAGTCTTTTTTTATTAAGATTTTAAAAGAGGCTGAGCATTCACGATACGATGATTGGAGTGAATGGAGATATAGTCTATTAGAGTGTTGCATTCATTTTTGCAGCATTGAAAAATTAAGAAACAAACTTGAAAATAAACTTGAAAAACTATTAAGTGAAATAAAGGGTAATTCTTGGAGTGCAAAATACAATAAAGAAAATATAAAGTTAATTCAATATCAAATTATTGAACAATTTGATGGAATAGATGATGCAATGAAGTTCGTTTATAAAAATGTAAATTTAGGTGAATTTAGAGAAAAAGCGATTGATAACTTAATTCAATCGAACGATTATTTTGAGGTGTTGAGACTTTGTGAGGATGGAATTATTGAAGATCAAGAATACCGTGGACAAGTTAAGAAGTGGAAACAATATCAATTAGTTGCCTACGAAAAGCTTGAAGATAAAAATAAACAATCTGAGTTACTTTTAGAATTTATTTATGATAATCATTTTGAGTATTATTCAAAGTTGAAAAAGCTTTATCAACCAAGTGAATGGCCTAGTGTTTTAGAAGAAATTTTAGCTGAATTAGAAAAGCAAGACTATATTCCTAATATCTATGTTGAAATACTAATTGAGGAAAAAATGAGTGGAAAATTACTTCAATATTGTAAATCTCATATTTCTTCAATTAAAAAACTTTATCCGCATTTAGTAGAAGAATATTTGGAAGAAACAAGAGAAATCTATGCAAAACTAATTGAAGTGGAAGCAGGACAAGCAACTGAACGGAAAATGTATAAAAAAGTTTGTAAAACATTCGTAGAGTTTAATAAAATTTTTGGTAGCCAATACGCTCAGAGGATTATTAGTGACTTTAAACAAAAATACGTTAAAAAACCAGCATTTATTGATGAATTAGGTAAATTAAAATAAGTAATTAAAATTAGAAGGTCAATCAATTAGTGGATTGACCTTCTTTTAATATGTTTTGTTTATGAAAGTACAAATACATTTTAAAAAGAGCACCTCGAAGGACAAGTGCTTGCAATCATTCTGAAAATCGAGTTTTTAGTACTTTGTCTACACACTGAGAGCATCAAAATAGATGCTCTTTTATTATTAAAAAATGGCGTTGTTTACTTTCCCACATATACAATTTTAGTTCCGTTTACGTGCCGATCCATTTCATACGTCTTAGTAGACTTTAGATAATTAACTTGTATTTTTTTATTATTTATCCAATTTATTTTAAATAAATCGTCTGAAACAAATGTATTTCCTGATTTATTCGGTAGCTTCTGATCTGAATCCATTATAGATAGATGATACGAATATCCAGTTGTAGCACCACAATTTCTTTCGAAAATATAAGCTACCTTATCACCTTTAGGTGAAACTTCTTTATGGGTAATCTCGTTTCCGCACATATCTCCAAATAAATAATCTAAAGTATAATAACCAGCTAAAGATATAACTGTTATAACCCCCACAATGATTGAAAATATTTTTATAAACTTTATTATTTTGTTTTTCATTATTTTCTCCGTCTTAAAGTTATCCCGTAAAATCTTATATTCATTACTTGTTTATGAAAGTACTAAATCCCATCTTTCCTCAATTAACTCAGATCCAGTCCATTGAAAGTTAGGTTTCTCTTCAGTTAAAGTAAATTTATATTTTTTATAAAGATAACGTGCGGTCTCTAATGTGCTTACAGTCCATAAAAATAAATGGTCGAATTGTTTTTCCTTACAGAAGTTGAGTGCTGTTTCGATTAGCTTTTTACCGATACCTAATCCTTGGTATTTTTCATCTAATACAAACCATCTAAGCTGTGCTACTGACTCATTTGCCTTCGTAATAGCTATTGATCCGACGATTTCTCCATTTACTTCTGCGACCCAAAGTTCGCCGCCGTTAGGATTCAATAAAAATTCGCTTAACCCTTTCATTACATAATATTCAAATACACGTCCAAATTGGTAGGTTGTACTATAAATCTTTCCATGAATATAAGCGACATAGCCAACATCGCCAGGTTTAAATGGTCGAATTGATATTTCAGGAATAGATGTCTGATTTAATGAGAAAATGGATTCTATTGTTTCCATTGATTTTACTAGCTCTTTTACTTCAGGAGTAGAAAGGGTTTGAATCATACTTTCTACGCCAATGTTCGCATCATTAACCAATTTATTGTAGATTTCGTTCCCTTTCGCTGTTAAATGAAGAGTATATTGACGTTTATCTTCAGGAGATTGGATTTTTGAAATGATGTTTTCGTCATCGAATCTTTGAATAATGCGACTTAAATAACCACGATCAATGCCGAGTTTTTCGATAATATCTGTGGCAGTACATCCGTGGTTTTCGTTGATTTCTGTTATGATTCTCGCTTCAGTTAATGGAAATGGGTGATTATAGATTTCTTGATCAATTTTTCCCAATACATTAGCATAATGTCTGTTAAATTTGCGTATTTTTTCAACATGATTCATATTTTTATCTCCTTTAATATTCTGAAATTTTAGATTACTTATAATATAAACTAAAAAAGTTGACTAAGTCAACTATCTTGAAGGTGATAAAAGTGTAAATGGTGAAAATTGTACTAGAATATTCAAAAATTTGGATAAGGAATTTATAAAAAAGGGAATATAATTAAAAAGTGGTTAAAAATAGGTTAAAAGTAAATTAAATAGGGGGAAAACATGGAACTATCTTTGTTATTAGAGTACGGTTGGGTATTAATTATTCTAATTTTATTAGAGGGTTTATTATCGGCCGATAATGCACTAGTACTTGCTGTTATGGCAAAACATTTACCAGAGGAACAACAAAAGAAAGCAATCAATATTGGTTTACTTTTAGCTTTTATTTTTCGAATCGGTGCCATTTTTATTATTTCATTTCTTTTTAATGTATGGCAGGTTCAAGCAATCGGAGCGGCATATTTAATTTTCATCGCATTAAAGCATTTATTTAAAAAGCATGATGATGATAAAGCAAAAAAAGAAAAAAGCTTTGGTATGACAGTTGCTCAAATATCATTAGCAGATATTGCATTTGCGATCGATTCTATTTTAGCAGCAGTAGCGCTAGTAATTGATCTGCCTAATACAAAAATGAGTAATATAGGTGGCATGGATGGAGCTAAATTTATCGTCATCGTTATTGGAGCAATTGCAGGTTTAATCGTCATTCGCTTTGCAGCAGGTATTTTTGTTAAATTGCTGACAACACGTCCAAGTTTAGAAACAGCAGCTATGCTTTTAGTTGGATGGGTAGGGGTTAAACTACTAATGCATACTTTGGCACATCCTTCTCTACACATTATTTCACATCATTTCGTTGAAGGACCAATCTGGAATACGATTTTCTGGTCAGTCATGCTATTAATCGCTTTAGGTGGTTGGTTTCTCTCTAAAAAGAAATCAACAGATAATAACGTAGAATAAATGATAAATAATAAAAAAATCGCTTAGTTTATAGCACTAAGCGATTTTTTAGAGTGTTGAAATATAAAATGGTCATACGTATATTAAATGAACCTTATTGATAAAATAATTCTTTTTTGATGATTTAATAATGATTTTAAATG
>NZ_NTZO01000068.1 GCF_002559405.1 Bacillus sp. AFS001701 | reverse complement strand
AAAAAAAGCGATAGAAAAAAAATTACAAAAAGAACTAAATAATTTAATCCAATCTTTTCAAAAAGATAAAGTTGATCCAGTTGGATTTGGTATACTTGCTCATTCATTTCAGTATGCTGATTGGGAAAAAATCGAGAATCATTGGCTTGATACATATCAAAAATCGAATATAAAAGTAAAAGTTAAAATTATTGTTATCGATAAAGGAATAACGATGTAAATGTAGAAAACCCACCAAAAAAATTTGGTGGGTTTTAAGTTTAGGCTGCTGCATTTTCAAGATCTATTGCTTTTCTTTGTTCACGATCATGCAATAAATAGTAAATGATAGTCGTTGACAATACAGCAATTGCGGTTATTACGTACATAATATGGAAAGATGTTTTCGCAGATACAATTCCAAGAACGTAAGAGCCAATCCCCATACCGACATCAAAAAACATAAAAAATGTCGCTGTCGCCATTCCCTTTTTAGCAGGGGCAGCAGTGTTAATCGCTAATGTTTGAAAACTAGGTACGATTGAACCATAGCCTAGACCGATTAATGCAGCGGAAAATAAAAAGATTGTTGGGACAGTTGAAAAACTCAAGACAACTAGACCAATCGTAAATAAGATGATCCCAGGATAAACAATTATGTTTGCTCCCTTACGATCAAATAGTTTACCAGTGAAAGGTCTTGAACCTAAAATGAAAACTGCATAAACAATAAAAAAGAAACTAGCAATATCTACAAAACCTAAATTCTTTGCGTATAATGTGATAAATGAAATGATACCACTGTAACCAAAAGAGATAATTGCTGAAGTAATTGAGATTGGTAATGCTGAACGCTCAATTAATTGTGATGGTTTAATTCGAGTTTTTGCTTTTAATGTTTGTTTAGGTATCGCGATGAATAGACCGAAAATAAGTGAAATAATTGCGAAGAATCCACAAACAAAAAACAAAATATGGAAGGTGAAATGATTCATTAAATTAATACCAAGATAAGGACCAAATACCATTGCAAGGATCATGGATGAGCTATAATAACTCATACCTTCGCCTCTACGTGATATAGGAACTATTTCAGCAACAATAGTACCAGTTGCGGTTGTTCCAAGACCAAAAGCAATCCCTTGTGCAAAACGCAATAATAGTAATAATGCAAAATTATTTATAAAAGGATATAAAAATGTTGTTAATGTAAAGAAAACTAATGAAATGATTAATATTTTTCTGCGACCAATTGTATCAAGCCAGATGCCTGCAAAAGGACGAATTGCAACTGAGGCGATAAGAAAGCATGTTACTACTAGACCAACTTTGCTATCTTCTTGGCCTAAATTATCAATCACAAAAATCGGCAATGTCGCCATCAACGTATAAAATACTAAAAACACAAAAAATCCACTTAAGCTTACACTTAGAAAATCCTTTGTCCATAAACGTTCGTTTTTCAAACTTATTCCCCCTGTTTAGTAACCTCCGACGCTTTCATATTGTTCATCATTTTTTGAAAAACTTGAAGTGCAATATCAAGCTCTTCATCTGGTATATCTTTAATAACATCATTCTCAAATGAGATGATTTGCTCTTTCCAACTATCAAATTGATTTATAGCTTTATCAGTTAGATGAATCATTTTTTCTCTTTTATCTGTTCCTTCTTTGCGAACAATTAAGTCTAAAACTTCCATTCTGCGTAGTGTTCGTGTAAGTGTAGGTGGCTCAATATTCAAATTCGAACAAATTGTTCGTTGAGTACATGGTCCATGTAAATGGATATAGTGAATAACGGACCATTGTGCCAAATACAATCCAGTAGGAACGAGATGCTCATTAAATGATTTCGAAAACTGACGAGTAGTTTGATTTAATAAAAAAAAGAAAGGCTGCTTTTTGCGCATAAAAAAGTCTCCTTGGAAAATTAGTTAGCTAGCTAATTAAAATAGTTGTCTAGCTAATTATATTTGAACAAATTGTGAATGTCCAGTGAATGAACTTAATTAGTATAAATTGAGCATTAGAGCAAATATTAAATGTAGAAAAATTTTACAAAACAGTTAGGACGGTATTTGAGATGGCAGAAGCAATACATTCAACAAATGGGAAATCTCATAAAATGAAGATTTTACAAAGAACAATCGCTATGCTAGTTGGTTCCTTACTTGTAGCGACAGGTCTTGAAATATTTTTAGTTCCAAATGATGTTATCGATGGTGGAATAACAGGTATTTCGATTATGGTTTCCCATCTTACAGGGCTACCACTTGGTGTATTTCTTTTTATATTAAATTTACCTTTTTTTTATTTAGGCTATAAGCAAATAGGGAAAACGTTCGCAATTTCGACGATACTTGGCATCACTGTTCTTTCCTATTTAACAAGTATGTTTCATCATATCCCTGCATTTACCGAAGATATTTTACTTGCAACGATATTTGGAGGAATGGTTTTAGGTGTTGGAGTAGGATTAGCGATTCGATTTGGTGGGGCACTAGACGGGATTGAGATTCTAGCGATCATTATTAATAGTAAGATTCCTTTTTCCGTTGGTGAAATCATTATGGTATTCAACTTATTTATTTTAGGAGCTGCTGGATTCATTTTTTCTTGGGATCGAGCAATGTACTCAATTATTGCCTATTTAGTTGCATTTAAAACAATTGATATCGTAGTTGAAGGATTAGAACAATCAAAATCAGCATGGATTATTAGTGACAAAAGTGATGATATTGGAGAAGCAATTCTTTTTAGGATGGGCCGTGGTGTTACATATATAAATGGTACAGGAGCATACTCTGGTGAAACTACAAAGGTTATCTATTGTGTTATCACCCGATTAGAAGAAGCGGAATTGAAAACGATTGTCGATGACATTGACCAAAGTGCCTTTTTAGCGATTTCAGATATTGCAGAAGTACGCGGTGGAAGATTTAAAAAGAAAAATGTACATTAGGATTGGTTGACAAAAGCATTGAATTAGGAGGAAGGTTCAGGATTGATGGACCTTCTTTCCTTTTATTATCATGCTATTTGCTGTATTATTTATTTGATAACTGAAAATTTAGAAAACTGTTTTTGTAGATAAATTTATAATTTGATAGATTAGAAGGCTTAAAAGGAGGGAGAAGTTGGATGGAGAAGTTCGATGTGATTGTTGTTGGTGCAGGATTGGCTGGTTTAGTTGCAACTGCTGAGATGGCTGATGCTGGGAAAAGTGTATTGTTATTAGACCAGGAACCGAAAGCGTCAATAGGTGGTCAAGCTTGGTGGTCATTTGGTGGGTTATTTTTAGTAGATTCTCCTGAGCAACGTAGGTTAGGAATTAAGGATTCAAGGGAATTAGCTTGGCAGGATTGGCTTGGAACAGCAGGATTTGATCGAGAAGATGATGAGGATTATTGGGGAAAGAAATGGGCAGAGGCATATGTCGAGTTTGCATCAGGTGAGAAGAGGCAATGGCTTTATGACATGGGGGTGAGATTTTTTCCAATCGTCGGTTGGGCTGAACGTGGAGGATATCTTGCAGAAGGTCATGGGAATTCAGTGCCCCGATTTCACGTAGTATGGGGGACGGGTCCTGGAATTGTTGCACCTTTCGAACGAAGAGTTCGTGAGTATATGAAAAAAGGTTTAGTAGAATTCAGATCCCGACATCGTGTAGATCAACTACTAACACAAGATGGAGCTGTAGTAGGAGTAAATGGTTCTTTATTAGAACCAAGTAAATCAGAACGAGGAGAAGATAGCTCTCGTGAAGTAATTGGTGACTTTCAATATGGGGCAAAGGCCGTTTTAGTATCAAGTGGCGGTATTGGGGCGAACTTTGATTTAATACGCCAAAATTGGCCAAGTCGATTAGGTACCCCGCCGAAAAGGATGATATCTGGTGTACCAGCACATGTTGATGGTCGAATGCTTGCCATTACTGAAAATGCTGGTGGTCGAATTGTTAATCGTGATCGAATGTGGCACTATACTGAAGGCATAAAAAATTGGAATCCGGTATGGAGCAATCATGGTATCCGTATTCTTCCTGGTCCTTCTTCAATTTGGTTAGATGCTAGGGGACAACGCTTTCCTGCACCAAATTTTCCTGGTTTTGATACTTTAGGTACATTACAAGCTATTCAACAAACTGGTTATGATTACTCCTGGTTTATTTTAACGAAAAAAATTATTCAAAAAGAGTTTGCACTTTCAGGTTCAGAACAAAATCCTGATTTAACCGGAAAAAGCATAAAACAAGTGATGAAAAGAGCAACTTCAGGGATACCAGCACCTGTAAAAGCTTTTATGGAAAAAGGAGAGGACTTTGTCGTTGCAGACATGTTAGAAGAGCTTGTTGAAGGCATGAATAAGATAACTGGGGAAAATTTACTAAACTATGATGAAATCGAACGTCAACTGATTGCACGTGATCGTGAAATGGATAATAAATTTACGAAAGACTTACAAATCACTGCCTTAAGAGGAGCGCGAAATTATATTGGTGATAAATTAATTCGGGTTGCATCTCCTCATAAAATTTTAGACCCAAAAAACGGTCCATTAATTGCTGTTCGTTTAAATATTGTAAGTCGTAAAACACTTGGTGGACTTCAAACAAATTTAGATGGTAATGTATTAAATTCTTTAGGTGATCCAATTCCTGGACTATATGCAGCAGGTGAAGTTGCTGGATTCGGCGGCGGCGGCGTACACGGTTACCGTGCAATGGAAGGAACATTTTTAGGCGGTTGTTTATTTTCAGGTAGACAAGCAGGAAGAGCGATTAGTAGAGATTTAGAATAACTGTATCCAACCCATGCTTAAGTGAACAGCTTTAATCGCAAGATCAAGTCGATGAACATGTTACAAATATGTACAATATGTTGAAAAACACAATTCAGTAACCATCTATTTTAAAAAAGGGGCAAATTCGTTAATTCGAATTTGTCCTTTTGTTGCTTTGTATTGGTTTAACATTATTCCTTATTCCAATCTACCGTATAACCTGTTCTTTGATAGGGTACGAATAAAAAGGGTAGTAAAAAACTGAACAAGCTATTGATACTGGAAAAGGAGTGGGTGTGTAATGGATAAAATGAAGAATACAGTTAGTCCCGACACACATGCTGGTATGGCACAAAAAACAGTTGGGCAGTTTTTGTTTGATTGTTTGAAGCAAGAGGGGATTACTGAAATTTTCGGCGTCGCAGGGGACTATAATTTTTCACTACTTGATACGTTGGAGCGATATAACGGAATCCAGTTTATAGAAGGACGGAACGAACTAAACGCGGGTTACGCTTCAGATGGCTATGCAAGAATCAAAGGGATTACTGCGCTTATTACAACGTTTGGTGTTGGGGAGTTGAATGCATGTAATCCGATAGCTGGAGCCTATAGTGAACACGTTCCGATAATCCACATTGTTGGTTCGCCAAAAGAAAAAGATCAAAAAGAGCACAAGCTAATGCACCACACTCTAATGGATGGGGATTTTAATGTATTTCGCAATATGTATAAACAGATAACGGCCTATAGTGCGGTACTCACACCTGAAAATGTCATGATTGAAATTCCTGCTGCTATTCGCATTGCAAAAGAAAAGAAACAACCTGTTTACCTCGTTGTGGCAGATGATTTTGTGGATCAGCCGATTCAGAACCGGATAGAGCCAACACCACAACTAAAAACGTCAAACTTAAAATCTCTTCAAGCAGCGACTGATCATGTCCGTCAACTACTAGAATGTGCAAAGCGGCCGGTTATCCTAGTGGATGTAAAAACAATACGTTTTGGCCTTCAGGCTGCAGTTCTACAACTAGCAGACGCCATGAATATACCTGTTGCGTCCATGATGTTCGGTAAAGGGGCATTTGATGAAACCCACCCAAATTATATCGGTATGTATTTAGGCTCGTTTGGATGTTCTGAAGTTCAAAGTACGGTAGAAAATGCAGACTGTATCATTGCAATTGGCTTAGTACCCGCGGACACCAACACAGCAAATTTTACAGCAAAACTGAATTCAATGGTGACCATTAATATCCAATCGGACCTAGTGAAGATTGCTGAAGCGGTATATCCGAACGTTCTTGCTAATGACATGCTTCAAGCAGTACAAAAAGTGTGTTATAAAGGTCAAGGATTGCTAAAAAAAGTGTCATTTCCATACGATCAATTCAATGTAAGTAACGATGAACCACTTAAGGCAGCCGGCTATTATCCACTTTTTCAACGTATGCTGAAAAAGGACGACATTATGATTGTTGAGATTGGTACACTCTTCAATGGCATGGCGGAGGTGAGACTGCCTAGTAATATTACATATATTGGGCAAGGAGGCTGGGGCTCCATCGGATATGCAACCCCCTCGACGTTTGGTGCCTGTATCGCAGCCCCAAAACGTCGGGTGTTGCTGTTTACAGGTGATGGCTCACTACAACTAACTGCACAAGAAATCAGCTCCATGCTCTATTACGGCTGTAAACCGATAATTTTCGTCTTAAACAATGACGGTTATACCATCGAAAAATATTTAAATGTTAAAACCAAAAATCAAACATACAACAAAATCCCTAGGTGGTCTTACACTAAGCTTGCTGAAGCTTTTGGAGGCAATGCGTTTACTGCTATTGTTCGTACTTATGGTGAGCTTGAACAGGCAATAAACGAAGCTGAAATTGAATGTTCCGAAAGACTCTGTATGATTGAAATGATTGCAGGTGACCCATTGGACGCACCAGAAAATATGAAAAAGATGTACAAGTATTTGGAGAAACAGGCAATGCAACACAGTCAAAAATAATCAGTATAAACAAAAAAAGTTGGAATCAATGATCCCAACTTTTTTTGATGTTCATCGCTCTAGATTTCTTATGGTTATTTGTTCAATAAACCGAGTGATGAAAACTTTAATCTGCTTCCTTATAGCTGGCCAGAAATTTAGTTTGATTTTATCTCTTGACTTGAAATCCATTTCATAAATTAGATTGAAAGTAAGCCGTATTTCACCGGGGGGAGAAAAAAATGAACCGAAAAGTTAACTTTCAACACGATGAAAATGTAGTGTCTACCGTTACAGGCTTATTGGAAATCTTTGATGGAACACTAAATATTTACTTTGGAGATTTGTTTTTAACCAATAAAAGATTATATATTGTAAGCAATAAACTAATAAATATGGAAAAATCATTCTGGTTTGAAGGAGAAAGGAAAGATATTGAACATTCTACACTCATTGTAGGAGAACACAGGATTACGGTAAGATGGGCATACAGTGGAAACCTCCTTTACTTTCTAAACGCTTTTTCCGAAAATGAATGTTAATGCATAAAAATCCTTGATAATTCATATATGTTGGAGGTGTATGATGGCAAATATTAACGATATTGCAAGATTATCAGGTGTATCGGTCTCTACTGTTTCTAGAGTACTAAACAATTATAAGTATGTTGCTAGTGATAAACGTGAGGCAGTTCTTAAAGTTATTGAAGAAATGAACTATACACCAAATAAAAATGCAATTGATTTAATTCGAGGAGAAACAAGGACAATAGGGGTTATTCTCCCCTATAACAACAATCCAGCATTTGATCAAATATTAAACGGTATACTGAACAAGGCATTAGAGAAGGATTTTTTGATAACGGTGCTTCCTTCAAATTATCGTAAAGAAAAAGAAATGGAGTATTTGCAAAAATTAAAAAGCAAGTTGTATGATGGCATCATTATCACTTCTCGAGCAAATGATTGGGAAACAATCGTTCCGTTTAGCGAATATGGTGCAATCGTAGCTTGTGAATATACGCAACACAAGGAAATTGGCTGTTCCTATATGGACCGCTATTCTTCGTATTTGGATGCTTTTCAATTATTAAAAAACAAAGGGCATGATGTGGTAGCATTCACAACTGCTAGGCTAGAAAGCAACAGCACGAAGCAAATGATTGCTGCCTATACAGAAATATTTGGTGAACTTCAACATGAATACCATCTCACAGATTGTCATTGCTTAGAAGATGGATATGAAGCAGCAAAGAAATTTCTGCATTTACAAAAAAAGCCAACCGCTATCTATGCAAATGGGGATGAAGTGGCTGGTGGAATGTATTTATACGCAAAGTCGCAACAATTGGAAATCCCTACTGATTTAGCAATCATTGGCCAAGAAAATCAACCAATTGGAATAGGTATGGGAATTTCTACAGTGGATCACCAATTAACAAAAATTGGTGAACAAGCTTGTAGCCTTGTAATAGCGAAATCTAGCGAAAAAGTAAAAATACCATATCGAATTGTAGAAAGAGATTCTATTTAAATCATAATAAAAGATAAAAAAATAGAGAAAAATGTGGGGAAAGAAAATGAGTAAAAAATTTATAGTTTTTGATATTGATGGAACATTACTAACGACTGAAATGAAGTTTTTAGAAAGTACGAAACAAGCTTTGGTTTCTCTAAAAGAAAATGGACATGAAATTGTAATCGCGACAGGAAGAGACTACACTTCTGCAATATCCATCGTCGACGAACTAGAAATTGATACTTATGTTTTATGCAATGGGTCAGTAGGGTTTGTCCGTCATGAAATAGCTCATGAAGAAATATTTTCAAAAGAATCTATAATGAAACTAATTGAAATTGCGATGGAAAACAATGATCAGATTGTGTTCCAAACGTTGAACGGGGTAAAAAGACATTTTGAAGAACCCGGTGAGTCATTAACTAAGGCCTATGAAAGTCTAGGATTGATTATCCCTGAATTTGATGAGATGTATTGGAAAGAAAATTCCATTATTCAAGCTATGCTGTTTTGCAAGACTGAAGATCTTCACAAATATGATATCAACGAATTCCGATATGTTAGTTGGCACCAATATGGCTCAGATGTTATTCCTAGAGAAGGTTCCAAAGCAAAAACAATTTTGAAAATTGCTAAAGAAAATGGATTTAAGATAGAAGATATTGTCTTCTTCGGTGATGGAATGAACGACATCGAACTAATGGAACATTCAGGAATTGGCGTTGCAATGGGAAATGCTGAAACTGCGGTTAAAGAGAAAGCCAATTTAATCACAGATAGTTGCAATGAACATGGAATTTACAATGCTCTTAAGAAAATGTTATTAATCTAATTTTGATGTATGAAATCAGTAGAAAACAGGGACCACTTTGTGAGCTCGACTTTAATATTGATAATACTGGCTTAATAAATATAAAGGTGACCAAAAATACGTTCCAACCATTTTTTGGATTCATGGTGGTGCTTTTGTAGCGGGAGATAAAAATGATGTTCGAAAATATGCTACATATATAGCGAGTCATGGGTATAATGTAGTGAATATAAATTACCCTTTAGCGCCCGCCGAGTGTTGCATATCCAATACCTTTACAACAAATTGATCAAGCTTACAAGTTTGTTAAAAAAATGCTGATAAATATGGACTGGATTTAAACAATATTTATATAGCTGGAGATTCAGCTGGAGCTCAGCTAACAGCACAATTTGTAAGCATTCAAATGAATAAACACTATTCCGATACAGCTAAAATAGGTCAGAGCGTTGATCCAAATTCAATTCGTGGTGCGATTCTTCTTTGTGGTCCATATGATCTGAAAGAAGTGCAGACAAACGCTTCTTCAAGTTTAATTAAATTTATGTTTAAGCGTGTTGGATGGGCCTATTTTGGAAAATACAATTGGGAAGATGAAAAGATGACGAAGGAAACCTCCCTTTTAAGAAATGTACCAGAAAAATTTGTTTCAACATTTATAACTGACGGAAATACAGGTTCCTTTGAATCACAAGGTAAAAAATTTGCAGCTTTACTAGAAAAAAGAACAGGTGTTAAACAAGTCTTTTATAGTAAATCAGAAGGGAAATTAGGTCATGAATACCAGTTCCAAATGAACACGAAAGCCGCTCAAAATACATTTAATGAATTACTCAATTTCTTGAATGGTACGAAAGTTTCTCAATAAAAAAGCGATGGGATTTATCGATTGCTGTTTCCATTTATAAAAAAAAGAGTCTCATAAGTACCTTCACTTATGAGACTTCTTTTACTTTATAAATTAAAAATTATTTTACACCAACTGCATCAAATGCATTATTAACAGTTGATACTTCAGCAGAGCTTGCACCATATAAGTCAGCAGCAGATTGTACAAGTGCTGCACGAGCTTGACTAAATGTTGCTGAAGAAGTTAAGTAAACTGTATTTGCGCGATAGAAAATTTTAGCAAGTTTATCATTACCGATGCCTGTTACAGATACACCATAATGAGTTCCACCTACAGCAATTAAGTAAGCAGCTTTATTAATAATACTACTATTAGTATGAACTCCTCCATTGTCAGAAGTTCCAGTGTAACGTTTTGAGTAGTGATCTGGATCACCATATTTAGTTGGATCACTCATTGAACGAAGTGAGTCACCAGCAATACCTGGTGTGTAGATGTCCTCACCAATCTCGTAATCTGGATTGTTATTATTATAGAACTCAATAACAGTCCCAAAAATATCCGAAATAGCTTCGTTTAATGCACCAGATTCATTTTGATAGATTAAGTTTGAACTTCTTTCTGTAACAGCGTGAGTCAACTCATGCGCTACTACGTCAAGTCCACCTGATAAGTAAGTGAAAGTCGTTCCATCACCATCACCATAAACCATTTGAGTACCGTTCCAAAATGCATTGTTATAACTACGGCTATAATGGACAGTTGATTTTAAAGCAGCACCGTTACCATCAAATGAATTGCGTCCAAATACAGTTTTATAATAGTCGTATGTTTTTCCAGCATAATAATGTGCATCAACTGCTGCAGCTTCACTTGTGCTATTTAGTAGTGTGTCAGTACTTGACAAAAGAGTTCCAGGAAGAGTGGTACGATTAGATCCATTATATGTGAAAATACCGTTTCCTCTTGTATTGTCTTGTAAATAATAAGTTGAACCTGATAAAGTCATATTTAATGTTTTTGTATCACCAAGTACACCTTTTCCTGTTGCAGTTACATTTGTACCAGAAACTGTTGGTTTAGCAACTGATGCACCAGCTGATTTACTAGCAGCATGGATGCTGTCCATTGTATCAATACTATTAAATTTATTTAAAATTTTTCCTGATGAAGCTTCAATGAAATAATTATAGTTTCCAGGTTTTGGAGAAAGGAAGTTTAAGTTTACTTGATAAGCATACGTAGCATCATCACCATTTGTATAAACTACTAGTTGAGATGTAGGGTCTTTTTCATAGACAGGAGTATATCCAAGGTCTGCTTCTGCGATTTTGATAGATTTATTAGCGTTAACTTTTTTAGTAGATTTTAACCCTTTTTTAGTATCTAAGTTCGGAATAACTGTACCAGAGAAAACTTGTAGTACACCATTATCTCCAACTACTGCCGTTTGAGTTGATCCCCATACAGGAACACCGTTATAAACTTGTTGCAGGTGAAGTGCAGTTCCGTAAGTATCTTTTTTACTAGACTGAACAATGAATGAATCTTCAGCAGACTTCGTTCCTAATTTGAACTTATCTTTGTTAGCATTTACATAAGCTTTTACAACGCCCTCAGCATTTTTAGTTGATGGTTTTGTCAGTTGACCAGAAACGAATTCAGGAGATCCTACTGATTTGTTGTACTTGTAATTTGATAATACATTTTTTGGTGCAGCATATGTATTAGTTACTGATAAACTACTTGCCGCTAAACCTACAGATAATCCAACCGCTAAAACTTTTTTGTTCATTAAAAATTCCTCCCCTTGGTTAACAATGTGGTATTGAGGAATTCATCGTATCATCTGAAAAACTGGTTTATCAAACGACAAAAATCGTCAATTCTTGCATTTTGTGAGGGGAAAATAAGCGGAAATGTCGAGAGAAAATTCAGATTATTCTTTTAAAATGGTTAAATTGTACCGATTTTAGTTAAAAATTGGTAAATAAAAAATCGAATTTTATTAAGAATATGTATGATTTTGGTTAAAATTAACTCAAGAAAATGGAGCTTAAAGAGAAAAAAAGCATTAAAATTATTATATTAGTAAATGATTATTTTCGATATTTATTAGATGGTAAAGTCAGAAATGAGGAAAAAGCAGAAAATTTAGAGAATTTCTACTTTCCTGCTTTTAAAATTCATTGACCTTATTTTTTACATAATCTTCTTTGCTACATTGAAATTCCTTTATTAACAATGATAATCTTTGCTATCACATAAAATAATATTCTCTGGAAATCAAGGACTGGGATAGTCTATCCAGTTCAAGAAATTGTAGATGAATGGGAAAAAAGTAATTCAGAATCTAGTTGTATGGATCAAGATGAAAATGTATTTTCGATAAACCAAAACGCAGCTTTTGAAATTAAATATAAGGGTCCATTTGAAGAAACATTAGGATCAAAGCCACTTTTGGAAATGACATCAATGGAAGAATCAGATGCTTCTGTTTGGAGGTATTTTAGAAAGAGGTTGTGCGATGAGAACGGGTTATAGAAATATTACGATAGTTATAGTATAAGTGATCAGCTACAGCCAAGTATAAAACCACCCTAAAATTACCAAAATAAATAATAAAAACTAGTAAAAGGGTGAGTTACTTGAGTATCGAATTCCAGGTTGGAAAAGATTACGAAAATGGTTCAATTAAAGACGCTTTACGTGATTTAGGTTTTCAAGAAGATGGTAGAGAATTTAAAAAAGACGGAAAGAGATTTAGATATGAAGGCTGTGATAAGTATCAAAGCTATATCTTTTCTGTGACGATGAATCAATTAAATTAGGGTATTAGCTAAAGACCTATCCATTTTGGTAAGGTCTTTTGTTTTGTCACTAAAATATATGGAATCTAATTTTAGTTTTAAGTAAAAATACTGAAATTGACATTAGGGTTATGCATCGTACTTTACTTTTTTATCGTAGTACCAATGAATCTTGAAGGTTCAAACAAATAAAACTTTAGAGGTATAATTAGTAGACATGCTAAATAGAATGATACAAAGAACTAGTCCTAAGTAGGTTTTAATAATAGGACTAGTTCTTTTTACGAAAAATCGTTGTTCTATACAAGTAGGAGGGGCAATTATGAACTTTACAGATTATCTAATAAATGTAAAAAAACTTAATGAAGTCAAAGCGAGTCAATATAATCATAGACTGTCAACTTTAAAAAAATATAGAATTTATAACAATGAAAAAGTATTAAGTGTTCACATGTTAAAGAGGATTAAAAGTCTTTCCAAAGATACAACAAAACAATATTTGAGGACGATTAATTATCATATTGAATTTTTGAATGATAACTATAGGATGTAACAAATGTTTATTACTTCTAAACTTAGTTTATCTGCTCAAAATAATGTTTGAAAGGGCACTCTAAAGGATAAAATTCTGATAGATTGTCTTTTTTTTATTAAACAGTTTTTGAAGGGGATGTAGTAAATATGAAGAATTTTTATAGAGGAAGTATTTTATTTATTTTAATGCTTTTTATCATGAGCGGATGTAATGGGAATACACTTAATACAACTAAAATTTCAGATGAGACAAAGGTGGCGAATGTTACAATGAACCCTTCTTTTTTTGTAGATCCATCAATTGATTTTTCAACTAATCAAATGACTTCGATTATTATTGAATTTAAAACAAAGCCTGCTGTGGTAGCTGTAAAGGAAGCAGAGGCAGCTGGAAAACAACTAACTTTGGAAGAGGCAACTAAGCAAGTAGAAGAAAGTCATGCAAAATTTCAAGAAGAATTAAAAACTCTGCTAGAGGATCAACATGTACCGTATACGATTAGGCATGTTTATAAGACTGCACTGAATGGCGTATCAATGGAGATACCTGGAAAGGATATTAAACGTTTATCACAATCAACAGTGATTGCAAGAATCTATCCAAATAAAAAAGTACATATTATGCCTCCTGTTACACCGTTTAATCAGAAATAATCATTCATTTGTGAGTGTCTCAAAAGTTTACATACTTTTGGGGCACTTTTATTAGAAGGGAAATTTGAAACTTAAAATTCACTTCAAATTAGATCAAGTACTATTTCATTAAAAACGATTAATTAAGTGTTTTTAATCTACAAAAACAATATAAATTTGCTATTATGATATAAAAAAGCTAGAAGTGAAGGTGAAACACGATGGAAATTCATTTAGTTGCAAAAGATGAGTTAGAAGCTTCAGGGATTAGGTGGGTCGTGGAATCGCACTTTACTGGTATTAACCTTGTTTCTTGGAAAACGATGGGAGAATTTGAAAAGGCTATTCAAAAGCAGCAACCAGACCTGGTCATATTTGATATGGATCATTGGAAAAATGAGAGTGAAAGATTTGGTGATTTAATCCAAAAATTTTCAATTCGTTGGTTAGGTATTTCATCAGAGCGAATTTTTCAAACTGCCTATCTTGCATTACAATATCGAGCGGAGGATGTATTGTTTCGCCCGTTTTCTCCTACTGATTTAATTAAGCATATTCAACAATTACGCTATCAAATTCGTAATAAAGAACGATTCTTTACTAAAAACATTAATGAAGAAATAAGTCCATTTAATATAGATTATCCTGACCTTTTTTTGAATGAACGAATGTATGATGGTCCGATTACGATGGTTGCATTTTTGACACCGAATTCAAGTACACTTCCACTTGTCTATAAAGCATTAGAACGAAATCCCTTTACCGGGAAAAATCGTTTATTTGTAGGTTCTGACTTTATTTTAAGTGTACATGAAGTCGATGAAGTATTATTGCAGGACGAATATAATGCATTTCTTGCTCGTTGGAAAGAAATGATGGATGAGCCTCTTGCAATTGTAATGAAAGTTGGAACTCAGGAAGAGACATTAAAAGATATTTTCGAGCAAACACTTCAGTTAACACGGAGAATCTTCTTTGAAGGGTATGATATTATTTTGGCTGAAAACGAACCAATGCCATTTCAAGAGAAGGATCCATTCCTTACACCTCTAGAGCAACGCCACTGGATTGAAATGCTAGAAAAAAGAGATGCAAAAGCGATTCGAGACTGGATGGAACGAGAATTTTTAACCTTTCAGCAGCCTTACCCAGATCCAGAAATTGTTCGAATCCGATTAACAAGTGTACTTGCACAAATAAGAAGATATATGAAATCAAATAATCTTCAAAATGCATCATGGGAAGGTACTTATTATGACATTTTCCAAAAAATTGTACATGGACCAATCATCTATCAAATTGTTCAAGAATTGCTTGATTTTACAACAAGACTATTGCTACAAGAGAATGATTCTTCCCAAGAAGGCCATCGTACATTAGTTGAAAAAACAAGGGAGTTAATTGAATCGAATTATTGGGATGCCGGATGGAGTTTAACAGATTGCGCTGATGCACTAAGGATTAATAAAAGTACACTAAGTCGTCGCTTTGCGGCCGAATCAAATCAATCGTTTAGAGAGACGCTCCATGAAGTGCGCATTAGAGAAGCAAAACGATTATTAGATGAAACTGACCTACCACTAGATGAAATTTCAAGATTAATTGGTTATTCTCACCAATCATATTTTAATGCAAAGTTCAAACAACTTGAGGGGTGTACTCCTTTAGTTTATCGATCTGGGTTGTAGAAATTTGTTTAAGTCGCTAATGTATACCACCAATTGACTGCTATTAATATAGTAGTCTTTTTTGTCATATTAGTATAATGTAATCGTAATAAAATTAAGAGCGATAAATTTTAGAGAATAGGCGGTAAAAATAAGTGAATCTACCAATTTTTAAATACAATCCCATCCAAATCTTCAAAGTTAAAATATGCAAATTCTCCAATGCATTCAATTTCTTTTACAATTGTAATATTATTTTTTGTCATAAAGTTATAAGCAGCGTCAATATCTTCAGTGTGGAAATTAAATAACACATTTTTTGAAGGTTCAAACTTATTTATTTCAGTGTAATTGCTGTAAAAAGCATCGTCTTCATGCTGATGCATCATAATTAACTTTTTTCTATTAATTAATTATTGAAAAATTAAATTTTGTGTAGAAAAAAATGAAAGGGGTTGCGACTATGTACGAATGGAACAAATTACTATTAGTTGGAGAGCAAGATAGCGTAAAAGGGGATTTTAATACATTAACTTCTATGATGAATTATGTAAGATATACAACTTTGGAAGCTATTAAAGATATTACAGTGGAGGAGTTAGATTATTTGCATTCCCCAACAGGTAATACCATTGGGATGTTATTAACTCATATGGCAGGAGTTGAGTATTGGTATCAGCTTAATACATTTGAAAATCGAGATTTAAATTCGGAAGAAGAAGAGAAATGGTTACCTGGTTTAGATTTAGATGATCATGCTAGAAAGACGATTAAAGGTAATGATGCAGACTATTATATTAATCTTTTAAACTCGGTTCGAGAAGAAACTTATGCAAAATTTAATACACTTTCAGATGAGTGGTTGTTTGAGCAGACAGAGTTTGGAAGAGAAAAAGCTACAAATTATTTTAAATGGTTTCATGTATTTGAGGATGAAATCAATCACCGTGGCCAAATCAGAATGATCCGTAAATTATTTAAAAATGCTTAAAAATAGCCTGTGTCGTGATATTAATCGATGATACAGGCTTGAATTTTAGATTCTCCTCGACTATTCTCTCATATTAACTAGTACAAATCATTAATACATTCCCATCCAAATCTTCAAATTTAAAATATGCAAATTCTCCAATGCATTCAATTTCTTTTACAATTGTAATATTATTTTTTTTCATAAAGTTATAAGCAGCGTCAATATCTTCAGTGTGGAAATTAAATAACACATTTTTTGAAGGTTCAAACTTA
>NZ_NTZO01000187.1 GCF_002559405.1 Bacillus sp. AFS001701 | reverse complement strand
ACAACTTCAATATATTTTTAAGTTTAAATTGTATTAGTATTTTATTAAGCTTGCTTAGTTTTATGGTTTCGATCATTTCAACAAATAAAAGATGGAGTGAAAAAATAAATATTGGTCTAAGTTTGAATTTAATTCTAGTTACTTCTCTTTGGATTAACATAGTATACGTCGAGGTTTAAAAGTTATTTGAATTGTATTTTTAAGAACGAGGTGAGTTGGAATAGGAAATTTATTTAGAGTAATGTTATTTCTTCTTTTAACTTTTATAGTGATTGTATTTACGTTAATATTCTTTCTCAGTCCGGTATCCAGTAATAAAAGGAAGTTCTTCAACAACTACTTACTTAAATCTAACCAAAAGTTACGGACTAATCTCTAAAGAACAACAAATTTATTTAGAAGGGATTACAACTGGAGATATAGTTACAAATGTTACTGTTGAAGAACAAAATATGGTTGAAAATAGTTTGGCACAGCAAGGATTTGTTCCGCAAGAAAATGGAACAGGCTTCAATTTTGTAAAAAATAAATAATTTAATTTCTACAATTAAAATAAAACGACTGACTAACTAATAGCAGTCGTTTCACGATATTAACCTAAATCTCACTTCTTACAATCATAAGCAACCAAAGTAATATCTAATTCCTCTTCCAAGTTCTCAATCTTACTCTTCGCATCACTAGTTAAATCTGCAATAAAAAAGTCACTATTATTTAAATCTTTATTCTCATTACTCATTTCAAAAATCCCCTTTACCAAAATTTTACCTTTTCATTATTCCCTGTGGTAAAAAAACTATCCTAGCTATAATGGGACAATTAAATAAAATTTTAATTTCGTAAAAAAGCAATAAGGCGGATAGCTTACTATAGATATTTATATTTGTTAAACTATTTATATTATTTAAACAATTTAGTGGGAATAATAGGTTTACAGAAAGGGTTGGATGTATGGATAAGGATACGGTTTTTGCAATTGGAGATATACACGGTAGTATAAATGAATTAGAAAAATTACTTAAACAATGGAATCCAGATAGTGAAAGGCTAATACTACTAGGAGATTTAGTTGATCGAGGTGAGAATCCATACGAAGTTTTGATAAGAGCGCAGCAATTAGAAAAAGAATACGGAGCGGTTGTTATACTAGGAAATCATGAGCAAATGTTATTGGACTGGCTTGAGCAACCTGAGTTTAAACAAGCGTATTATTACGGGCAAGGTGGTTTAGAAACAATAAATTCTTTTTTTAAATTTGAAATTACAAATAAAAGAGGCCCTAATGAAGTAGCACAACTAATGAAAGAGCAATTTGAATCTGAACTAAAATTTATCAAATCTAGACCATTGTATTTCGAATGGGAAAATTATGTATTCGTTCATGCCGGAGTCGATCTGAATCTGGAAGATTGGAAAGAAACGACTAACAAGGAATTTTACTGGATTCGTGATGAGTTCCATTACGGAAAAAACGAAACAAATAAAACATTTATTTTCGGCCATACTCCAACATCAATTCTTCACAAGACTGAAGGAAAATTCGATATTTGGTATTCACCATGTAAAACGAAGATCTGTATTGATGGGGCAGCTGCATATGGTGGGGTTTTACATGGGATTAAGGTTAATAAAGAAGGTATAATTTCTACTCATTCAATTTCTTCTAAAACAAAGTCAACAAAATATGATCTATAATTGAAAGAGTTGAAAGAAATCTAATATAAATTAATACATAGATTTTGAATTTATAGTAAAAGTCGTTGCCTTTAAGGTAACGACTTTAATTTTTTTGATAGTATAAATACAAATTTTTATTCTAAAATATTTAATTAGTAGAATTTTTACATTAGAAAATTAAAATGTTATTAACATTTACAAGTTTTTTTAAAATCCATTAATACGAGATAGCCAAACGTCAAAATAGACTAGATAGTTGGATACTTTATGAAAATGAATTCACAACCGTTCAAGATGATTTATCTAATGGTGGGAAAAATTAAAGAATCATAATGTGGGAATTGACAGTATAAAAAAATAGGCACTATTATATGTTTTTGGACTATTATGATAAAATAAATCTTATTCAAGTTCATTTTGAGGTAAATGGTAATTTGAATAGGAAGAAGAGCTATTTATATGAGCTCTGACCTTTAATATTTCAGAGGTTGACTTTCCGACTACAAGAGAAGCCACCAGTGGCTAAGGAGGAATTAAAATTGACAAAACTAGACCTACTGAAAGATTTTATTCTTAACAAAGAATTAGACATCGATGTATCTATACCTAATGAGGATTATACAAATTTTTCATACAATGGATTTGATGCGGGTACAGTCTATAATAATGACACCTACAGAATTTCTGTAGCTCGTGGAACAAAGGTAGAACGACTATTCCGTAAACGTAATTACAAAATGAAGGTTTCTAAAGATAATAACAACAATCTAGTTGCAATCTTTGAACTAGAAAGTGCTAATGATTTTGTACAAGTTAAAACGCTGCTTCTAAATATGGATAAATTAGCTAGCAACGGACTTCGTGAAGAATTGAACCGTGCAGTAAATTAATTTTATTTTATTATTTAATTAGTATGACTGCAGAAAAGATAAAGCTAACTGTAAACGTTGGTTAAATAGGATGATCGAACCCACCAATAGATGGTGGGTTTTGTTTCAACTGAGCAACTATATTTTCGAAAAGAGCCTATTAGATAAAAATTTAATTTACTTTAACAGAGTCATGATTATATAAAGAAGTTAAATAAATAAGCAGTTTAGAAATACGTACAAGGATATTATAATCAGTTAATTCTAAAGATTTTAAAATTAGTTATTGACGTATGAGTAATTCATTATTATGATTAATGTATGTAACCGGTTACATATCAATGAAGATAAAATGCTATTTTAATGTAGCTTTTATTTTTTAAAGATTATGTAACCGGTTACATATAAATAAAAATCGACTATGTTAGAAGGTTGAAATGATGTCAGATGAAATTAAAATCTTGTCCCCGTGTGGGATGCTTGGGTATGGATTTCCAGCCGCTTCATTTTTAAATGGACTAAGAGATAAAATACATGGAATTGTCGTTGATGCTGGATCTACGGATGCCGGTCCTCATAAATTAGGAGCAGGTGTTTCAATCGTAAGTGAACGGGCATTAATGAAAGATTTAGAATTAATCATAACAAACGGTGTTCCAAGAAAAATTCCAATTATTATTGGATCTGCGGGTGGAGCGGGAGCGCGACCACATGTAGAATCAACGATTTCAATTATAAAGAAGATATTAAAAGAAAAAGAATTAAGTGCTAAGATCGCAGTAATTTGGGCTGATTTTACACAAGAGGAAATTATTGAAGCAAATCGTGCTCATAAAATTAAACCTTTAAGTCAGAATATTCCTGAACTAGAGGAAGAGACGATTAAAGAAACAATTCAAATTGTTGCCCAAATGGGTCATGAACCCATTTTAGAAGCTTTAGAGAATGATAGTGATATTATCATATGCGGCCGGGCTTATGATCCATCGCCATTTGCGGCAATTGGGATCTATCATCAAAAAAATCCAGGACTAGCTTATCATTTAGGTAAAATTTTAGAATGTGGTGCACTGTGTGCCGAACCTGGAACTACAAAGGATAGTATTTTAGGAGTTTTAAAGGAAGATTCTTTCACAGTCGAATCATTAAATCCATTACGAAAGTGCACGCCGATTAGTGTGGCAGCCCATACTTTTTATGAGAAAGAACATCCATACTTATTACACGGACCAGGATTTAGATTAGATTTAAGTGATTGTGAGTTTCATGACGCTGGAAATGGTGTTGTAGAAGTTTCGAAAAGCCAATTTATTCCTGAAGATACTACATTTATTAAGCTTGAAGGTGCAAAAAAAGCTGCGTATCGAACATTTGTAATGGCAGGGATTAGGGATCCAATTTTAATCGAAAATATTCATGAGATTGAAGATCGAGTTAAAGAACAAGTTTTTGAATATTATACAGAGATTGACCGAAATGATTACAAAATTAACTTTTTAAATTATGGGATGGATGCAGTTCTTGGCTCAAAAGAAATAGAGTCATTTAAGGGCCATGAAATTGGTGTTTTATTTGAGGTTATTGCCAAGACTCAAGAACTTGCAAATAGTATATGTGCGACAGTCAGATCAACTTTTCTACACTTTGGTTATGAAAAGCGTAAGTCTACTGCAGGGAATCTAGCATTTCCATTTGCACCAAGTGATGTCGAATTTGGAGCGGTATACGAGTTCTCTATTTATCATTTAATGGAAATTAATCATAATCCGTTTCGAGTTGAGTACATGTAGGAGGGCAAAGTAATGGTTACATTATTTGATTTAGCGAAAGTGCTTAGAAGTAAAAATTCAGGTCCATTTGAAGTCACATTGGACATTTTATTTGATTCAGAACGAGTTTATCAACTAGTAAAAAATTCAGGCAAGATTACGAAACAAACAATTTGTCATTTATATAATTTACACGAAGAACAGGTTCACCATCTTGTTTTCTTTGACCAAGCTTTGGGAATCAAAATTACGATTGAAAGAGATGTCTCTTCAGGAAGTGTAGGAGACAGAGATGTATATGGTGCGCAACAACATGCACCGCTAATGAAGATTACTTTTGATGAGGCGGAGATAACTAGTGAGGAAGATTGCAGTTGTAGGTAGTATTAATATCGACTATTTTGTTGAAGCAGAAAAATTACCGGAAATAGGTGAAACGCTATTAGGAAATCAATTCTTTTTATCTGTTGGAGGTAAGGGGTCTAACCAAGCTGTGGCCGCATCTCGGTTAGGTGCTGAAGTAGCTTTATTTGGCTCCGTTGGTAAAGATGAGATTAGCGAAATCTTTATCGAAAATATGAAAAATGAAACAGTAGATATAACGAATTTAAATCTTGTAGAAGGAAGCCATACTGGTGTTGCATTTATAGAAATATGTAATAGCGAGAATCGAATTCTAGTTGTACCTGGGGCAAATGATTTTACAGATATTAACTATATTACTAGAGTGCTAGATGAATTGCTTACGTATGATGTCGTTTTATTCCAAATGGAAACACCGATTGAGTTGATGGAGTATTTGATTCCTATTCTACATGAAAAAGGAAAAATAATAATTGTAAATCCTGCTCCTGCTCAAAGACTCGAAGAACATGTATTAAAAAAGATCACTTATTTAACACCAAATGAACATGAGTATGAAATCGTTTTTGATAGCAAACTTCCAATGGAAGAGATACTTAAGAACTATCCAAATCAATTAATTATTACATGTGGAACGAACGGTGTTGTTTATTATGATGGACAAGAAATTGTTCGTGTACCCGTTATAAAAGTAGAGCCAGTCGATACAACAGGTGCAGGAGATTCATTTTCTGGAGGGTTTGCTGTAGCGGTCTCTGAAGGGAAAAATCTTTATGATAGTATCCGATTCGGAAGCGTCGTAGCAGGATTATCTGTTACGAAAAAAGGTGCTCAAACCGGTATGCCATATCGAAGTGAAGTAGACCTTTTATGGAAAGAGGGGTTGAAACATGAAGGTAAAGACCACGTTATCGAAAATTAAAAAAGATTGGGTCATTTATTTAATGCTTCTTCCGGCAATAGTTTATTTCTTTATTTTTAATGTAATTCCTTTGCTAGGAATGAAGCTTGCTTTTCAGGACTATCGGATTATTGGAGACAATGTGTGGGTAGGGATGAAGCATTTCAAAGTTTTGTTTAGCTCACCGGCTTTCTTAGATGTTTTGAAAAATACGGTTATTATCAGCACGATGAAAATCATCTTTATTTTTCCGATTCCGATTATTTTATCACTGTTAATCAATGAAGTTCGAACAGGACCATTTAGAAAGTACGTTCAATCAGTTGTCTATTTGCCTCACTTTCTATCATGGGTTGTCATCGCAGGAATTTGGATTAGTCTATTAAATCCACAAGATGGTGGTGTCAATGTAATTCGTAACTTTTTTCATCTACCATCTATCGATTTTATGACTAGTAAGAGCCATATCCGTTGGGTTTTAGTCTTTTCAGAAATGTGGCGTTCATCTGGATGGGACTCGATTCTTTATTTAGCAGCAATTATGAAAATCAGCCCATCTCTATATGAGGCAGCACGGATAGACGGTGCATCAAGTTTACAACAAATGAGGTATATTACATTACCCGAACTAACAAGTACAATCGTAACTGTTTTTATCTTAAATTTAGGCTTCTTTTTAAACGCTGGATTCGATCAAGTGTTTAACTTAATGAATGACTCTGTTATTAGTGTTGTAGATATTTTAGATACGTATGTGTATCGAATTGGTATTTTAAATGCCCAATACTCCTATGCAACAGCGGCTAGTTTATTTAAGGGTGTAATTGGCGTAGTTTTAATTCTTGGAACGCACTTTATCTCAAAAAGGATTTCAGGTAAAGGTGTTTGGTAAAAGGGAGGTGAAGACTTGAAGAAGATTAATTTGACAAGAGCGGTTATCTATTTAGTGTTATTTTTACTATCTTTATCAATATTAATTCCAATTTTAAACTTACTGGCAATGTCCCTTTCCGATCCTTTAAAAGTACATAAACTAAAAGGTTTAAGTATTTTGCCAGAAGGTTTTTCTTTGATTAATTATAAAATATTGCTTTCAAATCCTTTAATTATACGTAGTATTTTCAACACATTTTTAATCACAATTGTTGGTACTGCATTAAACCTATTTTTAACTGCAATGGCAGCCTATGTTTTAGCTAGAACGAACTTTGTAGGAAAAAAAGTTATCATGGTATTCCTTATAGTTCTAATGGTTTTCGAACCAGGATTAATCCCGGAATTTTTGCTTGTTAAAAATCTAGGATTACTCAATACTTACTCTTCTTTAATTCTTTACAAGGCAATCAATGTATTCTATTTATTCATCCTAATGAGATTCTTTGAAGATGTTCCGGATAGTATTTTAGAGGCAGCAAGAATAGATGGGGCAGGACATTTCAAAATTTTTACTAAAATTATGCTGCCACTATCTAAACCTGCACTTGCAACGCTTGGATTATTTTATGGGGTTTATCACTGGAATGAATATTTCAGAGCGACCATTTATATTACGGATCCACATAAATGGCCATTACAGGTTGTTCTAAGACAATTTGTAGTGATGAGAGATAATACTTCAATGCTAGGAAACTTAACTGGTGGGTCTTATAAACAAATTGCTAACCTAGATTTTGCTTCCCTACAAGCAGGGACAATCATTATTTCAATGATACCTTTACTAATTTTGTATCCATTAATTTTAAAATATTACGCTAAAGGTGCGCTTGAAGGTGGAGTAAAAGACTAAAAGCTAGTCTAATTTTTTAAAATAACACACATTAAATCAGGGGGTAAAAAAACAATGAAGAAATTACTTATGTTGATTTTTAGTGCATTATTAGTATTTACATCAGCTGCTTGTTCGAATGATAAAGCAACGAATGGGAATGACAAAACAGCCGATGGAAAAACAATTATCCGTGTGGTTGCAAAAGACGACTCACCATCAAATCCTGCTTCAGTAAAATATTACAATGCTTTAGAAAAAGCCTTAAAAAGGGACGAAAACATTAATGTGAAGTTTAAACTAGTTGAAGTTCCACAAGGTGATTATGCTGAAAAGTTAAATCTATTATTAACAGGTGGAGATATTCCAGATTTAATTTATTTCCAAGGTGGAGATCAACAAATTGCACAACAACAACTTTTAGAAAAATTAACTCCATATATTAATAAGTCTAAGTATATTAAAAATTTACTTCAACCATATAACGAAGAAAGATTAAAAAATTATCCTTACTTATTATGGATTAAACCTCTTGATAAAAAGACACCTGTTATTCGAAAAGACTGGTTTGACAAAATGGCTAGCTCTCAAGAATTAATGGCAAATCCAACAACAGATAATTATTATAAGTTTTTAAAAGAATTAGTTTCTACACATCCAGGAGGGGCTAAAAAACCTGCTTATGGTTTAACAGCAGCAGGAGATATTTCAGAATTAGATTCTATGTTTAAAATGGCATTCGGAATTAATCAAACATGGTTAAAAAATAGTGACGGCACATATGTTTACTCAAAAGTATCAAATAATGAAAAAGAATTACTAGCTTACTATAGTAAGCTTTATAAAGATGGAATCTTAGATCCTCAATACTTAACAAAACAATGGGATACAAAAGAAAAAGCTTTCTATGATGGTGAAGCAGCAATTATTACTGGAACGAATGGTAAAGTTATCGATCTTTACAATAGTAAAATGACTCAAGTGAATGGTAAGCAATCTGAATTAGTCGTTCTTCCGGCTGCAAAAGGTGTTTATCAAGGTTTTGGAGAGACAGATGTAACGAAAGAATCACGTGGTTATGCGATTTCTTCACAATCAAAACATAAAGATTTAGTGTTCAAAGTGTTAGATTACTTAGCAAGTCCAAAAGGCCAAATGTTAGATCGACTTGGATTTGAAAATGAAGAATATAAAATTGAAAATGGTCAAATTGCTTTAACTGATAAATATTATAGTGAATGGTTTGCTAGATATTGGGAACCAACAGAATTTAAAACAGAGCAACCATTAAAAACACCACTATTAAGCGAGCCTGCTTTAAAATCACAAGATTTAGTTAAACAATCTTATACAGAAGATAATAGTTTTATTTTGCCAGAGAAATTTGTAGCAAATTGGGATGCGATGGAAAATCTTTATAAAGAGTACGCAACTGATATTATTACAGGAAAACGTCCAGTAAGTGAATTCGACAAGTTTGTGAAAGAATGGAAAAAAGCTGGTGGAGATGAGCTTACTAAATATGCAAATGACAAAATAAAGTAAGGAGTTCTAAAGTATGGTTTCATTTCAGGATCGTGTAAGAGGTGTTATTCTGTCAACTGCCTTAGGTGATGCACTTGGGGCACCGATTGAAAAGTTAACCTATGAAGAAATAAAAGAGAAATATAGACGAGTAGAGTCATTGAATACAAGTTGGTATAAAGAAGATGCTCCATATGAAGTAACGCTTGGTAAAATGCGCGGACAAGGTATCGTAACAGACGATACCTTGATGACCGTAGCCTTAATTAATGTTTATTTAAAGGAAAAAAGACATCTTGATGCTTACGATGTTGGGAATGAATTCGTGAAAGAGATTGCTTTTGAGAAGACATATATTCCTGAATTTGGTCGCGAAGCCTTAATTATTGATCGACTGTTTTATCCTGAAAAATATATATTCATGCGTCATGTTTTAGCGAATTGTGAACCAAGAGAAGCTGGAATTGGAAACATGATTAATTGTGGAGCAGCTATGTACATTGCCCCGGTTGGAATCGTTAATGCAGGTAATCCAAAAGCAGCTTATGATGAAGCCATTTTATTTGCGATGGGCCATCAAAGCAGTTACGGCCTTGAAGCAGCAGGTGTTTTAGCTGCATGTGTAGCAAAGGCTTTTGAAGAAAATGTGAGCATTGATGAAATTGTTGAGACGGCTATCAACTTTGCAAAAGACGGTACAAAACAAGCGATTATTGAAATGACTGAAGCGGCAAGAATACTACGTTCAGAGAATGCAGAAATGAATCAAGTCATTGAAACATTCCAAAACGTAATTGCTAAATTTTCACCAATGAAAGATGATGTCCATCGAAAAATTGAGAAAGTGGGCATTCCTTCAAATCATTATACTCCGAGTAGACTGTTTTCAATTGAAGAGCTACCAATGGCGTTGGCATTTATTGTTTTAAACAATGGTGAATTTTACAAAACAATTTATGATGGTGTAAATTCGGGGCGCGATACGGATTCCATTGGTGTAATGATTGGTGTGATCCTTGGAGCAAAATATGGATCTGAAATTATTCAACAGGAAGATATTTTACTATTAGAATCAAAAAATAAAATGAACTTAACCGAATTATCGGATACATTTGCTGAAGTTGCAAAAGAGATTATTTTACAAGATTTAAGTGTTAATGAACAAAGAAAAAGATTGCTGTGAACAAAAGTGTAACCTGGAAGTGGAGTGAATGAAATGATTTCGAATGATTATTTAGAGAAGGTATATGCTGGATTTTTAGGAATGAATGCTGGAATCCGACTTGGTGCTCCGGTAGAGCCTACTGAGTGGACTCCAGAAATAATTCAAGACGTTTATGGCGATATAAAGGGATATTTAAAAGATTATCAAACGTTCTCAGCAGATGATGATGCAAATGGGCCGGTGTTCTTCCTTCGTTCATTATATGATGATGCAATAGATCGTGAATTAACTCCAGAAGATGTTGGTCGTGCATGGCTTAACTATACTCGTGAAGGAATCGGAATGTTTTGGTGGGGTGGCGAGGGTATTAGTACAGAACACACTGCCTACAATAATCTGAAAAAAGGTGTTTCTGCGCCAAAATCGGGTTCTGCTGAAGTAAATGGAATTGTCCTTGCAGAGCAAATTGGCGGACAAATATTCGTAGATAGCTGGGGATTATTATTTCCAAATCAACCGAAAAAAGCAGCCGATTATGCTGAAATTGCTGCAAGCGTATCACATGACAAAAATGGTTTATTCGGGGCGAGATTTATTGCTGCATGTATTGCACAAGCATTTTCTGCAAAATCGATTAGTGAGATTATTGAAGCTGGCTTAAAAGAGATTCCAGAAGATTCTACTTATGCTTTAGTTGTTCGAGCAGTTCTTGATTTTCATAAGCAGGTGCCAAACGACTTCCGCCTATGCCGTCAATATCTTGAGGACGAATGGGGATATGATAAATACCCAGGAATTTGTCATATCATACCGAATGCAGGTGTATGTGTCCTTTCTTTACTTTATGGTAATGGTGATTTTGCAAGAACAATTGAAATTGCAACAATGTGCGGATGGGATACAGACTGTAATGCTGGCAACGTTGGGACAATTTTAGGCGTTTTCACCGGAATAAGCGGTATAACTGATGTTTATAGAAAACCTATTAATGATTTTATCGCCACTTCAAGTGTTTCTGGTTATTTAAATATTTTAGATATCCCTACGTTCTCTAAATCTCTAGCAATCTTAGGCTACAAGATGGCAAATCAAGAGCCACCTGTTGAATTAAGTGATAGTTATCTAGAAGAAGAAATTTATTTTGATTTCACATTACCAGGTTCAACTCATGGATTCCGAACCGACTTCCCTTTTAAAACCTTTTTAAGACACAACTCCGAACAAGGGCATCAAAGAAAAGGATCACTTGAGATCTTTATCGACAGAATGATAAAAGGTGAAAGCAGTAAAGTTTTCTATAAACCTTTCTACCGTAGAGAAGAATTTAATGATGAAAAATATAAACCAACTTTTGCACCTCAGATTTATAGTGGACAAAGTGTCTCTTTCAAAATTTATTCAGATAAAATTCAAGGTGAAGACTTTAATTTAACACCTTATATACGAAATTCTTATTCGAAAGAAACTGTAAAACTGAATTCTATTAAACTGACAGATGATGAATGGAATTCGATTGAATTCGTCGTTCCAGATACTGATGGTGATTTAATAGATGAGGTAGGCTTTATCATTGAAAGTCCGTCTGAATTAACAAAAAGAGCTTTTGGTAAATTATATGTTGATGAATTCAGGATTTTTGGTAAGTCCTGCTATGCTATTGATTTTTCTAAGCAAGCAATTGAATTTCTTAGCGTAACTCCATTTTCTCATCATAGAGGAGAGTGGACTCTTGAAAACGGAAAAATGAAGGTTAGTAGTTTAACAGATTGTGCATCATTTACAGGAAACTATTATACCAAGGATGTCATCGTACAGGCATCTATTTTCCCAAAGAAAGGTGACTCTCACAATCTACTATTTAGAGCATCTGGTGTAGAACGTCATTACCAAGTTGGCTTTGATGGGAAAAATCAAGTTTCACTCATCTTGAACGATTTTGGAATTGAACGATTACAATCAGTTCCTTATGAATGGAAATATGAGGAAGAGTATCAGTTTGAACTGAAGTGTTTAGGGAATGAAATCAGCTTATCTATTAATAATGAAGAAATTCTCTCATTTGAACACGAGGGATTTAATCGAGGTATGATCGGATTTGCAATGTTAGAACAAGGTGAATCGATAATCTCTCATTTTGCTATGAAGGAATTATAAGAATGTTGTTTATGAAAGGTAGCGTTAGCTGCCTTTTATAATACAATCAATCACATTTTATGATTAATAAAACGAGGTGAATAGAATGAATCGAAAAGAAATCTACGAAAAAGTATATGGTTGTCTAATTGGCCTTTCTGTTGGCGATGCACTTGGCGCACCAACTGAGGGCATGACGCTAGAAGGAATTAGAGAGAAATATAATTGGGTGGATGGTTTCATTTCAGACGATCCTGTTGGGACAGATGATACAGAGTACTCGATGTTAACTTCCTTAATTTTACTAAAATATGATGAAAATTTAACTTATCGCGATATGACAAATGAATGGAGCAAATACTTATTAGACCAAAACGGTGGGTTTAAAGGTGGAGGTTTTAGCGAAGTTGATGCGATTTTTAATTTAAGAAAGGGCCTCGTTGCTCCTTATTCTGGTATGGATAATCATGAAATGTGGAGTGATGGTGTAGCCATGCGAATTGCTCCAGTTGGTGTTTATTTTGCTGGGGACCCAGAAAAAGCTGCAAAAATAGCAGAAATTGAAGCAAGAATTAGTCACGACAGGGATGGGGTCTATTGTGGTATGGCAATTGCTGCTAGTGTTGCTTATGCGATGACTGGAGATTCATGGGAAAAGGTCATTCAAAATGGCCTAGACGTATTACCGAAAGATTCATGGTCTTATCGCAAAATAAGTGAAGCTGTAAATATAGGGATCAAATATTCCAATGTACAAGAAGCAATGGAAGAGCTTTACAATAAAGTATCTATTTTCTATTATCCGTGGGCTGACGTTGCACCTGAAGCGACGGCTTTAGCGTATGGTGTATTCGCTGCGTCCAAGGGAGATTATAAACAAGCTGTTTTAGGCGGAACGAATATTGGTCGCGATTCGGATACAATTGCTTCTATGAATGGCGCATTAACTGGGGCATTAAACGGTGCTAGTGTAATTCCAGAAGACTGGAAGAGTAGAATAAATGTTATTAAAGGAGTATGTGTAAAGAAAACAAAAGGAATTGACATTCGTGATTTAAGTGAGAAATTTACAGATGTCATAGTTGGGAGAGGAATTTAATGAATAACCAAACTTTATATAGTAAAGCCTGTGGATCATTTTTAGGACTCGCAGTTGGAGATTCATTAGGATTTCCGGCAATGTACCATCGCACGTCGGTTTTACCTACTAGAAGAAGGAACCGTCTTTGGGACTTTAGTAAACAGACTGATGAACATAAGATTAATAAGTTTTCATTACCATTTACACATGCAATGGATGAAAGTATTCTAGATTTTTCAGGTACCGATGATACTGAATTTGCGATGATTTCCGCACTTACATTACTTGAAAGTAGTCAATTTAGTGAAGAAGAATTTTTTAAACAGTGGAAAAAGCTTGTCGTTGATCACGAAAGCGAAATTTGGAGCGGAATTAGTGAGCGTGCTTCAATTGAAAATATTAAAAAAGGTTTAATTCCACCTGCAACTGGAAATGACAATCCTCATCATTTCGATGATGGAGCTGTTGCTAGAGCAGTACCAATCGGCATTAAGTTTAATGGAAATCCTGAAAAAGCGGCAGCAGTCGCAGAAAAAATAGCAGCTATTACGAACGCAGAAGATGGAGTATTTGCTGCAAAGGCAATGGCTGCAAGTATTGCAATTGCTCTTAATGGAGCTTCACCAAGGGAGATTATTGATGAAGGTTTAAAACAAATCCCCGAAAATACATGGTTAAATAGAAAAATAAGACAAGCATTTTCGATTTTGGATTCAGTGAATAACGATGGATTTGCTGCTATTCCGCTTTGGAATAATCAATTAGTCAACTCGATTTATAACTATGGAAATATTGCTCCTGAGACATTAGCCGTTGCCTATGCTATAATTCTTGCTACAGAAGGTAATTTCGAAAAGAGTATCATGCTCTCGCTTATGTTACCAAAACAAGCCGATAGTATGCCGGCAATGGTCGGAGCATTGGCAGGGGCAATGAACGGAATAGAATCGATTTCGAAAAGTTGGATAGATAGTGTTGATACACTAAAAGGATTCTGTGTCCCTCATTTAAAGGACTTAACGATTACTGATACAGTAAAACGTTTAATTGAATCAGAATAAGAATAGAATAAATAATCGAAAATCTGTTACATTTTAGGGGAGTACAATCTAGTGAAGAATAAGAAAGCGACGATTCGAGATGTCGCCAAAGAAGCTGGTGTTTCTGTTGCTACGGTATCCAGATTTATAAATAACATAAGTTATATTAGTCCGGAAACAGAACAAAAAATTAAAGTAGTAATGAAAAAGCTTGATTATAAACCAAACGAGATTGCTAGAGGACTTGCGAAACAAAAATCGAAAACAATTGCTTTGATTATTCCTGATATTTCCAATCCGTTCTTTCCAGAATTGGTTGTCGCAATTGAAGAAGTTGCTAAGTTAAAAGGGTATAGTCTAATACTAGTTAATTCAAATAATGATGATTTAAAAAACCCTAAGTTTTGGAAAGAGTTTCAAAGTAGGTATATCGATGGTTTTGTTTTAGCTTCGTTTGAATTTAATGAAGAAATCCTAAAAAGCTTACAGAAATTACAAATACCATTTGTTAGAGTAGACCGCGCTGTCGATACGCTTACGGCTAATTCAGTAGGCGTGGATAATTATCAAGGAGCTGTAATGGCCGTCGAACATTTGCATGAACTTGGATGCAAGAAAATTGCTCATATCAGTGGTCCAGATGTTTTCATTCCCTCGATTGACAGGCTTAGTGGATATCGAGATACTTTGCAAAATTATTTTCCATTACAAGAACCAATTGTTTACCAAGGGGATTTTACGATGGAGAGTGGCAAGCAATTAACCCAAAAGTTGCTTGAAGATCATCCGGATGTAGATGGTATATTTCTTGCCAATGACTTGATGGCAATCGGCTCTTTAAAGGCATTAAAAATGTTAAAGATCCATGTTCCGACTGACATTGCCATTATTGGATTCGATGGAATTAAAATAGCCGAAATGGTAGAACCAGAACTAAGTACAATTGTCCAACCAATTTATCGAATAGGCGTTGCCGCCACTAATAAATTAATCCATCTAATTGAAAATACAGATGACACCGAAGCATATCAATTAGAAGTTGCATTAGCTAAAAGAGAATCTACTTTAGGTTTTGTGTCTAAAGGTTAATGATTCAACTTTGTTTGCATCTATTTAGATTAAAATAGTAATAGAGCAAGCTAATAGCTCGTAGAACTAAAGGGGTTAAGACTGTAAACAAAATCGATGAAAATCGAATTTGTTTACAGTCTTTTTTTATTTTTAAGACGAGATACATGCTTTCAGAACTTCATTCAATTCAATTAGTTCAAGTAGGTATAATCGCGCTAAGCTTATCTTCACTTTACTAAAATAAGAACTAGTTATCTAAAACTATTTCTACATAGATCTATAGGTACACCGTCACGGTGAAATCTAGTATCCAATTCACTTTTGAATATTCAGATATTTTTGTAATATTAAATAAAAGTAAATAAAAAGGTGATAAACATATGTGCAAAAATAATAAAACAATCATAACTATGAATAAATATTATGTAAGACCAGGTGACGAAATCGAATTTATGCCAAAAGAGGATAATGTAAAAGAGTTTAAACTGCGGTTAGTAAAAGGTATTGTAACAAAAGTTCTTTCAAACTCTGTGATTGTAGATATGAGAAATGATCGTAACCACAGACATTATTACGATCATGACCACACCGTAATCAACCACAAAAAGTATAAAATTTTAGCTCCTATTTCAAAAAGTTAAACAAACTTAAAATTTCCTAGAAAATAGCCTTAGCCCAAATTAGAGGATTAAGGTTATTTTTAATTTCGGTACTTATGCACTTATATGAATTTCCTAATATAGTAAAAATTAAATATGTAAAACTACCCAATATTTGAACTCCAAAAAATAATTACGGGAAATAGTTACAAAAAAACCAAAATATGTAATATTTTTTATATTTTTGTAACAATATCTCCCAGTTTTTAACAAACTCAGACTTTAGACCGTTTTGCTCTCCGATAAGTTTTGTTAAAATAAAATTAGAAATTTAGAAAATATTGGAAATAAGGAGGACGAAATGAAAAAGGCAATTGTACAAATTAAGAACTTATCAAAGGAAATAAAAGGGAAGAAGATTGTTTCTGATTTAAGCTTTGATATTTTTGAAGGTGAAGTTTTTGGATTCTTAGGTCCAAATGGAGCTGGTAAGACGACGACGATCAGGATGATGGTTGGTTTGATGAATATTTCTGAAGGTGACGTTGTCATTAATGGTCACAGTATTAAGTCCAACTTTGAAGATGCAATTAAGAATGTAGGGGCAATTGTAGAGAATCCAGAATTGTATAAATTTCTAAGTGGTTATGATAATTTATTACAATATGCTCGTATGGATAAGAATGTAACAAAAGCGAAGATTGATGAAGTTGTTGAACTTGTTGGTTTAACTGGAGCTATACGTCAAAAAGTTAAAACGTATTCTCTTGGTATGAGACAGCGTCTTGGTTTAGCTCAATGCTTATTGCATGATCCGAAGGTTTTAATTCTTGATGAGCCTACGAATGGTCTTGATCCAGCGGGTATCCGTGAAATGAGGGATCACCTGCAGCTTCTTACGAAGAAAAAAGGGATGGCCATCATTGTATCGAGTCACTTATTAGCAGAAATGGAAATGATGTGTGATCGAATTGGTATTATTCAACAAGGTAAGCTTGTAGATGTACAAACAGTAACAGAGCTTACAACTGAAGATGTTCAAACGTATTCAATTGAAGTGAATAATAATGAAACTGCACTTAAAGTATTATCTAAACATAATGCTCAATTAGTTGATGGCGAAATACATATTGAATTAACAAGGGAAGATGTACCGAATGTAATTGAGTTATTAGTCGAAAATCGCATTCGCGTATATGGATTTAAAGCAAATGCAAAAACATTGGAAGATCGTTTCTTAGAAATTACGAATGTTTAACAACTCTTTAGTAGTCTATTAGTTTGTTGATGCTTTAGAATTTCCAAAAGAAAGGAACTTAAATCATGTTAAAATTGATTCAAAATGAATGGATAAAGATTATTAAAAGACCAGGAACAATTGTGATGGTTGCTCTTATTATTTTACTAGTAGGAGCTATGGGTTCATTTGTTAAATATAATGAACATAAAAAAGAGCAAAATGCAGATAAAAATTGGAAGCAAACATTACAAGTACAAACAGCAGAAGATAAAAAACAATTAAAAGGTCTAAGTGATAAAAATGACCCTCAAAGACCATATTTAGAACGATCAATTGCAATTAATGAGTACAGAATAGACCATAATATATCACCAAATGAAAAGACGAATGTTTGGACTTTTATGGATGTTTCATCAAGTTTAATTATTTTAGTAGGACTATTTACGATTATCGTTTCTGCCAATATAGTGGCGAGTGAATTTAATTGGGGGACGATTAAGCTATTACTAATCCGTCCGTTTTCTAGAAAAAAAATAATTATGTCAAAATATTTAACTAGTATTCTATTTGGTTTTGCAATGTTATTTATATTATTTGTAGTTTCGAACCTACTAGGTTTAGCACTTTTTGGTACAGGAAGTGGGAATACTTCATATTTAGCATATGTTGATGGCCATGTTGAAGAGCAAAGTAGACTTGTCTATTCTGCAAAGTTTTACGTAATGAGCTTCATTGAAACATTTATGCTTGCTACGATGGCGTTTATGGTTTCAACAGTATTTAGGAACAATACAATTGCGATCGGTATCTCAATTTTACTATTAACAGTTGGAAATACGGTAACAGTTATTTTGGCTGGATTCTTTGACTGGACAAAGTTTATCTTATTTGCCAATACAAACTTAATGCAGTACGTCAATGGCACTCCACCAGTTGAAGGGATGACAATGACATTCTCAGTAATCATACTATTAGTCTATTTTGTTATTTTCCTAGGATTATCATTAGTTGTATTTTCAAAACGAGATGTAACAGCTTAAGTTGTTAAGTGTTCTTTTTTAAGTACTAAATTCAAATAAAAAAAC
>NZ_NTZO01000186.1 GCF_002559405.1 Bacillus sp. AFS001701 | reverse complement strand
CATATTCATTCAACTCAAGCGTAATGATTTACACCACCTCCGCAGGTTGGCTTTCGTCAACTTAACTTGTTACGGTAAATTCTTACGCCTTTTCACCGAGCTTACCCGTTCTCTGGAAAGGGATTGAAAGCAACCTACTAACATCATGAAAAATTTTATACCTAGTAGTTACTTCCTCTCTTAGTTTGCTTTTCAATAATACCATTACGGACATCGAACTTTACCCTTTTGACGTAGGTTTTCATCAAAGACCTCGATTTCAAAATGATGATTCGCATATCAACATAGCTGAATTGCAAGTGAGTCTTATCAGTGTCCTTATCATAATAAGTAAACGCACCAAAAGGATAATACATAATATATACCACCTTCAAAGGATATTTTATGTTAAAGTTAATTTTAGATAAAAAACAGGGGGATTTGCCTATGACTTATAGTTCTTCATTAAGAATTGGGGGGAATAATGTTTTTATGGGTGATAATAAATGAAATATTGTAAAATATTCAAATTAATTAAAATTCCTTATAAAAATAAAAAATGAGCTAATATGACAATTAGTATAGTAAATTGCATGTTAAAAATTAGCCTATAGGTGCTAATTAGCTACTTCGTATAAGATATATATTCAGGCATCATCTGTCGAATATTTTAATTAAAATTTTCCTTCAGTATTGTAAAGATTTCTTCTATCAGGATTTGCTTCCATCTCCTCTACGATATCTTCAAATTCATACATTGTAACTTGTTCAAAGAATGGATATTCATTAAGTACTACTTCTTTTAATTGACTTTGTTTTAAGTTTGTTCGATAGTTTGTATAAATCACTTTATAGGTAAGGTTTTTGTAATTTATAAATTCATAAAATAATAGTACGGTATGTGAAATTTTTT
>NZ_NTZO01000185.1 GCF_002559405.1 Bacillus sp. AFS001701 | reverse complement strand
TTTTTAATATTTAATTTATTTTTTATTAAATTCCCCCAAATTCCTAGTTCAAATATCATATTTTTTATTAATTTTAGTGTAGTGCAATATGATTGTATTACTATTCACATATTTTATCGGTCCAAAATACGTCAATTTCCAAAGACTTTATGTCGATTCTATAAACATTTTATGAACTTAATTATTAGATTCCACCATTATTACTAAATTTTAGGTTATAATATATCTTATTGAATTTGAACATATTTATTTTTTATATCAATTTTAGGAAGTGAATGTATGATAAGAAAAAGTATTCCAAACCTATTTACTCTAGGGAATTTATATTGTGGGTTTTTATCGATCGGCTTTGCAGCAAAAGGAGAATTTAGAAACGCCGCAATTCTTATTTTAATAGGAATGATGCTCGATAGTATGGACGGTCGAGTTGCTAGAGTTTTAGGCGTCCAATCACAATTAGGAAAAGAACTAGACTCTTTAGCTGATATAGTTACTTTTGGAGTTGCACCTTCCTATTTGGTATATTGTACACAATTTTCAACTGAAGGTATCTTTGGTCTAGCAATTGCTGGTTTATTCCCACTGTTTGGGGCATATAGATTAGCAAGATTTAATGTTACACCGATTTCAACTTCACTAAAATATTTTACTGGAGTACCAATTACAGCAGCTGGTGGTCTTGTTGCCTTTTTAACATTATTTGGAAGTCGAATACCACAAATAGTCATCATAACAGTTTTTGTTGCATTAGCATTCTTAATGGTTAGTAGAATTAAAATTCCAAGCTTTAAAGATATTCCGATTCCTAAATATGCTACAATTATTACGATTTTTTTAGGATACGCATTATATCTAGTATGGCATGCTAAAAAAGAACAATGGCCATTCTTTATTTATTTAGCTATTCCGCTTTATATCTTCTTTATTTTCTTTCAATTCTTTAAAAGTAAGAAGAAACAATCAAGTAATGAAAATAAGAAACCACGTAAATTCCGTTTAAAACGAAAGTCTTAATAAAAAGTATGTTTTGATGTATTTTTTCATCAAAGCATACTTTTTTTTATCTATTTATCCACTTAAATCGCATTTTTCTTGCACATTAATCATTACTGTTCTATAATGACAAAGGATTAAATCGTATTTATTACGATTTTGAATATTTTATTAAATTTATGTACCTAATTGTTTGATAAGAATGATCTTACATTTTTTTTAAAGTATAAAAAGGAATGATTACGAATTAATTAAATTTTTTTAACTTTATTCGTTTATTAACAACCTCATTATAAA
>NZ_NTZO01000184.1 GCF_002559405.1 Bacillus sp. AFS001701 | reverse complement strand
AATTAATATCATTGATCGGATTCGTAATAATTTTAGTAATTATTTTATTGTTTAATCGAAAAAGTAAGCTAGAGATTATACATAAAAAAATTAAAATAAAGCATTTAGACGATTCATTACAGTCAATTCAGCTTATATGGATTCCAAATATGGGCGATATTCCTTTCAAATTGAGTGAGATTGGAAAAATTTGCAATCATAATACATTGATTCTTTTAAGTGGTTACTCAAAAAAGAAGTCAAAAAAATATAAAGATGAAAACATCCACTATTTATCTTCTATTGCTCCTGTCTATTTTTTGTGGAATGATTTTGACTATGGTGGCAACTATAGGGATCTAAATGCATTATTACTAGATTATAAAGTTACAATTTTAGAAAATAAAAGTGCATCATTTGAAACTGAAAATGGTACTAAGTTTTCGATTGTTGGTTTAGATGATGTGAAAACAAAGAGAGATCATTTAGACTTTGCACTTGAAGAACGTTATGAAGATGATCTTAGTATTTTAACAAGCTATACTGAAGTCATGGATAGTAATAGTAGTAATTTTGAAAGTATTCAAGTTTATCTGTTTGAAAGAAGTCAATTAAATGTAAATCGAAATCAGAAAACGGTATATTTGGAGCTACATAACAATAAAGGTATTCGCAAACAAAACACAATAACAGTTTTAAATTTTGAAGTTATGAAATAAGTGTTTGTTGTTTACATGCAGGAGGAAAGAAAATTGGCCCAAATAGGAAAGTACAATATAAAAGCAATTTCTAACATTGTTGGGATTTTACCAGGAACATTGAGAGCTTGGGAAAGAAGATATAATATTATAAGTCCTGTACGAAATGATGCTGGCCATCGACTATATACAGAGGAACATGTTTATATTTTAAAATGGCTCGTTCAAAAAGTTAATGAAGGGTTTACAATTGGACAAGCAATTAATTTATACGAAGCAAAAGAGCATAAATCGTCTAATGACAGCTCTCTTACTGAAAATCTTCAATCAGATGCGCTAGTAAATCGAATTGTTTCTTCATTATTATCTTTTGAAGAAAGTGAAGCCCACAATTATGTGAATGACGCATTTAGTCTTTTTTCTGTCGATAAAGTATTATTTAAAATTATTTCAAAGGTTTTCATATTAATAGGTGATAAATGTCGTAATGGTGAAATTACAAGTGCCCATGAACATTTTGCAACGTCTTTTTTGAGAACGAGATTAGGGATGATTTATCAAAATTTACCTAACAATAAACATTTGCCAAAGTTAATCGCCGTTTGTGGACCAGAAGAAAAGCATGAATTAGGTTTATTAATTTTTACGATTTATTTAAGAAGAATCGGTTTTCAAGTTATTTATTTAGGAGCATCAATTGATTCAAATGATGTTGAACAAGTAATAAATGAAGTGAATCCAGCTGGATTTATCATGACTTGTACTTTAAGAGAACATTTAAAGAAAACAATTGATCTAGCCATCTTAATCAAAAAAATTAAACCAGATATCATAATTGGAATTGGTGGACACGCAGTTTCAACTTGCGAGAGCCCAATTATGGATTCCATTCAAGAATTTTATATAGGTAGTCAGCAATCGAACTGGGATGAATGGTTAAAGCAGAATTTTAATTATAAATGAATTTTGACTTTAGAATCACCAAAATTGTATAAAAACATAAACTGTACTATGGTAAATGCAGCAAGGAGGCTAGTTCATGAGGTTGGAACGGTTGAACTACAATAAAATAAAAGTTTTTCTTACATCTGATGATTTATCTGAACGTGGTCTGACAAAAGAAGACTTATGGTATAATGCGCCAAAAGTTCAACAGCTTTTTCAAGATATGATGCATGAAGCTAGCGTAGAACTAGGTTTCGAAGTAGATGGAAAAGTATCCGTTGAAGTTTTCTCTCTTCAAGCTCAAGGAATGGTTGTAATAGTAACAAAATCCGATGAAATTGAAGAAGAGGAAGATGAATTTCAAGACGATTTTATCTCGATGGAAGTAATCCTAGATGAAAGTGAACATATATTGTACGAGTTTTCTACTTTAGATGATCTAATCCTACTTTCTGAAAAATTGGTTTCATGTGATGCTTTAGGTGGGAGATTATTCTCTTTTGAAAATACGTTTTACTTAAAATTCGAGGAGAATGAAATAGGAAGACTAGATCGTGAAACATTTTATGCGATTTTAGCTGAATATGGTAATCCTTCCACAAGAACAATTTACCGTATTATTGAATATGGTAAAGAACTTATCTCAGAAAATGCCATTGAACAACTGCATTTTTATTTCGTTAAAAATAAAGCCTCTCAGTAATTTATTACGAGAGGTTTTACTTTTGTAAATTTTTTATAAATATATTGTATTTCTTCTTATTCTTTCCTTTTCAAATTTTGGAAATAGGAGTATAATGACCTTAGAAAACGCTTACATTAAACGAATATTATATTTTGTTTTCTATGTGTTTATAACTTTCAAAAAGGGATGGAAAGTTGTATACTAATTTCAGAATGAATGAATCTTTTCATAGTTCAAATTTCTAGGGGGTTTACAATGGTTGCCGAGAAATCTACAGAGAAAAATAGCAACACTGAAGAACATTTAGACGTACTAGCGCCTACACAAGTAGTTATTAAAGAAGCGTTAGAAAAATTAGGATATTCAAATGAAATGTATGAACTTTTAAAAGAACCAGTTCGTATGATGACTGTAAAAATTCCAGTTCGCATGGATGATGGACAAGTGAAAATTTTCACTGGTTACAGAGCTCAACATAATGATGCGGTAGGACCAACAAAAGGTGGTATCCGTTTCCATCCAAATGTAACAGAAAATGAAGTTAAAGCCCTTTCAATCTGGATGAGCTTAAAATGTGGAATTGTAGATTTACCATATGGTGGAGGTAAAGGTGGGATCGTTTGTGATCCACGTGATATGTCATTCCGTGAGTTAGAAAGACTTAGCCGCGGTTATGTACGTGCAATAAGCCAAATCGTAGGACCAACTAAAGATATACCAGCTCCAGACGTATTTACAAACTCACAAATAATGGCTTGGATGATGGATGAATATTCTAGAATAGATGAATTTAACTCACCTGGTTTTATTACTGGTAAACCATTAGTATTAGGTGGATCTCACGGCCGTGAAACAGCTACTGCTAAAGGTGTAACGATTGTAATTCGTGAAGCAGCAAAGCGTAGAGGGATTAACTTAGAAGGTGCACGTGTTGTTATCCAAGGATTTGGTAATGCAGGTAGCTTCTTAGCGAAATTTATGCATGATGCTGGTGCAAAAGTTATTGGTATTTCTGATGCTTATGGTGCACTTCATGATCCTAACGGCTTAGACATTGATTATTTATTAGATCGTAGAGATAGCTTTGGTACAATTACTAAACTATTTAATAATACAATTTCAAATAAAGAATTATTAGAATTAGATTGTGATATCTTAGTTCCAGCAGCGATTGAAAATCAAATTACAAAAGATAATGCTCATAATATTAAAGCAAATATTGTTGTTGAAGCTGCTAACGGACCGACAACACTAGAAGCTACTAAGATTTTAACAGAGCGCGGTATTTTATTAGTACCAGACGTATTAGCTAGTGCTGGTGGCGTAACTGTTTCTTACTTTGAATGGGTACAGAATAACCAAGGTTACTACTGGACTGAAGAAGAGGTAGAAGAGCGATTAGAAAAAGTTATGGTACGTTCATTTAATAATATTTATGAAACAAGTGTAAATAGAAAAGTAAATATGCGATTAGCTGCTTATATGGTTGGCGCGCGTAAAATGGCTGAAGCTAGCCGATTCAGAGGCTGGGTATAAGATTATATTTGATGATAAAAACAAGGTGGAAAATATCCATCTTGTTTTTTTTTGATTAGCTATTATTAGACAAATTGAATATTTTACGTAAAATAGTAATAGTAAATATAACTAAGACTCTAGTTTATTGGAGATGTTTCAAATGGAAAAAGTTGAAGTTCTGATTATTGGCGGAGGACCCTGTGGTATTGCAGCTTATCTTGCATTAAAAAATAAGGAGATATCTGCATTAATTATTGAAAAAGGAAATATAGTTCATACCCTCAGTCGTTTTCCAACGCATCAAACATTTTTTAGTACAAGTGAAAAATTAGAAGTGGGAAATATTCCATTTATTATTGAAGGTAGAAAACCAAAAAAACACCAAGCTCTAGCATATTACCGTGATGTTGTTAAACGAAATAGAATAAAAATTAATGCTTTTGAAGAGGTAAAAACGGTTAGTAAGAAAAGTGATTTTATCATCGAATCAGTTACAATAAACGGTGAAGAAAAACGTTATGAAGCGAAAGCTGTTATTGTAGCAACTGGATATTATGATCAACCAAATTACTTATCAACACCTGGTGAACAGCTTAATAAAGTTTCCCATTACTTTTTTGAAGGTCATAAACATTTTAATCAGAAGGTTGTCGTTATTGGTGGGAAAAACTCTAGTGTTGACGCAGCGCTAGAACTAGAAAAGTGTGGAGCGGATGTTACTGTACTTTATAGAGGCAGTTCTTATTCACCAAGTATTAAACCATGGGTTCTACCAGAATTCGAGGCACTTGTCCGTTCTGAAACAATTAAAATGGAATTTAACGCAAATCTACTAGAAATAAAAGAATCATCAGTAGTATACGAAAAAGAAGGACAAATAGTTGAGATTGAGAATGACTTTGTCTATGCCATGACAGGTTACCATCCTGATCATACATTAATAAAAAGTATGGGCGTAAAAGTAGATGACATAACAGGAAGACCATTATTCAACCCAGAAACGATGGAAACAAATATAGAAGGCATTTATATTGCAGGGGTAATTGCTGCTGGAAACAATGCAAACGAAATATTTATAGAAAATGGACGTTTTCACGGTGACTTAATCGTTTCTCACTTAGTTAGTAGTAAATAATTTCAACACTATGAAACCTAGTTATGCTACGTTTCAGAGTGTTGAAACTTTTTTTGATGAATAAGTTTGATTGGAATGGAGGGGTGCTCAACTCCTATGGGATAAGCGGGAAGGCTGTCTCGGCCCCATGGAAAGCGAGCATCCTGTAATGGAAATCAACATCACTCTACTCCTTTTACGAAAATTTGATAATTAATTGACAAGATTGTTTTTAGACAACGTGAAACGTAGCTATGCTGCGTTTTTTTTTTTATTAAGATTTTCAAGCCGTTTTCTGTTTACTTAAAGAATTTTAAAATGTTATAATTTCTTGTGAAATGAGGTGCTAATATGAAAAAAGTAGTATTAATAACAACAGGTGGAACAATTGCTAGTAAACCCAATGCAGAATCAGGTAAATTAGATTCTGGGGCATTGTCAGGTCAAGAAATTGCAGAAATGCTCAATTTACCAAAAGATATAAATGTTATTGTTGATTCTTTTTTCCAAGTTCCAAGTATGCACATAGGCTTCGAACATTGGATGTTGTTAAAGAATAAAATTGAAGAATATTATCAAGATGAAACAATCGATGGGGTTGTCGTTACCCATGGAACTGATACGTTAGAAGAAACGGCTTATTTTTTAGATTTAACAATTGACGATGATCGTCCAGTTGTTATTACTGGCTCTCAAAGATCACCAGGTGAATTAGGTACCGATGCTTTTATCAATTTAAGACATGCTATCTATACTGCATCTGACGAATCTACTCGAAACGTTGGTACAGTTGTTGTCTTTAATGAACGTATTTTTACTGCAAGATATGTTAAAAAAGAACATGCATCTAATATTCAAGGGTTTAACGTATTTGGTTTCGGATACCTAGGTATTATTGATAACGATAAAGTACATATCTATCAAAAACCAGTATTAAAGGATAAATACAAAATTACAAGTGAGTTACCTCAAGTAGATATAATTAAATGTTATATTGAAGCAAAAGGATATTTAATAAAAGCTGCTGTTGAAAATGGCGCTAAAGGTATTGTCCTTGAAGGTGTTGGAAGAGGACAAGTATCTCCACATATGACTGAAGAAATCGAAAAGGCTGTTAAAGATGGCATTAAAGTAATCATCACAACAAGTTCTGAAGAAGGCGAAGTATACCCGACTTATGATTATTACGGAAGTGCCTATGATTTAGTCAATAAAGGTGTAATATTAGGTAAAGATTATGATAGTAAAAAGGCAAGAATTAAATTAACTGTCATGTTAGCATCCGAAATGAATGATATTCTTGAAGGATTCTCTAAATAATTTTTACTTATTCAAAAACGTGCTTTGCACGTTTTTTTGCTAAGTTTAATACTGTTAAAAGATAGATGAATTAAAAATTAAATTCAAAATTGTGTATAAAATTAATTGAATCTAATCATACTGGTAATAAAAAAGGTATGATCTTAAATGAAAAGAATCGAACGAATACTATTTAAATTAATTATTATTCAATTATTTTGTTTAGTCATAAGTCAATACGTCTTATCATTCCCTAGTCTTTCTGTCTATTTAACGAAAATTGAATTATATGAAGGCGTTACGCAAAAAGCTAAGGACGTAACGAGAGAAGTATATAATCATATTGGTAAATAGATGAATTCGTCGGAATCATATGGTAATATAAATTAAAGCAGGCTAGCCTGCTTTATTTTTATTTGTTTTTATTTTTTTAGGACATGATAAGATTAAAGGTTGCTATTGAAGTAGCACTTTTTTTATGTAGGAGGACTTATGAGTAAAAAAATTAGTATAGCGATAGATGGACCTGCAGCTGCTGGTAAGAGTACAGTTGCAAAAATTGTTGCAAAAAAATTAGGATATGTATATATCGACACTGGTGCAATGTACCGTGCTCTAACCTTTAAAGCAATCCAAAACAATATTGATGTAAATAACGAGATGGATTTAAGTAACTTACTTTCAAATATAACGATTAAGTTAATACCGGAAGAAGGTACTCAAAAAGTTTTCATTGATGATGTTGATGTTTCAGAGCCAATAAGAACACCAGAAGTAACTAGAAACGTATCATTTGTTGCAAAACATAGTTTGGTTCGCGAAAAAATGGTCGATTTACAACGTGAATATGCCGTAAATGGTGGGGTTGTAATGGATGGTAGAGATATCGGTACTCATGTATTAGTTGGTGCAGAAGTTAAGATCTTTATGATTGCTTCTGTGGATGAACGAGCTCAAAGAAGACATATCGAAAATGTCAAAAACGGTTTTGAAAGTGACTTAGAGCAATTAAAAATAGAAATAGCAACAAGAGACCGAATTGACTCGGAACGAGAAGTTTCACCATTGAAAAAGGCTGATGATGCAATCTCATTAGATACGACTTCTAAAAACATTGATGATGTTGTAAATGAAATATTAACAATAGTTGAAGGTAAAATAAAAAATATTTAGAAGAATTAGTCATCAGATTTCTTGACTTTTCTGCTTATTTATTAGAAGGTAAAAGAGGATAATACATAATTGGTCTATCCATTTTTAAAACATAAGGAGGAATATGACATGGTTGAAAAAGTAATGCCAGAAGTTGGGGAAATTATCTCATGTGTAGTAGAACAAATTGAAGATAAGCAAGCAATCGTAGGTTTCGGTGGAAAAACAGATGGTATTCTTCCAATAAAAGAAATTTCAAACGTACATATTGAAAATGTAAGCGACGCGCTAACTGTTGGCCAAGAAATTGAATTAAAGGTTATTAAAGTTGAGGAAGATACAGTTGTTTTTTCTAAACGTGCCGTAGATTCAGTTAAAGCCTGGGAACAATTGGAAAGAAAATTAGCTAGTAAAGAAGTTTTTGAAGTAATCGTTACAGAGCAAGTAAATGGTGGACTAATTGCGGACGTAGGCGTTCGTGGATTTATTCCGGCTTCACTTGTTTCAAAAAAATTCGTTGAAGATTTAGGAAGCTATGTTGGTCAATCGCTTGAAGTAGTGATTGAAGAACTAGATCGCGAAAAAAATCGCGTAATCCTATCTCATAAAGCTGTTGAGCAATTAAATGAAGTTGAAAATCGCCGTCAAGCATACTCCTCTATTAAAGTTGGGCAAATCGTTGAAGGTAAAGTAGAAAGATTAACTAATTTCGGTGCATTTGTAAATATTGGTGGAGTTGATGGATTAGTCCATGTATCTCAAATGTCTCATAAACGAGTTACAAAGCCTGAAGAGATCGTAGCTGTAGGAGATACTGTAAAAGTTCAAGTTCTTTCAATTGACAGAGATACTAACCGTATTGCTTTATCAATGAAAGCAATTCAACCAGGACCATGGGATCAATTAAATCCAAGCATTAAAGCAGAAGCAGTGGTTGAAGGGACTGTAAAACGTCTTACAAACTTTGGTGCATTTGTAGAAGTTCAAAATGGAATTGAAGGATTAGTTCATGTTTCTCAAATTGCTGATAAACATATTAAAAATCCAAACGAAGTCCTAACAGTTGGTCAAGAAGTAAAAGTAAAAGTTTTAGATATTAACCCTACTGAAAAACGCTTATCATTAAGCATTAAAGAAGCTGGTGAAGCTGAACTTCAAGAGGATATTGCTAAATACGTACAACCAAGTGAAAGTGGTTTCCAATTAAGCGAATTACTTGGTGATAAATTAAATAAATTTAAAAAATAATAAAAAATCCTTCAGCCATTTGCTGAAGGATTTTTATTTGGAACACTTTAGTTATGTTGATTTTCAGCTCTTGCTTCTTCAGGTGTGTCTAAACGCGTAGCACCTTTGTTATGAATGCTTTGATCTCGATCAGATTCAACTCTTCTAGATTGTTTAAGTTTCTTTTCTTGACGATCTTTTCCCACTCGTTTCACCTCCAAAAAAATCTCATTTATAGATTCGTTTTAAATGCAACTTCTTATACACTTTCTTTTTTATTTGATTATTTTTGAAATATGAATTGTTCATACTAGTACTATTAGGAGGTTTTCGTGTGCAAGGTAGTTTATTTATCATTACTTCTTGGATTATTGTTTTAATTCTTTTACTTTATCGGGATCGAACTAAGAAGAATTTCTTGAATTTAGCGGGAGTGCTTATAATAATCAGCTGTTCGGCTTACACAATTGATCTATTTTCAATTGATATAAATT
>NZ_NTZO01000183.1 GCF_002559405.1 Bacillus sp. AFS001701 | reverse complement strand
TTCTAATTAAGGTTGTTTATACTTTGTTTAGAAAAGGAAAATATTACCAAACACTTTACGGAATTTGTTGAAATTAATGGGGAATTGGAGATTTTTAGCGTTTTATATCGAATAATATTTCTTTTGTAAGACTATTTTGAGAATTATAATCGATACAAGAGAATAAATTTAGTATTTTTGAAATTTAATATGAAAATGAAGGTGTATTAAATGTATTATTCTACTATATTAGTCTTTAATTAAGGAGTTTTACGTACTCAACAAGGAGGAATATGCTTTGAAAAACTGGAAAAAACCATTATTGACTGTAGCAGCGGCAAGTTCTTTATTATTAGTCAATGCACCAACATTTAAAGTAGCCGCACAAGTAAATAAGGAAGTAGCCCAAGGTACAGGGGCTGCTGTGCTAGATGGAACAAATTATTTTGGAGACATGGATCCTAATACTACTTTATCAATCGATTTTGTTTTGAAACTTCAAAACAAAGATGATTTAGAAAAATATATTAAGGAAACAGTTACACCATACTCTCCTCATTATCGAAAATATTTAAGTGTTGATGAATTCAAAGCTAAATATGCACCAAATCCAGCTTACATCCATTCTGTTACGTCTTACCTGCAATCATATGGTATTAAAACTGATGTTCATGCAAATAATTTAACGATTACAGCAACAGGAACAGTTGCTCAATTAAATAAAGCCTTAAGTGTCGATTTAAAATATGCTAGTTTTAAAGGTAAAAGCATTCATGCTACCAAAAAGAACCCAACTTTACCAAAAGTAATTTCAGATAATATTTTATGTATTTTAGGTTTAAATAATTATTCGAATTTAGAATCAAGAGCTGTTAAACAACCAGCAATAATTGATAAGAAGGATGTACCAACTGGTCCACTTAGTTTAACACCGCAAGATTTAAAAAGTCATTATAATGTTAATCCACTTTACAAAAAAGGAGCAACTGGTGCTGGCCAAACAATCGGTATTGTTACATTAGCAGAATTTAATACAGACGATGCTTATAAGTTCTGGGATAATGTAGGTATTCAAACAAAGCCTAATCGTATTAAAGTAAATGAGATAGATGGCGGTTCTGGATGGGATGGCTACGAAGAAACTACTTTAGATGTTCAGCAAGCGGGTGCAATTGCTCCTGATGCAAATATCAATGTGTATGTAGGTCCGAACTCGGATACTGGATTTGTAGATGCATTTTCAAATGCAATTAATGATAATGTAGCTAAACAAATTTCAGTAAGTTGGGGATCAAGTGAATTAAGTATTGATTCATATGTACAACAGCAAATGGAAGCACCAGAGTATGAAGATACATTTAATCAATTATTCATGCAGGCAGCAGCACAAGGGATTTCAATGTTTGCAGCAGCTGGTGATGCAGGTGCTTATGACGAAACTAGAGGTACAGATAAAGTATTTAAACTCACAGTTGATTTCCCGGCAGCAAGTCCGTATATTACTGTAGCGGGTGGAACAACATTACCTTTCCAATTCCACTCTAATTCAACAGGTGTCGATGTCAAAGTAGGGGAAGAACGTGCTTGGGGTTGGGATTATCTAAATGAATATTACAAAGCTAGAAAACTACCAGATGCTAATTTAATTAATGGTGGTGGTGGAGGTTTCAGTACTCATTTTGAAACGCCAGATTACCAAAAAGGTGTTAGTGGTGTTAACCAGTTTTCTGCAGTAGATGAGTTTACTATTTCACCTGATTTATCAAATGTAACATACAAACAACCAACTGTTATTTCAGGACAAGGTACAGGACGTAACCTTCCAGATTTATCAATGGCTGCAGATCCATACACAGGATATTATGTGTATTTAAGTGAACCAGGTAAACCAGGTACAAATTCAGGATATGCTGTATTTGGCGGAACTAGTTTCGTTTCACCTCAATTGAATGGTTTATCGGCGTTAATTAATAGTGCAGATCATACTCAAGTAGGTTTCTGGAATCCACAAATTTACCGTTTTGCACAACAAAGTTCTTCGCCTTTCACACCATTAAATAAAACAGGCGCGCAAAACGATAATTTATTCTATTCTGGTACACTAGGTACGCTTTATAACCAAGCTACAGGACTTGGAATACCTGATGTAGCAAAATTAGCTGATAATTTCAGTACTCCAGAAAAATAAATTTCAATAAGAAAAAGTCGCATATTATTGCGACTTTTTTTGTAGTTATTTGATTGTTGAAACTAACCTATGAAT
>NZ_NTZO01000182.1 GCF_002559405.1 Bacillus sp. AFS001701 | reverse complement strand
CACTAATAAAAAAATAAGTGTAATATATTTATTTTCACTTATTTTTTTATTAGTGATTTTAAACTAAAATCACAAGGTAATTATCCCTTACCTAATGGAACAACTAGTGGTGTATTGGCAATTGGATCATCTATTATTATGCACTTTAATCCGAAGACTTCTTCGACTAGCTTTGCAGTGATAATCTCCCTAGGATCTCCTTGTGCAATCACCTGGCCATCCTTCATAGCGATGATATTATCTGCATATCTCGCAGCATGGTTCAAATCATGTAAAACAGCAACTAATGTATTCCCTTGATGATTAAGATCTTTAAATAACTCTAACAACTCAATTTGATAAGCAATATCAAGATAAGTCGTTGGTTCATCAAGTAAGAGCATTGGTGTTTGTTGAGCAAGTACCATCGCGACCCAAACTCTTTGTCTTTGTCCTCCGGATAGCTCGTCTACGTATCGATGCGACAAATCACTTGTATTTGTAAGCTCCATCGCAGACATTACTGCTGCTTCATCTTCATCAGTCCATTGTCTTATAAGACTCTGATATGGATATCGACCATGTGCGATTAAATTCGCTACCGTTATTCCGTCTGGAGCAGTTGAAGACTGAGGTAATAGACCTAGTTTACGAGCTACTTCTTTTGACTTATACGAAGAAATAGCTTTTCCATCTAGTAAAATTTGCCCTTCAGATGGCTTTAACAAATTTGAAAGTGTTCGAAGTAAGGTTGATTTCCCACATCCATTTGGACCAACAATTACTGTAAATGATCCATCTGGTATTTGTACTGAAAGGTTTCTGGATATTACCCGATTATCGTATTTGATTGTAATGTTTTCTGTCCTAAGCCTAGACTCTGTTTGTACGGCCTTTTGGCTTTGAATTTCTGCCGCTGTTAACTTCATAATTCATTTTCAACTTCTTTCAATCAGAATATCGTAATACTTGAAACCCCTTCTTCGAGAAAGCTCCTACTAAACCTTGTACATTTCTATTTCGTTCAAGCTGCTGATCGTGCTTGACGGAATAATAGCCACACTAAGTATATTCCACCTAATGATAAAGTTACCACACCTACCGGAAAAATTGTTCCTGGAATTACTCTTTGCGCGAGAACATCTGCTCCAAGTAAAAGAAACGCTCCCATCATTGCTGCTGGTAAAATACTCTCCTCTGATTTGGTGATACGTTTAGCGATTTGTGGTGCAACAAGCGCTACAAAGCTAACTGGCCCAATAACCGCTGTTGGAGCAGCCGTCAAGGCAACTGCAATAAGAATCAGTAATAGTTGGGATCGTTCAATTCGAACACCATGAGATTTCGCAGCATCCATGCCGAACTCCATTTCACGCAATGGTCTGTTCATGATCCCAGCAGAAATAATGAGAATAATAACAGCAATTGCTGGAGGAACTACTTGTTTCCAATCAATCCCATTTAATGATCCAACTCCCCAAGCTGCTGCAGTTAACGCAACCTCTGCATCACTTTTAATAAGGAGCATCGAATTGATACTTCCTAAGATCGCCGAAACTGCTATTCCGACGATAATAAGGCGAAAATTTTGCGTTCCTTTTCGAAAAGCAAGCAAATAAATAAGGAGAGCCGTTGCGAATCCACCAATCAAAGCCCCACCAGCTACACTAATGTTAGAAGTCGACTTAGAGACAAGAAGCACAATAAGTGCTCCCGTATAAGAGCCTGAGGTAAAACCAATGATATCAGGAGACCCTAATGGATTCCGAGTGATTGATTGAAAAATCAGGCCACTTATTGCTAAACCTGCTCCAAAAACAATCGCAGCCACCACCCGTGGTAACCGCCATTCGACCACAACTGTTCTCGTCATTCCTGTCGCTTGACCAATTAAAGCAGAAAAAACTTCATGAACACTTATTTTCAGTGTGCCTACCATTAATGCAAACATTGCAATTGCAATCGTGGCTATAAGAAGGATTGCCGTAACAATCATGCTCCTCACATCAATTCGTGCCTTTACAGGCCATTTCAGTTGTAGATAGTGCCTGCCATAATTAATGGGGCGCATAATATTCACTCCTTCTTACATTCAAACCTTTGCCACAAATCATTTTCATTTTATAGACCACTCGCTTTACGTCTACGAACAAGAATCAGTAGAATCGGTGCACCAACTAGTCCCGTGATGATTCCTACTGGAACTTCTGAAGGTAACAATACAACTCTACCAATAATATCTGAAAGGATGAGTATGATCGGTGCTGCTACTATTGAGTATAGAAAAATCCAGAATTGGTCTGGACCGACAAACCATCGCACACAATGTGGCACCATTAAACCGATAAAACCAATTGGTCCAGCTATAGCAGTTGCCCCGCCAGCTAATAGTGTAATTGCAATCAAACCGATTGCACGAGTAACACCAACATTTACTCCTAAAGAGGATGCACGATCATCTCCGAAGGCAATCGCGTTTAATGCAGGAGTAATGACAAAAGCTAATAATGCACCAACGATTAAAATGGGCAGAACAAGCCAAAGGTCATCAAAACTTCTCCTAGCTAATGTCCCAACACTCCAGTTCAACATTCGTGCAAATGCCTTACTATTAACTAATGTCAATGATGTAGTAATCCCACTCAAAGTGGCACTAAGTGCTACTCCAGCAAGTGTGATTTGTACAGGTGTAGGAGCTTTTTTACCAGCTCCTCCACTTATAACATACACAGCAATAGTCGCAATTAATGCACCTGCAAGTGCAAACCACATATAGGCAGACATCGATGTAACAGAAAATACTCCAACTCCGATCGCAACTGCGAAGGCTGCCCCAGCATTTACGCCAAGAATACCAGGGTCTGCTAGTGGATTTCTAGTCAGTACCTGGATTAATGCTCCAGCTAGTCCAAATGCAGGACCAACAATTAGAGCAATAAGTGTTCGTGGTATCCTAGTATTATGAATGATTGTGTGATTATAGCTATTGTTTGGTGAAAACAACGCATCCCATACAACTCCAAAAGGTATGGATTTAGCACCAATCATTAAACTCAAGAACACTACGGCTACCAAAAGTAAAAGTGCTACGATGAAGCCCAAAAATCGTTGCAACCGCATTGAAGTAATTGTCTTTTTATTTTCCCCAACTACTTGAGTCGTTTTGTTTTTTGGTTGCTTCATCGCTGTCACTGTTTTACGCCCCGCCTTCTAATGCTTTTTTAAACTGTTGTGGTAAATTATCGATTGCCCATAATAATGCGGGAACCGTTCCTGTTGAGAATGCATTTGATGAATTTGTATCAAGAATAATTGATCTACCATCTGCTACAGAAGGAATCTTCTGATAAAGTTTATTATTTGTTATCTCTTTTGGATCAACAAAAATAGGTAAAACAATCGTAAGATCAGCATTTAATAAATCTAACTTTTCGTCAGCAACTTTAATAAAGAAATTACCTTTAGCTAAATTTTCAATCTCTTCCTTGTTTTTGAATCCAAGTCGCGTTACAAAATCAACACGAGAATCGCCTTTTACGTATGCACCAAAACCTGAAGAATCGTAAGCACCAACTGCAACCGTTTTACCTGCAAATTCAGGATTTGCCTTAGCCGCTTTATCAAATGCCACGTCTACATCCTTAAGTAGTTGTTCACCTTTATCTACTTTACCTAGGGCTTGTGCAATCATTCGCACCTGGTCTGTAGTAGTCGTTAAATAATTATCTCCACCCTTAGGAACCCCAACCGTTGGAGCAATCTCTGAAAGGCGTTTGTATCGTTCTTCATCACCCGAAGATTTTACATCAAGAATTAAATCTGGTTTAAGAGAAGCAATTTTCTCATAATCAAGTTCCATTGTTCCAAGAATAGTTGGTGATTTTTTATATGCACCTTTTATCCAAGGTCCTACACCGTCACCACCAAAAGCAAGCCAGTCACTTGCACCAATTGGTTCAACTCCAAGACTTAGTGCTGTCTCTGCATCTCCCCAACCTAGTGCAACAACACGTTTCGGATGCCCTTTGATTTCCACTTTGCCGAATTTAGTATCAACTGTGACAGCTGATTCATTTGAAGACTTCTTATCAGACTTTTTACTTGAATCTGACGAACAGCCAACTAGACCAATCAATAAAAATAAAGTCATGACAATCCCAAGTAATTTGGGCATTTTAATATTGCTAATCATTTCGTTCTCTCCTTAATTAACATTGAAGTTGATAATCATTTTCAATCATTAATTATACTAAAGCGACTTTTATTGTCAATATATTCCCGACATTGTTACAGAACTTTCAGAATTATTTACTTATCAACTTTAATGAAAGTTACTATTCTTTCTTCCATTTATTTACAACGCTATGTACTTTAGCATTAACTTTTCATTTCATCTCATTATATTATAATAACATTTTTTTGAAATAAAAGAATTAAAAATCGTTTAAAAGGCTCCCCAATTATCTAGATAAGAAGCATTATTTAATTTAGTATTACTAGATAGTTAAGAACCGTTCAGTCCAAAAAAAACAAAAGTCAGTAGCTTGTCTAAATTGTACCCTTTGTAAA
>NZ_NTZO01000181.1 GCF_002559405.1 Bacillus sp. AFS001701 | reverse complement strand
AAATTTGATTTTCAGACTGATTGAAAACGCTTGTCATTCGAGGCGCGAAGGTCGAAGAGGAGCGGAGTTACCTAAGACGGTAATGAGCACCGCAAGCGGCCGAAGCAACAAAGAAAGCGAGCGTTTGGCAAGCAGTCTGAAATGACCTCTTCGTTAAGAAGAGGTCATTTTGGTTTCTTGACTACTATAGTGTAAAATGATGTTATGAAAATAAAATGAAATGGTGATTTTGTTATGAATGAAGTAAATTTATCAAAACGTTTAAAAAGAGTATTTGATTACATACCAGAGGGCACGAAATTAGCTGATATTGGATCAGATCATGCTTATTTACCTTGTTATGCAGTTTTAAATAAAAGATGTATCTCAGCAATTGTAGGGGAAATTACTGAGGGTCCATATAATTCAGCACGATCTACGATTCTTCAAAGTGGTTTAGAAGGACTTGTAGAAGCGAGAATGGGTGACGGGCTAGAGGTTTTAGAACCGAACGAAGTAGATGTCATAACAATAGCTGGAATGGGAGGTTCTTTAATTTCTAGCATATTAGAAAAAGGTAAAGAAAAACTTCAAGGTGTTGAAACGTTAGTGTTGCAACCAAATATTGGTGCAAATCAAATTAGAAATTGGCTTGATCATGAAGGATATTCTCTTGTCGAAGAAGATATATTAGAAGAGGATGGAAAAATCTATGAAATTTTAGTAGCTTCTAAATCAAATCCAAATAGTGCATATAGTGAAAAGAAAGAAATGGAGCTATTTATAGGTCCTTACTTATTGAAAAACAAAAATGATGCATTTAAGAAGAAATGGGAGCATGAAAAAAAGAATTTTGAAAGAATCTTAACTCAACTTGAATCAGCAAAACAAACAGAGGAATCAGTTCAGAAAATGAAAGAAGTTGAACAGAAACTTGAGTGGATAAAAGAGGTGCTTTCATGAAATCGATAAATGGTTTTCAATTAGTACAGCAATTTGAAGAACTATTTCCGAAGCATTTAGCTGAGGAAGGTGATCCAAATGGTCTTCAAATAGGTACATTATCAAAACAAGTGACAAAGGTATTAATTGCATTAGATGTCACAAAAGAGGTGGTAGAAGAGGCAATTTCAATTGGTGCTAACCTAATTATTGCTCACCATCCTATTATCTATCGTCCTTTAAAAAAGATTGATACAGACAGTGAACCGGGTAAAATTGTGGAACTTTGTATTAAACATGATATAGCTGTTTTTGCAGCGCATACAAATGTTGATATTGCAGAAAACGGTGTGAGTGATTTTTTAGCTGAAGCTTTACAATTAGAAAATACGAATGTTCTCGCTCCAACTTATGTAGAAAAATTAATTAAGTTGGTTGTATATGTACCGAAAACACATGCTGAAATTGTATTAAATTCAATTTGTGATGCTGGAGCAGGTCATATTGGTCAATACAGTCATTGTAGCTTTAGTTCGAATGGAACAGGGACATTTATGCCATTAGAGGGGACAACACCATTTATTGGGCAACAGGGGCAATTAGAAGAAGTTGAAGAGGTAAAGCTCGAAACAGTTGTTCCGCAATTAAAATTAAAACAAGTGCTAAAAGTGATGCAAAAAGCTCATCCGTATGAAGAAGTAGCATATGATACATACACACTAGAAAATGAAGGCAAAACATTCGGGATTGGGAGAATCGGAAGCCTTAAAGAAGAAATTTCATTAGAAGAATTTGCGCATTATGTGAAAGAAAAATTAGATTTACAAGGTGTAAGAGTGGTAGGTAACTTAAGTGACCGAGTAAAAAAGGTTGCTATTGTAGGTGGAGACGGAAATAAGTTTGCCTATCATGCGAAAAGAAATGGTGCAGATGTTTATTTAAGTGGTGATATCTATTACCACGTAGCACAGGATTGGAAAATGCTTAATTTAAATATAGTTGATGCAGGTCACAATATTGAAAAAGTAATGAAATTAGGTGTTAAATGTCTTTTAGATGATAAATTAAAAGAAAAAAACATGGCTTGTGAAATTATCGCTTCAACGATCCACACTGATCCATTTACATTTATTTAAACGTTTTTTGCGAATTAAAAAATAGGACTTCTGGGTTAAAAATCCAGAAGTCCTATTTTTTAGTCTTTAATTCTAACTTTAGGAAGTATTTTACTTAGTTCTACTCCTGATTTTGTGTCCCAAGTGCTTTCATCGTTTGGATCATACTTCTCCAAAAATGCGATGACTTCACGAGTGATCGGTGTTGGAGTAGAAGCTCCTGACGTAACTGCCACAGTCTCAACGCCCTCTAACCATTTTAACTGAAGTTCAGTAATATCTGAAATACGAAATGCCTTTGTTCCTGCAATTTCATGCGAAACTTGTGCAAGTCTATTTGAGTTATTACTCATCGGGTCACCTACAACAATTGTTAGATCAGCTTGGCTAGCTTGATCAGCAATTGCTTCTTGACGAACTTGAGTTGCCATACAAATTTCTTTATGAACATGAGCAGTTGGGTACTTTTTAATTGCGTATTGAATTAATTCTACTACGTCCCATTGGCTCATAGTTGTTTGATTTGTAATGATAATTTTATTAGTAGGAATTTCTAAAGCATCAATATCAGATTTATTTTGAATTAGGTGAACAATCGAAGGTGCGATTCCAACTGCTCCCTCCGGTTCCGGATGTCCTTTTTTACCAATATAAATAAAGTGATAGCCTTCAGCCATTCGTTCTTTAATTAAATCATGTGTTTTCGTTACATCTGGACAAGTCGCATCAATCGTCGTTAGCCCTTTTTTAATTGCTTTTGATTTTACTTCTGGAGAAACTCCGTGAGCCGTAAAAATAACAGTACCTTTTTCAATCTTATCTAGGATATCTAATCTGCTTGGACCATCTAAAGTAATGATACCTTCTTCTTCAAATGCGTCTGTAACATGTTTATTATGAACAATCATACCAAGTATATAAATTGGTCTTGGTAATGATGGATCTTTAGCTGCATTTCTAGCAATGACCATTGCATCTACAACTCCGTAGCAATAGCCTCGTGGGGTAACTTTAATAACTTTCATGGAGTAGCCCCTCCTTTATAATATTGTTGTCATTTTTTATTATAAAGGAGGGAGATACTACTATACAAAGAAAAAGAAAATTTACATAAACAATTTTGGTTTTGGATTTACGTTTGATGCAGTTTCTTCAATATTATGAGATGGTTCTACTACTTCTGACTTAATTGGAGCTCTTTTTCTTTTTTTTGGTTTTGTTTCTTCTGCCTGCACAGCATCTATTATTCCATTTGAATCATTTTTTATACTTTTTTTAGTGTCGACCGGGTCGTCGGTATTTACTGCTTTAAATATTTTATAGATTGAAGGGAAATTTTTAATAGCAGGAACGTATTGTTGAATCATTGGCGTGACTTGTTGAGCTGCTTGAACAGCTTTTTGCATACCACCGATGACACCTGTAATTGAAGTGTCTCCTCCCATTAATCGCGAAAAAAATCCTGGACTGCCATCATCTTCTTTTTCGGGTGGTTGCCCAGTCATTGGGTATTGATTTTGTGATCCTTGTTGCTGATAATTACTACCGCCCTGCGGCTGCATCACTGGCTGGTTTTGAAAAGGAACAGGTTGTAAAATTTTATTTTGGCTTATATATTGTTGATGTGCGTTTAACTGCGGCTGATATGAAATTGGTTGTTGATAATGACCTTGTTGCCCAACAATTTGTTGGACAGGTGGATAAAACTGTTGTTGATGTTGCATATAAGGTTGCTGCGGTGATTGAGGATATGGATATCGTTGATCAAAATTTGGTCTTGCACCGTATGGATTTTGTAAATTTTGATAAGGCTGTTGATAACTATTATAAAAATTTGGACCGTTCATAGGAAAAGGCTGTTTATTTTTTTTCTTAAATTTATCAAGTAATCCCAATCTAATACCTCCTTTCAAATATACTCTTTATTACTTAGGCTATGCACATAATTTGAAATGGTTAGTATAGGACAGAATAAAAATTAAAATGCTAGTAAAGAAGAAAGAAAAATTAGAATTAGCTATATTGGGCCAATCTATTGTATAATAGATAATTGTAGCTATTTTGTACTGGGAGAAAGTTTCCTCAATACATAGAAAGTTTAAATTAAGAAGGTGAGTTATATGGCAATTTCATTTAAAAATTTTCAATTAAAACCATTTATTTTGGAAGCGATAGAGAAGAAGCACTTTACAGAACCAACAGAAATTCAACAAAAGATCATTCCTCAAGTTAAAACTGGACGTAGTGTAATCGGTCAATCGCAAACAGGGTCAGGAAAGACTCATGCATACCTATTTCCGACAATTAATACATTAGATCCATCTTTAGATCAAGTGCAATTAGTAATAACTGCTCCAACTCGTGAATTAGCGACTCAAATTTATAATGATGTTCAAGCAATCATTGAATGTTGTCCAGAAGATGAGCAATTAACTGCAAAAAACTTCGTTGGAGGAACTGACTACAAACGTACTGTTGAAAAACTAAAAAAACAGCCACATATCGTAATCGGTACTACTGGACGTATTAAAGATTTAGTAAATGATAATGTATTATTAGTTCATACTACGAAGTATTTAGTAGTGGATGAAGCGGATTTAATGTTAGATATGGGATTTATTCATGATGTGGACCAAGTTGCTTCAAAAATGCCGAAGAAACTACAAATGCTTGTTTTTTCAGCGACAATTCCTGAAAAGCTTAAACCGTTTTTGAAAAAGTATATGGAAAATCCTGAACATATTCATATTAATCCGCAACAACTTTCAGCTCAGAAAATTGAACATATTATTGTTCCAAGTCGCCATAAAGACAAAGTGAAAATGGCTAAAGATATTTTATTAAGTTTTCAGCCATATTTAGCAATTGTCTTTACAAATACGAAGAAAAAGGCTGAAGAAGTTGCGAATCAATTAGCATCTTATGGCTTAAAAGTTGGTCAAATTCACGGAGATTTAAGTCCTCGTGAACGTAAAAAAATGATGAAGCAAATTCAAGATTTAGAGTTCCAATATATTGTAGCTACTGACTTAGCTTCTCGAGGAATCGATATTGAAGGGGTAAGTCATGTAATCAATATTGAACTACCAGCAGATTTAGACTTTTACGTCCACCGTGTAGGTCGTACAGGACGTGCTAATTTCTCTGGAACTGCTATTACAATTTATGATCAAGAAGATGAACAAGCATTAGACAAACTTCAAGATCGTGGAATTACATTTGAGCATCGTGAACTAAAAAAAGGTGAATGGGTTGATTTAGGACCACGCTCTAAACGTAAGCTACGTAAAAAAACTGATCGAAATTTAGATGCAGTTGCTGGTAAAGCAATTAAAAAGCCATCTAAAGTTAAACCTGGCTATAAACGTAAACTGAATGAACAAAGAGAATCATTTAAAAATAAAGTGAAAAGAAAAACAAGTAGATAGTTTGAAAAAAGAAAGGAAGAAAATTCCTTTCTTTTTCTTTTATAAACAGGCGAACCATTTAACCATGATTGATTTTCATGTTAAAATGGTAAGTATGATTAATTAAGGTAGGAGCTGAAAGAATGTTACGAATAGGATCTCATGTTTCAATGAGCGGTAAGAAGATGTTTTTAGCCGCTAGTGAAGAAGCTGCAAGCTATGGTGCTAATACATTTATGGTATATACAGGTGCGCCTCAAAATACACGACGTAAAGCAATTGAAGATTTAAATATTGAAGCGGGGTTAAAACATATGGCTGAAAATGGAATTGCTGATATAGTAGTCCATGCACCATATATTATCAATATTGGAAATACTACAAATCCAGCTACCTATGAATTAGGTGTTGAATTTTTACAAAAAGAAATAGACCGTACAGCAGCCTTAGGAGCAAAACAAATCGTATTACATCCAGGTGCTCACGTAGGCGCTGGTGAAGATGCTGGTATCGACAGAATTATTCAAGGTTTAAATGAAGTATTAACAGCTGAAACTCCAGTACAAATTGCGCTTGAAACAATGGCTGGGAAAGGATCAGAATGTGGTAAATCATTCGAAGAAATAGCGAGAATTATGGAAGGTGTACACTACAACGATAAATTATCAGTTTGTTTTGATACATGCCATATTAATGACGCTGGTTATGATATCGTTAATGACTTTGATGGTGTCTTACAACAATTCGATCAATTAATTGGGATCGATAAAATAAAAGTACTTCATATTAACGATAGTAAAAATCCAATGGGAAGTCGCAAAGACCGACATGAGAACATTGGATTTGGGTCGATTGGATTTAAAGCATTAAACTATATTGTTCATCATCCACAACTAATGGACATCCCTAAAATTTTAGAAACACCATATGTTGGTGAAGATAAAAACAACAAGGTACCACCGTATAAATTAGAAATCGAAATGTTACGCAATCAAGAATTCAATGAAAACTTAATCCAAGAATTATTGAAAGCTTAATTCAAAGAAACCAGCTCTTTTTAAATATTGGGCTGGTTTTCTTTATTTTCTTATTGGACTGCGAATAAAATCTGGAAATTGCAATTAAAATCGGTAAAACTGCAATTGAAATTAGAGAATCGCAAATAAATTTATCAAAACTGCAATTAAATTCCTAAGAATCACAAATAATAGACCAAATTACCCATACCCCTTAAGGTATAATGTCTTAAAAATCAGATAAAAGTAGATACTTTCAAATGAAAAACTATGAAATATGCTCTTATTCTTACTTAAGCGAATAAAAAACTGTTAATTATTTTTAAATGATCAGTTACAAATAGAAAGCAATATAGAGATATACCCCCACTTGCACTAGTAATAAAAAAGGCACCCATATGTCTGTTAATTCGACATATGAGACAGCCCCATTTGATCTGCTTTATAATTCGATTTCTACAACCTTTTTTAACTTACTATCCAAATATGAAGCAATTATTTTTCCGTCTTTAATTCTTTTCACAGTGACAACATTACTAACTAATTCGTGATCATGTTCGTCTAAGTGCATTAATTTAATATAGACCACATGTGCCTTGTCACGTTCGATTAAACTACTACCGATATTAAGAGCTAAGTTATGGCTTAAATCATCCATATGAAACATGTGTTTGAATTTCACTTCGTCATCTGTTTCTTTGTCTAAATAAATTATTTCATAATGTAGCTCATGCAAATCCATATTAATCCCTCTCATTTCGTTTTAGAATAGTTAGGTGATCCTTTGTATGAGCATTATATGATTTGTGAAATGAGTAGAGTTATAAATTAAAGCTTTTTAATGAACATTTTAACCAAGCTTAAGTTAGCTTTTGAAAAATAATATCAACTTGTTGTGCAGTGGCTTTAGAGGTAACATTTGCAATTTGGGAAAGAATTTGTTTTTTATGTTCAGCGTCATAAATATTATAATTTTTCCCGTTTAATATTGCAGCCACTTTATTGGCTTGATCTGGCGTGATATACACTTGATATTGTTGGCTTAATTTTAATAAATCCTTTGGTGTTATACTATTTACTTTTTTATTTATGAGAGTTTGGATAATATTCATTCTGGACCTCCTCTTAGGTGAAATATTTCATCAATAAATTTTATGAAAGGATGTTATAAATAATGTGCATAGGACACTAATCTCAATTGATTTTTCAAAACATATGTAAAATAGTGGGAGAGAGAGCGTTAGAAAACTGTGACGGTTCTGCGTTTCATAAGGAGATTCAGAAGAAACTAAAAGACAAAAACTACATAATAATCGTGGAGTTCATTAAACGCTGTTAAAAGAAAGAATCAAATCGCATTTAACTTTCTAACTTATTCGCAGTAAATCTTATTACTGGATTACTGAGGCGTCATAAAGCGGAATTAAATGAACAACTCAATTAAACTATTAAAATAGAAAAGCTTGAATTCATGATAGAATTCAAGCTTAATTGTTTATTATTAGTGGATTGCTTTCTTCTTAAACTTTCCACCCTTAACATCTGCTATATTTCCGATTGCTACAAAGGCATTTTCATCATAGTCTTCAACAATCGATTTTAATTTTGCTTCTTCAAGTCTTGAAATGACTGTAAAGATGATTTTTTTATCTTCACCCATAAAGCCACCTTCGCCATGAAAATATGTAACTCCTCGACCTAATCGGGCATTTAATGCATCACCGATTTCTTTATCATTATCACTAATGATCCAAACGGATTTAGTATCTTGGAACCCTTCGATTGTTAAATCGATTGTTTTAAATGCTACATAATAGGCAATTAATGAATACATAGCATTATCCCATCCGAATACAAATCCTGCACTTCCGAGAATAAATACATTAAATGCCATAACAACCTCACCAATTGAAAAAGGTGATGATTTTGTTAAAAGTATTCCTATAATTTCAGTCCCATCAAGTGAGCCACCATTACGAATTACTAAGCCTACGCCAATTCCTAAACCTAATCCACCAAATAATGCTGCTAGTAAAGGGTCATTAGTTAAATGAGGAATGTCCTTAAAAAGAGAGGTAAATACTGAGAGTACAGTGATACCAAATAAAGTTGAGATAGCGAATGTTTTACCGATTTGCTTATAACCTACTATTACAAAAGGTAAGTTTAACAAGAATAGAAAAATACCGAGATTAATCGAAGTAATATGGGAGAGGATCAAAGAGATACCTACGATTCCACCATCAATGATATCAGTTGGAATAAAGAATGCTTTTAAGCAAGCTGCCATCAATGCAGCTCCTAATGTAATAAAAAACCCCCGTCTAATAATCTTAAAGTTTGAAAGCTTACGATGTGTAATTGCGTTCAAAAAACCACCTCTTTATCTATATTTATATGTTAATTGTAACATATTGTATTTTTTGTCACAAAGTGATAAGCCTTGTTTATTAAAAAAACATTAAAGATTTTATCGGTAAATTAAGGGATTTAAAGTTTTGATAAAGATGAAATGAATTCAAAAACTAATAAATATTTTGCCGAGTTTTCTTTGTTTACAAATAAGAAGTATTCTCTTATACTAAGAACTTGAAGTAAAACGTAATTATTCCTAAATAGATGAAGGTGTTTTAATAAATGAGTCAAGATATCATAAAAATTGAAGATTTGTCTTATAGCTATGAACGTCAAAAGGTATTAACAGACATTAATCTTCTAGTAAAAAAAGGAGACTTTTTAGGTTTAGTTGGTCCAAATGGTAGTGGCAAATCAACTTTACTAAAATGTATATTAGGTATCCAACAACCAGATGAAGGAAAAATTGAGATATTTGGTACAGATATTCGAAAAATGAAAAGTTGGGATAAGATTGGTTATGTATCTCAAAAAGCGAATAGTTTTAACTCTGGATTTCCAGCATCGGTTTTTGAAGTAGTATCATTAGGTCTTGTTTCTAAAATTGGATTGTTTAACGGTTTTAAAAATTCGGATAAACAAAAAGTCGCTGAAGCTTTAAAATCAGTTGGAATGTATGAATTTGCAAATCGTAATATCGGCGAACTTTCAGGAGGACAACAACAGCGTGTCTTTATAGCGCGAGCACTTGTAAGTAATCCCGAACTATTAATACTCGATGAACCAACCGTTGGGGTAGATGCTGAAAATGTAGAAAGCTTTTATCAATTACTTAGCGATTTAAATACTAAGCTTGGTATTACTTTATTATTAGTTTCTCATGACATAGGCATTATTACTGATAAAGTATCACATGTTGCATGCTTAAATAAAAGGCTACACTTCCACGGTAGTCGAGATAAGTTTAAAGATGCTACTGAGAAGGATTTGTCTCTTCTATATGGCCATTCTGTGCATGTACTATCTCACAATCACGAAAATGGAGGAGATCGAATATGATGGATTTCTTTCATTATGATTTTCTGAGAAATACATTAATCACAGGTATGATTATTGGAGTTATGGCACCATTATTAGGTGTATTTGTTGTATTTAGAAGATTATCTCTTATTTCTGATGCATTGAGTCACGTGACTTTATCAGGAGTAGCAGCAAGTCTTTTACTTGAAAAGTTTTTCTTTACATCTGGCTTTATTAGTCCTTTATTTATGGGAATGACATTTTCAGTTGCAGGAGCATTTTTAATTGAAAAACTAAGAAGTGTTTATAAACATTATCAAGAGTTAGCAATTCCAATCATTCTTTCAGGAGGAATGGGTTTAGGTGTCATTTTAATTTCATTAGCTAATGGATTTAATACAGATCTATTTAGTTATTTATTCGGTAGTGTTAGTGCTGTGTCACAAGAAGATTTAATTACTGTCATAATTATAGCTGTTTTTGTAGTAATATCTATCATAGTACTTTATAAAGAATTGTTCCTTTTATCATTTGACGAAGAATATGCAGTTGCGTCAGGTATTAATGCAAAATGGATTCATTATTTGTTTATCTTATTAGTTGCTTTAGTAGTGTCCATTTCTATGAGAGTTGTAGGTGTTTTATTAGTATCTTCTCTAATGACTTTACCAGTAGCAGCGAGCATACGAATTTCAAAGGGATTTAAGCAAACAATTATTTTTTCAATTATTTTCGGAGAGTTTTCAGTTGTTGCAGGTATTTTGCTTTCTTATAATTTAAATCTCGCGCCTGGTGGTACGATTGTGATCCTGCAAATCCTTATTCTTATTTTTACTTTAGGTCTGAAGAAATTAAGAACGAGTCAAAGGTAGTGATTAAATGAAATTAGCAGATGCATCAAAATTATTAAAAGAAAGAGGCTTCAAAAATACGCCTAAACGATATGATATGCTTGAATATATTTTTAGGCAAAATAAATATGTAACTGCAAGAGATATTCAACAAGCATTAAAAGATAAATACAAAGGGCTTAGCTTCGATACGATTTATCGTAATTTATCCACATTTATTGAGGTTGATGTAGTGGAAGTTACAGAACTAGATGGTGAAAAACGTTTTCGATCGAAGTGTTCTTCTTCAGAGCATCATCATCATTTTATTTGTTTAGATTGTGGTAATACAAAAAGTATTTATAGATGCCCTATGGACAATTTATCTGTTGATTTACCAGGTTATACAGTACAAAGTCATAAATTTGAAATTTACGGCCTTTGTCCAGAATGTAGTTGAATTCTATCCACTTTAGAGAGTACAGTTGTACTCTCTTTTATTTTAGGAATAAGTATATATTACATAATTTCCCAATTTCGTTTATACTTTAATTAGAAGTGAGATTAGTTTAATGCACTAAAAATAAGGAAGGTGTAAATGGTATGGCTATAGGAGATTTAATCTTTCAGTTGATTGAATTTTTAATACCAGTTGCTATTATTATTTTGGTTGTATTTATTTTTCGTTCTATTAGAAAAAATAGGCTTCAAATGGAGAGGGTTGAAGCAAAACTTGATAAGATAAACGCAAATTTAAAAAAAGATTAATAGGCTTTATCTTATTGAAAGGGTTTTGTTAAATCTAAATGTTGATTTTGACCAAAAAAGGTTGTCAACTTAGACAACCTTAGGAACTTTTATATTACTCATAATGAATGAGGTAGTTGCATTAGGATAATCTATATATCACTTTTTTCATAAAGACCGAACTCCTTTGAACATATTCCGAATTAGTAATTTAAATTAAACCTGGATTCTGAAAAATTTGTGATCTATCTAATTTTTAAAATTATTTTCCCCTTAGCTCTTCCTAATTCCGAGTATTCCATCGCCTTTTGAGCATCGTTAAAAGGAAAAACTTTATCAATTATGGGTTTAATTTTACCAGATTCAATATAGTTTGATAGTATGCGTAATTGATCTCCACTTGGCTTCATAAACAAAAAAGTATATTGAACATTATATTTTTTTTCAAGCATAGTTAGTTTATAGCTTGCTGCTGAAAATAACATTGTTTTAAAAAATCCAGAACCATATTCTTTAGCAAATCGAGCGTTTGGTAAACCTGAAACGGAAACAATTTTCCCACCATTTTTTAGAACTTTAAATGATTTTTCGAGTGTTTCTCCCCCAAGTGTATCAAATATCGCATCATAATTTTTAAATTTTTCTTCAAATTTTGTACTTTTGTAGTCGATAACTTCATCTGCACCGAGAGATTTAACCAAATCCATCCCTTTTGCACTTGCAGTTGTTACAACGGTAGCACCCATTAGTTTTGCGAACTGAATAGCAAAGGTACCGACACCGCCAGATCCAGCATGAATCAAAATCTTATGTCCTTTCTTTATTTGAAGAATGTCATGCAGAGCTTGATATGAGGTTAATCCAACGAGTGGGATTGATGCTGCTTCCTCAAAACTCAAATTTTTAGGTTTTAATGCTATATCCTCTTCATGAACTGCAATATATTCAGCAAACGTTCCCATTTTCTGTTTACGTGGACGCCCATAGATTTCATCTCCAATATTAAAACGAGTTACTTTTGCTCCAACCTTTACGACTACACCAGAAAAGTCATTTCCAAGGATAAGTGGCATTTTATATTTTAGTAACATTTTGACTTTTCCATCTCGTATCTTAAAATCAACAGGGTTAATACTAGCTGCATGTATTTCTGCAAGAACTTCATTTTCTCCAATGTCAGGTATCGTCATTTCAACCATACGCATCGGGACTTTACCATACCGTTCAATTACCATTGCTTTCATTTACTATCCCTCCAAATATCAGACGATTCACAACTACGTTTCAATAAAATTTTTGCAATAGCTCTTCAATGTCCTTCACAAGATCTTTTAATAAACCTAATTTTGTTCGTACATCTATAAAATAAAAATTTTTTGTTCCTTCTTTACGCATTAAAATTACACCCGCATCTCGCAAAATCTTAAGATGATGTGACACAGCAGGACGAGAAAGATGTGTTTGTTGAGTGATTTCACCTACACGTAATCCTGTTTGACAATCAGTTCCCATTAACACTAACAAGATGGATTGACGAGTTTCATCTCCAATCGCCAATAGCACTTCTTGGCAATTAATAAAATCTTCTTTGATTGTATTTAATTGGTCAAATTTGTTCATTCAATTAGTTCCTCCACAAATCAGTTTAATTGTTTAAGTTGATGAACCATTGTACCGAAAACAATATACTATTTTTGTATTCCATGCAATATTGAGAAAGTAAATCGAGACGAATCAATTTATAAAAAAACGATTTCCACATTTGGAAATCGACTTTTTTAGTTCTTTTGTAATACGCATGCGTTAGATGCATATCAATGTAAGATTGAAACTTATGGTACGAATAAAACAATAAATAACATAAGTAATACCATTCCAATGGGGAATGCAATAAACAATTGCTTCCATTTTTGAAAGTTAATAATAAATACTACAATTGATACGATTTCAAAAACCCATCTAGATAATCTTTCACTAATGTTTAATGTATCTGGTAAATACATTGCAGTTATAAATAAAAGGATTGTCCAAAATATTGAGTATTTAATAATATTTAAAGCCAATTTTAAGTTCATCGTCGCCAGTTCCTTTTTTACCTTTTATATTGATAATATCATAAAAATCTCTATTGATTTTATTGAATTAACTTGCAATACAATATATTATTGTCTTTTTTTCTTTTATAAGGTATAGTAAATATCACCATATATGTTTAAATGTTTAAACGTATAATCTTAATTTAAATTAACTGATAAATAATATAAGTGGAATAGTAGGGAGAAATAATGATGAAGTCAAATGAGACTGTATTAATTACAGGTGCATCCGGAGGAATTGGTAAAGAATTAGCTATTTTATTTGCAAAGGATGGATTCGATTTAGTTTTAGTAGCAAGATCGATTGATAATTTAATGGAAGTAAAAAATGAAATTGAATCAATGTCGAAAGTAAAGATTCATCTTTTTTCAAAGGATTTATCTAAGGAAGAGGAAATCGTTTCTTTACAAAAGGAATTAAATGCTGAAACTATTCAAGTTGATTATTTAGTGAATAATGCTGGGTTTGGATTATTTGGGGAGTTTGTAACTACAAATTTAGACGAAGAGTTAAACATGATTGATTTAAACATACGTACAGTTACACATCTTACAAAACTGTTTTTAAAAGGGATGATTGAACGAAATAAAGGTGGAGTGATGAATATTGCATCTACTGCAGCATTTCAACCTGGGCCATTAATGGCTGTTTATTATGCAACAAAGTCTTATGTTCTTTCTTTTACTGAGGCACTTGCGAATGAGATGAAAGGAACGAATGTTAACGTAACAGCTGTTTGTCCTGGTGCAACAGAAACGAATTTTGGAAAACGTGCCAATATACATGAATCAAATTTATTCCAAAGTGGAGTAGGGAATGTAAAAGATGTGGCTAAAGTAGCATATAGGGGATTTAGAGATGGAAAAACAATTGTGATTCCTGGTATGACGAATAAAATACTAGCAAATTCTGTTCGATTTATGCCAAGAAAATTAGTGACGAACGTCGTAAGGTATATCCAAAGAAGAATATAATTTATTAAAACGACTCAGACATATTTGGCCGAGTCGTTTTTTGCTGCTAAAATATGTATGAAATTCTAACTAAGAATTTTTTAGATTATGGAAGTATAGAACTAACTATGTAACAAGCAATGTGTTCAAGAATAGGGAATTAATAAATGAAATTATTGCTGCCCGGCAGGGTGTGTAAATACTTGGAAAAGTACGCCAAATTTGTCTACTACTTTACCATAACATGGGCTAAATCCAGTATCTTGTAATGGTAATTCTACTTCGCCACCTTCTGAAAGGCCTTCAAAAAATCGTTTTGAAATTTCAATTTCATTTGTGGAAATACAAATTGTTACTTGGTTTCCACTTTGGAACGGGTAACCAGGATAAGTATCTGAAAGCATTAATACTGATTCTCCGATTTGGATCGTTGCGTGCATGATTAAGTTCTTAGCATCAGACGGTATCTTTCCTTCTGAATCTTCTCCAACTTGTCCATAAGTTTGACTAAATAATACCTTTGCATCAAGTGCTTTTTCATAAAAATTGATTGCTTCTTGAGCATTTCCGTCCATGATTAAATAAGGGATTAATTCTAATGACATGTTCCACTTCACTCCTTGTTTAAAAATTAATTTTGTTAATTTGAAAGAAACTTAAATATTCTAAAACGCTTGCCTATCCATTACTATTTTCTATTCGATCCATATTTAAATTATAAAATAAAGAACATACGTTTGCAATACGAACTAATTTAAAGTTTTTCGACATAAAACGAGAACTTTTGTTCTTTTTTTGTTTGGTAATTTATCCGTTAAATAGAGGGGAATTGCCTCTATTGTTGAATAGTATGCATTAGGGCAAGATGTTTAATAAACTTATAGCCTAGGAGGCTGAGTGGTTTGCAGGAGCTCAAAAAATATAGAAGAAATGTCTTCATATTGTTGTTTGTTATATTTATTTCATTTATAGGACATTTTGCGAACTCATTGCCAATTGTTAGCAGAAGAATCTTAGAAGGGATTTTTTGGCTTTCGCTAATTAGTTGTTTTGGTATTATTACAAATGGCGTAATTAAGTTTAGTCAAAAAATCGGTAAGTTAGCATACTTCTTTGTTTTAGGTAGTTTAATTAGTGCGATTTTTGCATTTACAATCGAAACTTTAAATACAATAAAGGTTATAGCATTTTATATTTATTATATTTGTCTTTTTGCGAGCTTAATTACTGGTGTAATTGCAATTATAAAAGAAGAAAAAGGGTTAGCGAAATTATCTGGATTTATTTTAATGTTCTTATTTGGACTAATTTTTGTGTGTACTTTTATTGTGTGGAATATAAATGGTGCTCAATATTAAGCGTCAGACTGCTTGCTTAGTACTTGTAATGAGTCTGACTTTCTAGTCTATATACTGCTATTAATTTTTCCATCTAGAAATAGATGGGTTTTTATTTTTTACCGTTTTTACTATTTAAAAAAGGTATTAAGTTACATTTATAGAATAGGTGAGATATTGATCGAATTACCCATTTCCAATTAGAGATATTGAAACTTAAATTACAGAATGATTATGGGGGACAGATATGAATAAGATGTTATGGAATTCACCTGAAAACTTGAAAACATTACTTTCAGAACTAGTAAGCTGGAAAAGTATAACGCTAACAAATGGGGAACGGCAATTTCCTATTAATTTATTTAACAAGCTATCAGCTTTACAATATTTTAAAGATTCACCAAATCAACTGAAGTTACATGATTCAGATAAAGGTCGTAAATTTTTAACTGCATTGTATAAAAAGCCAGATGTTAAAGATACGATTTGTCTTATAAGTCATTTTGATACTGTAAATACAGAAGAATATGGTGAGCTTGAACATTTGTCTACAAAAACAGAGGATTTAACAAATGCTTTTCATGAACGGCTAAATGAATTATCAAAAGAAGTCCAAAGTGATTTGAATTCTGGTGAATATTTATTTGGTCGTGGATCGATGGATATGAAAATGGGACTTGCGATGCATATGAGTCTTATTGAGAAAGCTAGTATTGAAAAATGGCCAATTAATCTTTTATTATTAACTGTTCCTGATGAAGAGGTAAATTCGGCTGGAATGCGTGACGCGGTCTCAACTCTTGTAAATCTTCAGGAAGAATATGATTTGAATTTTAAATTATTTTTAAATGGTGAGCCCGTATTCTCACAAGAACCAGGAGATCCAAAGTATTATATTTACTCTGGTACAATTGGTAAAATAATGCCAGCAGCATTATTTTATGGGAAAGAAACTCATGCTGGGGAACCATTAAGTGGCATAACATCTCCATATATTGCATCTTTTTTAACTAGAAAAATGGAGTGGAATGAAGAGTTTCAAGAGATTGATTTTGGTGAGAAGACGCCATTACCTGTTACATTACAGCAGAAGGACTTGAGGTTAGAGTATTCGACTCAAACACCTTTTCGTTCATGTGCGCTATACAATGTGTTTTTAATGAAAAGAAATGCTTCTGAAGTTTTTAATTTGTTCGAAAAAGTAGCACACGAAGCTGCAGAAGAATGTAGTTTTGAATATGAAAATATTTGTAAAAAACATAATGTAAATCCAGTTGGGGAAGTAAAAGTTATCCAGTATACAGACTTGCAGCAATATGCTATCAGGAAGCTCGGCGAAGATTATGTATTGAACCTTAAAAAAGAAATTCATTCGCACAGTGAATGGGATGATCGTGAGAAGTCCTTTAGAATTGCAGACAATTTAATGATTGAATGTCAGGAGCTTGCACCAGCTATTATTATTTTATTTGCACCACCTTACTATCCAGCAATAAATTCTACTGGAGATGAGTTAGTGGAGCAGTGTATTCAATTTTCTTCTGAGCTTGCTAGTAACCAATTTAATTTACCCGTAAAACGTATTCATTATTTTAATGGAATAAGTGACTTAAGCTATGTTAATTACAGTGATTCGCTTGGCGGATGGACAGCATTCGAGTTGAACACACCTGTATGGGGAGATAGTTATACTTTACCTTTTAGTTTAATGGAAAAATTAAATGCACCAGTGTTAAATATCGGACCGTTCGGAAAAGATGCCCATAAGTTAACTGAGAGGTTACATATGAGAAATGCATTTGAAGAAGTACCTTATATAGTAGAAGAAGTGATTCAGATGATTAGTAAAATGAAATGAGAAAAATAAAACCTTCTAATATAGAAGGTTTCAGTCTGTCGACAAAGTCGACAGCTATTTTTTGCGATAAGAGTAGTAACAAGATATAGTATCTAAATCTATATTCGTCAACTAAATGTGCTAATAAAAATGTTGACAAACCCCTTTTTCAACAAGTAAAACTTTGAAAAAGGGGTTTGTCAACACTCTGAAAATAAACCTTCTAATATAGAAGGTTTATTTTCAGAGTGTTGAAATAT
>NZ_NTZO01000180.1 GCF_002559405.1 Bacillus sp. AFS001701 | reverse complement strand
GTAGGGAGTCGGATAGCAGCCTAGTACCTATGAAGTTGGGTAATGCCGATGGAGGAAAGGCTGCTACCAAAGTATCGCCCTTATTAGGGACACATTTACTACACACAGAGGTAGAATAAATGGAAACAAAACTACTAAGGATAGCAGAATAGTAAAGTCTGATAGAAATTAACTAAGTTCTTTGAATGATAAGTTGGAGGAGCCGTGTGCGTTAATAGCGCAAGCACGGTTCTGGGAGGAGATGGAGTTCGATTTACCGTAAGGTAAAAAGACTCCTTTCTACTCGACTAGTTAAAGATCATAAAAGGCTGTTTTGCAGCCTTTTTATAGTTGGTTAGGACATAGTAAAACCCCTCTCGTATGATGAGAAGGGCTATTGTCATTATGCACTTTGGGAAATTTTTTCATTACCATCTCTTTTATATATCAATTTTCCTAGAACCGGCATGAACCAACGATCCAATCCAATTTTTCCTGCATTCATTCCTGCCACAAGAATAAATATTCCTAGAAAAACCATTTGGGGATTTGTACTTGTCGTTCCTGAAAACATATAAGCAAAGTTCATTGTAAGCCCCATTAGTATTGAAAATGATGTGAAAATACCCAAAATTAAGCCAAGACCAACTAAAAATTCTCCCCAAGGCACTAGAACATTAAAAAGATCAACGTAAGGTAATGCAACTTCTTTTAAAAAATTTCCCCACCAAGGTTGAACAGCAGGGTGTTCACCAGATACCTGGTTCACTGCTCCATTTAAAAAGCCACTTGCATCGAATTTGCCACTTGAGATTTTTCCCCAGCCAGCATTAAGCCATTCCCATCCAAGATAGACTCGAAATACAGTAAGAAGCAGCGATATAAAACGATTTTCCCTTAAAAATTGGATAAACACGATAAAACCTCCTCATTAATGAAACATTAAAACGATATCGATTATCATTATCAGTCTTTTTGATTTTATAATCAATAAGAGAAAAGTAACGAATATTTTGAGTATAGTTGAATTTTCTAACCCAATTTACTTATTTTTTTATACTGAAGTTTGTAGTTATCTCCATTAGTCTGAGCAAATACTGCTTATACAACTACCATGGGAGTACAATAAAACCTTCCATTCACTGTTGTGAATCTAAAGGTTCATGGTTGGCTAACGCATGCTTCGGTGGTCTTTTTTTATAGCTCTAACTGGCAGGATAGTTGCATAAGAGATGATATAATCAGCTTATTCAATTAATTCCTTTTTTTAACTTCACTTCATAACATTAAATTTTCATTAAGTAAATTAGGCTAGAGCCGTTTCTATCCTTCATTTGCCTACATATTTTATCTTGTTATCATAAAAAGAAGGAGCGAGATATTATGTATTACTATGGTAATTATTACTCTTATCCACCTCAATCTTCATACTTACAACATCAATATTATCAACCAACCTATCATGATGAGTATGACGTAGATAGACAGCAAGGACAATTTCAACAATTTCAATCTTTTACAAGACGTATAAATGAGTTAGAAAGACGAGTAAATCAGCTAAATAGGGAAGTAAATCAACTTCAACAAACTTCAGAACGTCACACTAGACGCTTAAATAGATTAAATCAGCGACTTCGTGTGGTTGAGCAAAGACTTCATATACCTTTTTCATCTCAAGATGAAGGATTTTAGTAAAACTAAAAACTTTGAAAAAAGGATAGGAAAATATTTTATAGAAATTCAAGTAAATGAGAAAAAATATGTATATTTAAGTGTTTTTATTTAAAGTCATACATGATATGACAAAAAACGAAGGATAGAAAAAAAGATATGATATCTGCTATTTCTATCCTACAATTGACCTCATTTACCTACAACAAATTTTTACCTTATACAACTACTATGGGAGAACGATTTAAACAGCCATTCACTGTTGTGAATCCTTTGATTCATGGATGGCTAACGCATGAGATAGTTGAACAACACTTAACAATGTATATTATGGTAAATCAACTTCAATTTCAAAATCGAGGGAGGATAATTGAAGAGAGTGATTTGAAACAAGAGTGAAAATATCTTGTATTGACCCTTAGTAGAGCGTCCAAAATATTTGGATTTTCAACCTAAAGGAATTTAAAATATTAAAAATCCCAATTTCTAATTTTTTTATAAAGAAATTGGGATTTTTTTATTACTCCATTTATTGCTCGAGTTAAATTGATTTTTGCATACAAATAAATCTAATAAGAAGGCAAATGCTTCAGTAAATCCCATATATATTCATAAGTTTAAATAATTAAACATACCTATGAGTAGTTCACATTATACAAAATCAGTAACGGAAGGATTGGTACGGTGTCGAGTGATAACACTTTTGATTTTATTGTGATTGGAGCAGGAACAGCAGGTGGTCTAATTGCAAAAAAGTTATCGGATGACAAAATTACTTCTGTATTGGTACTTGAACCAGGCACAAATATGACTCAAGAGCTAAGTAGCCCTTCAGGTGCAGTATCAGGTGTTTTGTCTGCTGATAATAGGCATTCTTTTAATATGTTTACAAATTTACAGCCTGGTATTGGGAATCAACAACTTAGAGTGTCAGGCGGTAGAGCAATCGGTGGGAGCTCTGAGCATAATGCCATGTATGCTGTAAGGGGAAGCAAGGAACTTTATGATGAATGGGCACGTCTAGTTGGACCTCAATGGAGTTATAACAGTGTAAGGCCGCTATTCAAAAAAAATGAAACCTATACTGGAAAGACTCAACTACCAGAAGAACGAGGTAAAAAGGGTCCTATTTTTGTCAGACAACAAATTATTCCTAAGGATGGGATTACCGTTACATTAGCAAAGGCAACATCAGAAATATTAGATATTCCCATAGTCGAGGATTACAATACTGGAATTAGGGATTGTACTTTTTTTAAATCACAGTTTTTAAATAAGGAAGTAAATGGAAAATTTGTTCGCTCATCTACTGCAACAGGTTATTTAAACAGTAAAATAGTAACACAAGGAAATGAGATCCATCCAGATGAAGTTGGAGTTGGCGACAGAGAATTAGTTATTTTGGTTAAAACAACAGTGAATAAAATCCTATTTAAGCAAGATGGAAAAATTCAAGTTGCAGTTGGAGTTGACTTTGTCAGAAATGGCAAATCAAATAAAGCATTCGCGAAAAAGGGAATAATTCTTTGTGCAGGTAATTTATCTTCTGTTATATTACAGCGTTCGGGAATTGGGGACCCGGATGATCTGAAAAGAGCAGGTATAGAAACTTTAATTTACAGTCCAAATGTAGGACATAACTTTCAAACTCAATTTACAACCGGAATGGGAGTTGAAGTTAAAACAAATCGGATTTTAGACCTCATATCTGCAGACCCTGATAATCCAATTACACTAGGTGCTTTTAATGCCGATCGCGGTAAGGGAGGGCGTCGACTTCAAATAATTGGAGTTCCTGCATCAACGTTTCTCCCTGCCTCAGAGGTATTGGAAAATAATTGGGATTTCGATCCAAAAAAGCAGAGCAATATCATAAGTTTTGGACTTTTTGACGATAACCCAAAAAGCAGAGGTACTATTATGGTCTCACACAGCGATCCTGAGGCATATCCTACCATAGACCTTAATCCACTAGGAAATGCAGATGACCTGAGATTCATGGTTGATCAGTTTATTGAGACCCACAACATTATGAAGAAAGCACGTGAAATCGATCCTGAAGGAATATTTAAAGTCGTATTCCCTCCTGAAAATATCTTTGAGATAAAAAATATTGAAGAAAAGCGTAAAAAATTAGAAAGTTTCGTAAGGGCCTCATATCGTAATGTTTTCCACTTTGGAGGTCAATGCAAAATGGCAAGGAGTGTTCGGGAAGGTGTCGTAGATGGCGAATTGAATGTTTTTGGAACAAAGAACCTTAAGGTAGCTGATCTATCAGTAGCACCTATTTTACCTGATGGGAATACTTCACTCCCTTCTCAAATTATTGGTTTAAATGCTGTACGATTCATTCAAGATTAATCTCTAATTTATCAATTATTTGGTGCTGATTTTTAGCACTCTTTTTTATTCTACTTAGACTATAGTATCCTATTTCATTAGCATCTTTGTTAAACATTTTTATACTTAGATGAACCATTACCGTTTTAAGACCATTAAAGAATATAAGTGATTCTCAATATGAATAAGCATCTTTTATCGTGCATAAATAGAAATTGTTAAGCATTGTACTTCAATTAACGCATGCAATAGTTGAATAACACTGAAAAGACGATTAACTATGATCGTCTCCTATTTTCCTATCTGGCAGTATATTTCAATAAGAAATAACTAAATTTGTTTGATATATTAATAACAAAACATAATTTTGAGGGGTCATCATGGTAGATATTGAATTATTTGAAAGTGCCATAAAAATAAGTAAAGAAATAGTTAGTTATGAACCAATAAATCAAGTAACGCTTAAATTTTTTACTGATTATCAGATATCAGAAGAAATATTATTATTTATGAAAAAATTCTCTTTTTCACAAAATCTAATATTTAATAG
>NZ_NTZO01000179.1 GCF_002559405.1 Bacillus sp. AFS001701 | reverse complement strand
ATATTATAAAATAATTGAATATAAGCACTATTCTAGCAATCTCATAAAAATTAGAATAGATATAAAAAACTAAATGAGGTGAGAAAATGAAAAATATTAAGGTATACCATTACGATGCATTTAGTAAAGAACCCAATAAAGGAAATCCAGCTGGTGTCGTTTTAGATTGCGATTCTTTGACTGATTATGAAATGCAGGATATTGCGAAACAAGTGGGGTTTAATGAAACTTCATTTCTATTAAATTCGAAAGTTGCTGATTATAAAATTCGTTATTTTACACCAGGGCATGAAATGGATTTATGTGGTCACGGGACAATGGCAGTCATATATGCTTTGGTCACTAGAGGGGAAATTGAGTTTAAAAGTGAGTTAACAATTGAAACAAAGGCTGGGATTTTGCCAATCAAGATTCACAATTCAAATAATTATATCTATATAACGATGAAACAAAAAACACCAGAATTTGTAGAATTTAAGGGTTCCATTGATGATGTAGCGTCCTCAATTGGTCTTAGTGTGGAGGATATCGATAAAAGTCTACCGACTCTTTATGGAAGTACAGGTGCCTGGAATTTACTTTTACCGATAAAAAATTTATCTTCATTTGAAAAGATGAAACCTGATAATCTGCTTTTTCCAAGTATTTTGACTGAAATACCAAAAGCGTCCGTTCATCCATTCTGCTTAGAAACATACGATTCAAATGCAGATTTTCATGCTCGCCATTTTTCTTCTGCATTTTCAGGAACGATTGAAGATCCGGTTACAGGTACTGCCTCTGGGATTTTAGGAGCTTATTATGCTAAGTATATTAATAATGATGTTAATGATGCAATTGAATTAGTTATTGAGCAAGGAGCTGAAATTCAAAAAGATGGACGTGTAAAAGTAAATATAAAAAAAATAAATTCAACTTATGACATAGAAATTACTGGAAATGCTGTTTATGTTAAGGAGATGGAATTTCAAATATAAAATGAAAAGGAGTACAGTATGTTTTTAAGCGAAAAACTATATGGACAATACAATATTGATCAAGTTCTTGTTGAATTAATCGATACAAAACCAATTCAACGGTTAAAAAAAATTCATCAAGCTGGTGCTACCTTTTTAGTGGATCATCATTTTAATGGAACCCGATATGACCATTCTATTGGTGTTATGTTGTTAATAAAAAGGTTAGGCGGTTCGGTCAAGGAACAAATAGCTGGTTTATTACATGATGTTTCTCACACGGCATTTTCCCATGTTATTGATTTTGTTTTTGATAATAGTGAAGAAAATTACCATGAAACAATCTTTGAAAAAGTAATTTTAGATTCGGAGATTCCTTCTATACTTGAAAAATATCATATCGATATAAAAGAAATTTTTGATATAGATAAATGGGAAATACTTGAAAAAGAGCTTCCGAAGCTATGTGCAGATCGAATAGATTATACATTAAGAGATATGCATACATATTTTGGAACACCTAAAAAAGAAATTAAAGCATTTTTAAATTCATTAGTTATTGTTAATGGAGAAATCTGTGTAAACTCTATTGAAATGGCGGAGTGGTTTACAGTGATTTATTATAAGCTTGCTATTGATTATTTTTTAGGTCCGATTAGCATTTATTCATATGATTCACTTGCAAAGATTATTAAACTGGCATTACAAAAAGATATTATTAAGTTAGACGATTTATTATTGGATGATATGCAGTTAATGACATTAATTCAAGAAAGCAATGATCAAGAAATTCAAGAATTAATTAATAGTTTATATGCAAAAGTTGAGCTCGAAGAAAATGATCAGGATTATGATATTCATCGAAAAGGTAAAAAAAGGATTATCGATGTGCCTGTATCATTAGACGGAAGAACTGTCCAACAATCATCTCTTTTATCAGACAACATTGCTAAAATGAATAAGAGCGCAATAGAGAAGTCTAAAAAAGGAACATTTGTAAAAATTAAAAGATAGAGTTAAAAGAAATTTGAAGTATGTAAATTAACTAGTTTGAAACTAGGGGGAGTCCTTTTGAAATCAGAACTAGAACTTATGGAAATGCATATTAACGTATTATTTAAACACAATGAAGTTGGAAAAATAACACAAATAAATGAACCACCATATACAGAAGCACCACGATTTTATATAGGAAGCACCAAAATGGGTAATGTGAAAAGGTTTTTAGATTGTCTTAAAAATGAGGAACTAATTGAATTAGAAAAAGCCTTAGACACGAATTCTAGTATACCTTTAGTAAATATCATGAAGATTTTAAGTAAAACTAATCAGATAGACAGTTTATGGATGGGCCCAGCATATGTATTTCAAACAGTTGGCAAAGTATCATCGAAAGCAATAAAAATTACCCAGGCAAACAAACAATATTTATTACCAAACTTTCCTTATACATATGAGGAGCTAGAATTAAAAGAACCATGTTATGCAATTATTGAAAATGACATAGCCGTTTCGATTTGCTGTAGTGCCAGACAATCAGCCGAAGCAGCTGAAGCAAGCGTATATACACTCGAGGATTTTCGTGGAAAAGAGTATGGATTAATGGTTTCAAATGCATGGGCTGCGGACATCCAAGGCCAAAGACGAACTGCTTTGTATAGTACATCTTGGGATAATTATGCATCGCAGGCAATCGCACGAAAATTAAAATTAGTTCAATATGGAACCGATTTACATTTTAGTTAAAAATATGTATAAGTTGAATTGCCTTTATTTAAGAAATAATTCTCATCATTAAAGGAGGATTTAAATGCAGTACTTTATCGGAATAGTACCACCAGATGATTTAAAGAAAAAAATAGTGAAATTCCAACAGCAATGGGAGAATAATAGATTAGTTGAAGGCGTCGAACCACATATTACCGTAAAGGCCCAAGGGGCACTTACCCCTGACATGAAATGGTTAGAAAAGGTAAAAAAAATTTGCGAAAGCTTTTTATCTTTTGAGGTTATGATAAGAAATCCAAAATTTTTTGGAGAAGATATTTTGTATTTGAGTGTTGACTCAGATGAATTAATTAAATTGCATGAAATATTAGTTGAAACAGTAGCACCTTCGAAAGAGTTAATTAAACATTATTTTGAACTTGATGAATATATCCCACATTTAACTCTTGGACAAACACAATTTGGGCTAACAAATTTAGAGTTAAATGATATGGCAATCAAGGCGACGGAAGAACTAACTTTTCCTCTAACATTTAAGGTTGAATGTATTAGAGTTTATGAATCAAACGAAAGTAGTAAGTACTTAAAATTGCTTGATATCCCATTAAGAATATGTAATTAATATGTCAAAAGAATTAGCCATCTTAAATTTAAGAACAATAATAGCATTACTTCTCGAATTGAAGTAGTGCTTTTTAATTGAAATTTAAGTGTATTATTATTTGAAAGCTTATATAATTAATGAATGATATTTAATCAACTTTAGTGTAATAAATCTGTTGGAAAGAAGGGCAATTGATGGATCAATATTCAGTTAAACAGGCAAGTTTCCTAATATTAGTAACTTTGACTGGAATAATTAGTTCCGTCATATTACATATCTCTCTCGTATTTGGAATTTTACCAGGATTAATTTTTTTAGTCGTATTAAGTTTAAAAACAGGATATTCAGTTAGAAATATTATGAAATTAAGCTATCAAGGAATGGGTAAAGTTAAAATCGTTTTGTTTATCTTATTTTTAATTAGCTTTTTACTTCCATCTTGGTATTTATCAGGAACGATAACATCGATGGTTTCGATTACTTTGCAGGCAATAAATCCACATCATTTTTTTGTGTTTTGTTTTCTAACAACGATGATTTTTTCAATGATTTTGGGTTCGTCGATTGGAACATTAAGTGCTTTAGGAGTTCCTCTTATTAGTAGTGCCATACTACTGCATATACCTGTGGAAATATCGGCTGGAGCGGTTATTTCGGGTGCATTTGTTGGTGATCGAACGTCACCTTTTTCAAGCGCACATCAACTTTTAGCTAATATTCTTGAAACAACTGTCAAAAAACAAGGTAAAGCGATGCTTCTTACATCCATTACTGCTGTAATCGTAACAATCATATTTTTTAGCGTAATGGATTTACTGTTTGCGCAAGGAATTACCCAGACACATCATGAAATCGTGAGCAATAAGGATATTTCATTCATTCAATTTCTTCCACCGATTTTATTAGTTGTACTTGTTTTATTTCGAATAAACATTATTTACTCGTATGTCATTAGTATTTTATCTGGAAGTTTAATAGCTTTATTTAATGGAATTTCTTTTAGTAAAATTGTGAATTCTTTTTGGCACGGAATTAATGGACTTGGTGGAGGGCTAAGTCATATGTATAGTTTGTTATTGTTTATTGCTGTAGCAGGAATTTATAATGCGTTATTGGAGGAGCTTAATATCATTCAGCCTATGTTAGATAAATGGCTTCAAACTTCAACTTCAATGCTATCCGATTCTTTGAAAACAATTGGTGCAACAGCAGTTATTTGCGTAATAGCCGGTAACCAAACGATGCCTATTATTTTAACAGGGCGATCTTTTTTAACACATTGGTCAAATAAATATAACAAAGAAGAATTGGCTCGGTTAATGGCGGATACAACTTTATTATTTCCAGCAATGATCCCTTGGAATGTTCTTGCAATCATGAGTAGTACAGTCATTAATATGAAGTTACATGAGTATTTACCTTATGCAATATTCTTATGGCTTCTTCCATGCTTAACGATTTTCATCAATGTATTTAAAAAAGTTAAGACTTACGAAACGAAGTATGAGGTCAGTTCTTAATCAGCAAGGGGAAAAACATAAAAAAAGAGATAAATAGCTAATATGCTATTTATCTCTTTTTTTCATACAACACTAGCAGACTGTATTTCTTTTAATTGTCTAACAGTAATACTGTATTTTGTACGTATAGCTTCTAATTCCATAATAGCCACATCTATGTATTCGGGATCGGCATAAATAAAATTAATTTCTTTTAGCTCTAAAAGTTTTTGTAAGCTTCTTAACTCATTATGTAAAAGTTGTGATGGCGTTTCATCAATTAATTGGTTTTTAGTAAAACGTTGAAAGATTGATTTAAAATTGATAGTTTTTCTTCTAGTTTGTTCTTGACCCGTTATTAATTTTGACATTCAGTAATCCTCCCTAAATATAGAAAATATCTACTATTTGAAGATATAGGCTTGTCCAACTTAATAAACTTGAAAGAAACTTAAGAATTGGTTGTTCTAAATCTTATTACAGTGTTGGTAAGAATATTCATGTAAATATTAAAAAAATAAATTTTTTTAACAAAATTGATTCTCACAAAAAAGATGGTTTAAAAGTTGAACGATTTAGAAAAGCTTTAAGTGTATTTACAATTTAACGTTTTGCATCATTCTGTTACACTTAAGGAACATAAAGTTTTTTCTTTATGCAAAATGAATTTTAAATAAGTGAGGTCAAGATTTATGGAAAAGATTGAAGTAGGCGAAATTCTTACACTTAGCTATGATGAAGGAGACGAGCAAGATTACGAAGTACTAGGCTCAATTACGATTGAAGGTCATGAATACATAGCAGTAGGTTTACTAGAAGAAGTAGAAAAAGAAAGTGAAGAGGATATTGACGTTTTCTTCTTAAGAGTCGAAGAAGATGGCGAGTTTTACGATATTGAAACAGAAGAAGAGTTTGAAAAGGTTTCAGCTGCTTTTGATGAAGTCTTAAGATAATAAGATCAAAAAAAGTAGGATTAAAGCATTGGAATACGGGCAAAAGTATAGGTAGTATTTCGTAATTTCAATAAAGGTAGAACACTTGTAGATCATACAAAGTGTTCTTTTTTGTATGTTTATGTAGAAATATGTAGGTTTTATTAAAAAATTGGAGTACAAACTATTAAATTTTCGGTATACTACAAATAGCAATTATATTAGGAGGAAGCTTATGCAATTTTCATTTAGAAATTACGCTTTCCCTTTGATTTTACTTAGTTGTATCATCATTGGTTCAGTCATCGGATATACTCATGAAAGCGTAGGAGTTGCCCTTAAGCCAATAGGGGATTTATTTTTAAATTTATTATTCGTAGTAGTTGTACCACTTGTGTTTTTCTCTGTAGCTTCAAGCTTTGCAAATGGCGGGGGAGAAAAATTCGGCAAGATTATGAGAAATATGTCAGGTGTATTTTTATTTACAGGTATTATTGCAGCAATCATAATGCTTGTTGTTATGAAATTTTATCCACCTGCACATGGGGTTCATATCCCAATTGTTAAACCTGATGCAACTGATAAAGTTTCAGTAGCGGAGCAAATTGTAAATACATTTACGGTGAATGATTTCTCAGGTTTGTTTACTAGAAGCAATATGTTAGCAATTATTGTATTTGCTGTATTAGTAGGCTTAGCAACGAATAAAGCTGGCGATAAAGCAGACATTGTCAAAAAATTATTATCAAGTGGTAATGTAGTGATCATGAATATGGTTAACTATATTATGTATCTTGCACCTGTAGGACTTGGAGCTTATTTTGCTTATCTTGTTCCAACATATGGAGAGGAATTACTAGGTTCATATGAGCGAGTTTTTGTTTTATATTATGTAACTGCTATTCTATTTTATTTTATCGTTTATAGTATTATTGCTTATATGGCTGGTGGTAGTTACGGATTTGGAATTTATTGGAAAAATGTATTACCTTCAACGTTAACATCTCTAGGAACTTGTAGTAGTGCAGCAACGATTCCAACAAATTTTGAATCAGCTGAAAAAATGGGCGTATCTAAAAATATTAGAGAGACTCTTATTCCTTTAGCTAGTGCATTACACAAAGATGGCTCTGTTATGGGTGGAGTCGTAAAAATCGCTTTTGCATTCGGTGTATTTGGAATGAATTTCTCTGGTTTGAATATTTATCTTGTAACAATCGGTATTGCATTACTAGTTGGTATGGTAATGGGAGCAATTCCGAATGGTGGAATGATTGGGGAAATGCTAATTCTTTCTCTGTTTGGTTTACCAGTAGAATCTTTACCAATTCTTGCAGCAATTAGTACGTTAATTGATCCACCTGCAACAATGTTAAATGCGACAGGTGATTTATCTGTGAGTATGTTAGTTGAGAGATTGACTAACGGGAAAAAGACTGCATAAATATGAAGACTGGGAATCTCCCAGTCTTTTATTTTTGTAAGAGTTTCAGGTTTCAGTCATAATACCTCCATTTACAAGAAGTACTTGGCCTGTTACAAAAGAAGAGTCTTCAGAAGAAAGATATATATAGGTTGGGGCAAGTTCGAATGGGTTGAACGGCTCGTAGAAAAAAGAACACATAGCCTAGTATGTGTTCTCTTTTTCTAAAAATTATTTTAAGTTTTCAGGGTTTAATCCTTTTAATTCTTCGATTACGAAAAGACCATCTTTACGGATTAAAACGTCATCGAAATAGATTTCTCCTCCACCATATTCAGAACGTTGGATACAAACCATATCCCAGTGGATATTTGAGTTGTTACCGTTGTAAGCTTCATCATAAGCTTGACCTGGTGTAAAGTGGAAGCTTCCATCGATTTTTTCATCGAATAAGATGTCTCCCATTGGGTGTAAGATGTATGGATTTACACCAATAGCGAATTCACCGATAAAGCGTGCACCTTCATCTGTATCAAAGATTTTGTTGATACGCTCAGTGTCGTTAGCAGTTGCTTCTACAATTTTACCTTCATTGAATTTAAGTTGAACATTTTCAAAAGTAAATCCATTGTTAGGAGATGGTGTGTTATAAGAAAGTGTACCATTTACTGAATTACGAACAGGTGCAGTAAATACTTCACCATCCGGAATATTCATTTCACCAGCACATTTAATAGCTGGGATATCTTTAATTGAGAATGTAAGATCAGTTCCAGGACCTTTAATTTGAACTTTATCTGTACGGTTCATTAATTCGACAAGAGCATCCATTGCTTTGTCCATTTTTCCGTAATCTAAATTACATACATTAAAATAGAAATCCTCAAATGCTTCAGTGCTCATTTTTGCAGATTGAGCCATTGAATCAGTTGGGTAACGTAATACAACCCATTTAGTTTTTGGAACACGAATTGCTCTATGTACTTTTTGACCTACAGTTTTACCATGGATTTTAGTTTTTTCGTCTGGTACATCTGAAAGTTCATTAATATTAACACCTGAACGTAAACCGATATAAGCGTCCATATCTTTCATTACATTTGCTTCGTATTCTGCTACTTTATTAAAGTGTTCTTCAGTAGCTCCCATTAATAATGCACGATCTACTTTATGATCCTTGATCGATACGAAAGGAAAACCACCAGCAGCATATGCTTCTTTAACTAAAGCTGTAACTAATTCAGTTTCTAGCTTAAAGTTTTCAATTAAGATTTTTTCTCCTGGTTGTAATTTTACTGAGTAATTGATTAAGTTTTTAGCTAATTTTGAAATACGTGGATCTTTCATTGAAAATTCCCTCCAATAATTATAACTATATACCTATTGTAAACTATTTAGTCAGTTTTGTTTATTAAAGTATTCTTTTTTTACTAAAGAATTTGAAAACTTGTTTTACGACTAGTTTAGTGTTTGGTAAAATTTGTAGTATAATACGAAATAAGTGATTAAATTTGTGGAAGGCTATGAATGAAAGGGGTTTTTTCGAATGGATTTAATTTCTATTAGTGCATTAATCGCAGCAGTTGCATTTGTGATCTTAGTTGTATTTATTAGTCGTACTTTATTCCGACTAGAAAGGGTATTTAGAGGTGTAGAGTCTACTATTGCTGAAACACAAAAAGATTTACATAATGTTTGTGTTGAAGCCGTTCAATTAGTACATACTTCGAATCATTTAGCAAATGAAGCTAAAATTTTTGTGAATAATTCGAATGAACTTACGAAAGATATGCGTGAACGAGCAAAATCCCTTGATGTATTAGCTAAATCAGTCGAAGAAGTCGGAGTTACAATCTCAGAAATGAATGAAAAAGTACGAGATACAGCTAATAATGTATCGAATACTGTAAAAGTTAGTACTGAAAAAATGTCCCAAGTAGTAAATTGGGGTAATACAGCAATGGATTTATGGGAAAAGTACAAAACGAAGCGTGAGGGAAAAAAGAGAAATGGTAAATCGAATATCAACGATTCAACAGTTTGATGAACTAATTAACAACGATGAGAAATTTGTGTTTTTAAAGCATAGTACAACATGCCCAATTAGCCATGCAGCTTATACTGAATTTTTAGCATTTGCATCTGCATATGAGAATGTACCATTGTATTTTTTACAAGTTCAAGATGACAGAGAATTGTCTAACTATATTGCTGAGAAAACGGCAATCAAACATGAATCTCCTCAATTATTAATTTTTGAAAATGGAGAAGCAGTTTATAATACTTCTCATTTTTCAATTAAGAAAGATGAAATTGAAAAAGCTTTATTAAAAAAATAAAAAAACTGCACCTTA
>NZ_NTZO01000178.1 GCF_002559405.1 Bacillus sp. AFS001701 | reverse complement strand
AGCGTGTAAAGGAACAATTTTGATTAAAAATAATTATACTGCTTTACTCCATTCGTAACAAAAATACAAAATTCAATTTTGTACGTCTAACAAAGTAAAAAACCCTTTTAGAAAAGGAATTTTCTTAAAAGGGTTTTTTATTTTTTCATTGCTGTAAAAAAGATTCGTTCAGAAGTATCATCTACAGCTTCATCGAAATCTGCTATGATTTCTTTCACTTCAAATCCAGTTTGATCTAACAATGATTTATACGTATTTATTGGAAAGGTTCTTTGATTGTGATACTCTTCGAAGCGTTCATATAAATCACGATTTTCTTCTTTCATAAAGAAAACTAAATCATGTTCAACACTTAATGGATGTTCCCCTTGGGTACAAGACCAGACTAAGCTTAACTCTGCATCATCAATAAAAAATGTCTCTTCACCAAAGATTTCTTCAATTTTATAAGGAGAATGTACATCAAATAAAAATAAACCATTATCTTTTAAGCTTTCATTTACTCTTATAAAGGTTTGTTTTACTTGATCTTCTGTTTCTAAATAATTAAGTGAATCACAGAAAATTGTTACACAATCTAATTGATCAAACCCTTCTAATTCCACCATATTTTGTTGAAAAAAAGGGATATTAACTTTTTCAATTTCTGCTTTAGCCATTGCGACACTTAACATTTCCTCAGATAAATCCACCCCGCTAATTGAATAATTCAATTTTGCCAATGAGATGGGTAATGTACCTGTTCCACAACCTATATCTAAAATTGAAGGCTGAAGCATTTCATATTTTTGAAATACATCTTCTAGGAATTGAACCCATCTTTCATATGGGACATCCTTCATTAATTGATCATACAAATACGCGAAGCGATTGTATGTCATGAAAGAAGCTCTCCGTAAACATCAAGAGAAGGTGCATCTCCCCAAAGTTTTTCTAAGTTGTAATAGTTTCTTTCGTCACGATGGAAAATATGAACGACAACGTCACCGATGTCTACTAAAACCCAACGAGCTTCGTCAAATCCTTCTAATCGTTTAACATCTTTACCATTTTGTTGAGCTTGATCTTTCACTTCTCTTGCAATTGCCTGAACTTGCTTATCTGAATTACCGTGACAAATAATGAAATAATCTGCAATTGCAGAGATTCCTTTCATATCTAATACAACTAAATCCTCAGCTTTTTTATCGTCAGCAGCATTTACAGCTAGCATCATTAATTCTTTTTCATTCATTCTTTTATTCCCCCTGACTTTTAACTTGCTTTAATATTGAGTTATATGTTTTAACCGTTAATGGGTAGACTGTTTGTTCTTTATCAATCAAAAATGTAATTGTATTTTTTAATGCAAATAATAAAGCCCGATCTAAATCTTGATCCGCTAATTCACGAGCTTCCTCTACTCCTGGAAAACTACGATTAGGTTCAATATAATCTGCTACGTATATTATTTTATCTAATAAATTCATCTCTTTATGACCACTTGTATGGTATGTGATTGCTTGTAAGATCTCTTGATCATCAATTCCATATTCATGTTCAGTAAGATATGCACCAACAGGAGCATGCCATAATTCTTTATTGTACTTTAAAAGCTTCAATGAAAGTTTATTTTCTTCCATAATTGATTTTAAGTCTTTAATCGGCATGCATTTTGCGACATCATGGAAAATTGCAGCTAGTTCTGCTTTTTTTACATCCGCACCGTACTTTTCGGCTAGTCTAACTGCAGTTTCCATCACACCAATAGTATGTGTAAAACGCCCGTTCGTTAGTTTTTCTTTTACAAGTGAAAGTGCTTTTTGTTTATCCATTAATCCGCTTCTCCTCTAATTAACGGTATTTTACATATTAAGGTAGTACGATTGTTTTATTTTCTTGAGACTCTTTATATAAAACAATTGTATGTCCAATTACTTGCACTAGTTCAGCGTTTGTACCTTCAACTAGCTGATCTGCTACATCGTAACGATCATCATCGCAATTTTGAAGTATACTTACTTTTAAAAGTTCTCTAACTTCAAGCGCTTCTGAAATTTGTTTAACCATATTTTCATTAACTCCACCTTTACCTACTTGAAAAATAGGGTTTAAGTGATGAGCTTTCGAACGTAAAAATCTTTTTTGTTTACCTGTTAACATTTTGTTCCTCCAAGTTTTCTTTCTAGTAATGAGTATGCATCAATCGTATTTGGAAAAATTCCCGTCCACTCTTGAAATGCTAATGCTCCTTGATAAATAAACATCGGTAATCCGTTTTGTATAGTCGCATTTCTTTCTTCAGCTTCTTTTAAGAATACTGTTTTAAATGGGCTATATATTAGGTCCGATACAATTGCATTTGGTGATAAATTAGTTAGTGCTAACGGCGTGCTATTTTCATTTGGCTTCATTCCAACAGAAGTTGTTTGAATGATAAGAGAAAAGTGACCTAAATGTTCTTCAGCATCTGAAATAGACATAATATTAACTTCATTCATCAGCTTACCATCTAGTAGATCCTCTGCTTTTTCTAACGTTCGGTTGGTGACTGTAATATGCTTAACACCTAAGTGCAGTAAACTATAAAGGATTGCTCTAGCAGCACCGCCTGCACCGATGATTAAAATTTTTTCATCTTCAATCGGATTTTTCAAAACATAAGATAAGCCTCTACAATAACCGATTCCATCAGTATTTTTACCATAAAGTTTTCCATTTTTATTGATGACAGTATTAACTGCCCCAATTGCTTTAGCTAATGGATCAATTTCATCTAAATACTGCATAATTTCTACTTTTAGTGGTGCTGTAACATTAAATCCTTTAACAGTTGAACGAAATTCTGTCATAAGTGATTTTAATTCTGTTATCCCAACTTCTTTAGCTGAATAGTGCCCTGAAATCTGATTAGCGCCAAACCATTCATTATGCATAGTTGGTGACATTGAATGACCAATCGGTTGACCGATTACATAATATTGGTCTTTCATTTCTCCCGCCCCCAAATTATTCTTATATAATAGAATTACGAAGAGTTACAGCTACACCTTTTGGTACATAAGCAACAATTTTAGCACCTGGTTCATTCACTGTGATCCATCCTAACCCTGAATAAACTATATCAGTTTTAGCATCTTTAATCATAAATTCATGCTTCACTAATTTAGGAAGCTCATTAATTTGTTCACCATATGGTGGGACTAATAATTCCCCAGCTTGTCTTTCATATAAATCATCAGCATTTTCTTGTTTAGTACGATGAATTGCTAATTCGTTTGAGAAGTGACAAGTAAAAGAACGTCTTCCACCCTCTAAATAATCAAAACGAGCTAATCCCCCAAAGAATAATGTTTGTCCTTCATTTAATTGATAAACCATAGGCTTAATTTCTTTTTTCGGTGTAATAATCTTTAAACCTTTTTTATCAACGAAATGAGCCATTTGATGATGATTAATAATACCTGGTGTATCAATTAGATCACTCTGTTCATCAAGTGGGATTTGAATCATATCAAGTGTTGTACCCGGAAAATGCGATGTTGTAATGATATTACTATTTTCTTCACTATAACGTTTAATCATCGTATTGATAAATGTTGATTTCCCAACATTTGTACAACCTACTACGTATACATCCTTACCTTCACGATGCTTTTCAATACTTTCAGCTAATTCGTCTATACCAGTGCCTTTTACTGCACTAATTAAATGAACACCTGCAGGTTTAAGTCCCCAACGTTTTGCAGTTCCGCTCATCCATTGCGTAAGCTTATTTTTCTTAACTGACTTCGGAATTAAATCTGCCTTATTTCCAACTAATAATATTTTGTTGTTTCCAACGAATCGATTAATTCCATTTAACCAGCTACCAGAAAAATCAAAAACATCAACTACTTTAATAACAAGACAATCCTTAGAACCTATCCCATTTAAGATACGAATAAAGTCAGAGTCAGTCAACTCTACATCTTGAATCTCATTATAGTTTTTTAGACGGAAACAACGTTGGCAAATGATCTCTTCTTTTTCTAATGAAGATGGAGGTGCATATCCAAGCTTGTTCTTATCCTCTGTTTGAATTTCAACTCCACAACCAATACATCTAACTTCTGTATTACTCACTTTTTATCCTCCCATTGTAGCAATCCTTGCTTCCTTAAGGATGAAAGAATTCTACGTTCTACCATTCGATTAAATCTTGTCCAAATTCCATCTGTACTTGCAACCGGAACAACTAAAATTGTATGAATTCCTTGACGATTACCACCAAATACGTCTGTAAGCAATTGATCTCCAATCATCACGACTTCATTTGGCTTTAAATTCATTTGTTTATATGCTTTTTTATATGATATAGCGAGTGGCTTACGCGCACGATGAATGAATGGAATTCCTAAAGGATCACAAAACTTTCCAACACGCTCAGCATTGTTATTCGATACAACTGTAATTTTAATCCCTGCATCATCCATGCTTTTAAACCATTTCGTTAGCTCTGGAGTAGCTAATGGACGGTCCCACTCTACTAACGTGTTATCTAAATCAGTAATGATCCCTTTTATTCCTAAGCCTTTTAAATGCTCAGGCGTAATTGCATAAACATTATTAACAGTTTCACTCGGTAAAAATTTATTAAACATTATTACACCTCAATATATTCTTAAAATCGTTCGACAAATAACTACAATCATTCTAACTGTGGATAAATCTTATACACATTATCCTTAGTCCAAGAACCTACCTTTTCAGAATATATAAACAATTTACCCACAACTTATCCACCTATTTCTGTGGATAAACGAACGATTGTTCTATTTTTAAAAATTTGATACATTAAGTTTACGAAGAAATTCAAAAAACTTTTCTCACTCGGAGGTGAATGCCCAACCGGGCAAATAATATGTACAAATTAAATGATGAGTTGTTACTTGAGTCCTACAAAAAAGCTTTAGGTTTACAGCTTGATCCTGCCTTCATTTATTTAATTGAAAAAGAAATTAAACGAAGAGGTCTAGATTACTATATAAAAAAAACATCTTAAACATTTTTATTATTTTCAATATATGCAAATAATACAAGTGAAATTAAAATACAAGCACTCTTTACAATAACAGAAAAAGAACCATCTTTCTATACGATGGCCCTCATTTCGTGAAAAAAAGTGCATACTTAGTGTAATTTACCAAGATTTTGACCAACTCTGATCGCTTGGCCAGATTGAAGTTTCAAATTTGGTGAAAAACTATTAGCTTCAAAAAGTAATACAACTGTAGAACCGAAAGAAAAATACCCTACTTCTTCACCTTTTTTCAAACGCTTTTCTTTTTTGGTTACTACGATTGTGTTAACAAACATTGCACCAACTTTAATCATCGCGACATGTTTATTGTTTTCAGAGCATAGTACTTCTGAAATAACTCGATAATTTTTTGAAAGTGGATCTTTACCATACGTTAATCCTGCTTTATTCACTGGATAAGATTTAGCACCTAACTCGAATTGTGATACAATTTCGCCTTCGATCGGGCTATGTATACGATGGTAATGGCTAGGACTTAAATACAAGACCATATAATAACCCTCATCATATTTATCTGCCATTTCCTTTGAACCTAACATCTCAATAATGCTATATGTCTTTCCTTTAACGACAAATTTAATATCCATCTCAATTTTCCCACATGACTCTAACACACCATCTACCGGACAAGCTAATTCACTTTCTCCAGCATGAATTGGTCTAGCATTTTGCTTTAGTTCTCTAGTAAACAAAGCATGTAAAGTAGGAAAAACAGTCTCTTTACTCTCATCCATATTTAAATTAAACGCTTTAATATAAGGATTAATAAAAAACCTACTAAATCTAGAAGTAGCAAGCCTACGCAAAAGACCCGAAGTAAAACGATTATTCGTCAACTCTATAAACAAACGATAAAAACTCTGTTTCATCAATGTACTCCTAACTAAAATTATATATATAAATTTATAACATATTATTCCAAAACTAACAAAACCCTAAATGTCTTACTGTAGCTGCTATAAATTGTTTATTCTTCTAATATAACTTGTACTCTCTACTTCTTTGATCCTTGTCTAATGATCCTGCCATTGCTACCCTTTTACCTAAATCAATTAAAATCCCTGTATTTTACTTGTCACTAACTGTTCACCAAGATTTCACACTGAGTTCACATTAAGCTGGTACAATTACTGATGTAATATACATTAGGAGGTTGCCTATGTTGAAAGATCAAAGCTTAGGTGAATGGACTAACACACTTTTAATATATAAATTTGCGTTAGATGAAATCAATACTAAAATTAGAATTTTAAATGAAGAATTTACTTTAACTCATAATCATAATCCAATAGAACACGTAAAATCACGCTTAAAAAAACCTGACAGTATAATAGAAAAGCTTGAGCGAAAAGGTTTAGAACTTACCCAATATAATTTGGAAAATTATATGAGTGATATAGCTGGAGTTCGTATTAGTTGTTCATTTATTAGTGATATTTATATGATTTATGAACTATTAAAACAACAAGACGATATCCATATAATAGAAATAAAAGATTATATAAAAAACCCAAAACCAAATGGCTATAAAAGCTTTCATATGATTATTGAAATTCCAATTTTCCTTGCTTCTGAAACGAAAAGAGTAAAAGTTGAAATCCAAATTAGAACAGTTGCAATGGATTTCTGGGCAAGCCTAGAACACAAGATTTTTTATAAATACAATAAAAAGGTCCCAAAAGCAATTATCGAAAGTCTGAACGAAGCTTCCGCAACTGTAAATTCATTAGACTATAAAATGGAAATGATTAGAGATCAGGTAGAACAGTTGAACTGATTTGCGCAGGAGTTTGATAACGAACTTAAGAAAACAAAGTATATTAGCATACCTTGTTTTCAGAGTGTTGAAATATAAAACGGTTTATAGAGAAAACAAAATTAAGTGGAACATTAATGATGTTAAAATTCATTTTTTTATTTATTACCGATTAACGATTTTAAATGTTAAAGTGTTTCAACAATTTTAATATTCCAACAAACTATCGTAATTGTTTTTTCGGAAATTAAAAATATTAAGAGCAAATTTTAGATAGATAGTTTTAAATGATTAGTTTATAAGGTGATGATCAATCTCAATTGACTTACAAACTGATAATATTCTGTTATGTTACACTAAGTAAAGGATATTAAATTAGGTTTTTATCGTAAACTTTTTTTGATGAATTAGTTGATTGGAATGGAGGGATGCTCGACTCCTATGGGATATGCGGGAAGGCTGAGACCCCGCAGGCGCGCCGAGGAGGCTCAGGTCTCGCCCCATGGAAAGCGA
>NZ_NTZO01000067.1 GCF_002559405.1 Bacillus sp. AFS001701 | reverse complement strand
TACAAATATATGTCAAATTATTCTGCATTAAAAGAATTTTTTCATTTTTAGAATATTAGTAAAATTTTACACTATCTATTTTATTTAAAAAGAGACCCTTTTTGATAGTACTCTTTCATCATTTTTTCTGGGACCATACTACCACCTGTAGCCCAAATGACATGGGTACTATTTTCCATTTTTTTCATTAAATTATTTTTTTGCAAATAATTTTTTCCTTCTTTAAATAATTTAATTGGACCAATCATACCGGCTAGTGCTGACGGTTCTAAATAAAGATCCTCAGTATCAACTAACTCTTTTAACATGGTGTATAGTTTTTCATCACTTATTGTGTAGCTACCGCTTAAAAAAGGTTCGATGATTTTTCCTACAAAGCCAGATGGTCGTCCTACAGCTAGACCATCTGCATCCGTTTTATTATCAATGCCAAAATCTTGTACAGAAACTTGATCGTGAAGTCCTGTCATTAACCCGATCAGCATACAAGGAGAATGAGTTGGCTCGGCAAAAAAGAAATGAACATTATCTTTAAATAAGAGTTTCAGACCAAATGCGACACCACCAGGTCCTCCTCCAACTCCGCAAGGTAAATAAACAAATAATGGATGATTTTCATCAATTGTAATGTTCAATTCTTCAAATTGCTTTTTTAAACGTGAAGCTGCTACTGCATATCCTAAAAATAAATCATTTGAATTTTCATCGTCTACAAAATAACAATTAGGATCTGCTTCTGCTTGAATTCGCCCTTCTTCTACTGCCTTACTGTAATCCGCTTCGTACTCAATAACATTTACGTTTTTACTTCTAAGTAAGTCCTTTTTCCATTGCTTTGCATCCGCAGACATATGTACGGTTACTTTAAAACCTAACTTTGCACTAATAATTCCAATGCTCATACCTAAATTACCTGTGGACCCTACAGCAATTGAGTAGTTTGAGAAAAAATCTCTAAAAATATCACTATCTATTTTTGAGTAATCATCTTCAATCGTTAATAGCTGATGCTTTATAGCTAGGCTTTCGGCATGCTTTAATATTTCATAAATGCCACCTCTGGCTTTAATTGACCCTGATATTGGTAAATGACTATCACATTTTAAAAATAATTCTCCTAATATAGTTTGTTGGAAGTTTTTCTCTAACGATTGTTTCATAGAAGGAATTTGTACTAAAGGAGACTCAATAATCCCTTTTGTATCTTTTGTTTCTGGAAAAACCTTTGATATATATGGGGCAAACCTTTTTAATCTTTCACCTGCGTCGTTTACATCATCTTGAGTAAGTGGTGATTTTTTAATTGCTTTTTGAAACGTCTCTAAATTTGGGTTCAACCAAAGGTATTCCTCAAAGTTCACCAGTTTTTCTAGTATTGGATTACTTTCTATATATCCCTGAATATCGATTCTCTCCATCCTATTTTCCTCCTTGCTTTAATCAGCTTATTTAAAGTTTAACAGATATTAAATTTTCTAAAATAGCTTTGATTGTTAATCTTTTGTAAATTCCCACCAAAAGAGATTGGTTTAGTTTTTGATTCAAACTATACTATTTCTATGTATCAGTTGTTGGAGGGAATATGAATCCTAATCATAAAAAAAGTAAGTTATATCTTTTGCTAGAAATACTTATTGTTTCTACTAAACTAGGCTTAACTTCTTTTGGAGGACCGATCGCTCATTTAGGTTATTTTCGTGAAGAATATGTAAAAAGGAAACAGTGGATTGACGATCAAAACTATGCTGACTTAGTCGCTTTGTCACAATTTTTACCTGGACCAGCAAGCAGCCAAGTTGGCATTGGTATTGGCTTAATACGTGCAGGGGTGTTAGGTGGCATTGTCTCATTTATAGGATTTACATTACCATCAGTCATTGCACTTATATTATTTGCATTATTACTACAAGATTTGGATATAAAAAATTCCGGTTGGATTCATGGATTAAAACTGGTTGCGGTAGCAATTGTTGCACAAGCCATTTTAGGTATGGTAAAGAACTTGACGCCTGATTTAAAAAGAAAAGCTCTTGCTTTGTTTGCAATGACTGCAACACTAATATGGCAAACGACATTCACTCAAATTGCTGTCATTTTAATTTCCTCAATCGTAGGCTATTTCCTATATCAGGATAATGAAAATAATGAAAAAACTACATTAATTACGAATATATCAAAAAAGTTTTCGATCATTTGTTTGTCCATATTTTTTATATTATTAGTTTTACTACCCTTAATTAGTTCACTTACTTCGTCAAAATGGATTTCTATATTTGATAGTTTTTACAGAGCAGGATCGATCGTATTTGGTGGAGGTCATGTGGTTCTCCCTTTACTTGAACGTGAGTTTGTTCCTACTGGATGGCTAAACAAAGAAACTTTTTTGGCTGGATATGGTATCACTCAGGCTGTACCTGGACCATTATTTACGTTTGCGGCCTATTTAGGCACTATAATGATGGGCTGGCGTGGAGGTTTAATTGCAACAATTGCCATATTTCTACCTGCATTCCTACTTATTTTAGGTACTCTCCCATTTTGGTCTAGAATGCGCCGTAATTCAACATTAAGGAGAGCTTTATTAGGTGTAAACTCAGCAGTAGTTGGGATTTTAATTTCAGCCTTTTGTAATCCAATATGGATTAGCTCTGTATTTTCGATTTTTGACTTTCTAATTATAGCGGTCTTATTTAGTATGTTAGTATTTATGAAATTACCACCTTGGATTATTGTACTTATAGGAGCCATTAGCGGAGAATTTGTATCTAGATTCTAAATTTAAAAAAATAAGTTGAATTACAGGTAAATTGTTCCTTGACCTTTCTTTATAATTAAATTAATAAAATAATAAAGACTGGCCTTTCCGTATATCAGAAGGGCCAGTCTGTTTCTTAATGATCCAATTATATCTCTTACTTTTTCTCTGTAGTTAATGGTTCCACTTCTTCTGCCGTTTTCAAATCAATAACTTTTGTTGGATTTTTTGGTATTGGAATCGTTTTGTTTTTAGGTGGTTGTTCTTTCTTTTCTACCCATTTTTCTAGTAATTCAAATGATTGATATACATATGGGAGTAGTGGTTGTAATTCTTTCTTTTGATCAGTTGCTATATTCCAAACTAGACTGTCTACATGATTCGCTTTATCTATAGTATAAAGACGATGATATTTTCCTTTCCCTGTTTCCTTAACTAATTGATCATATGGTTCGGCGTGAACGGAAGGGAAAATAAGTGAATCTAGTGACCCCGTTAAACTGATTAATGGTACATCAATATCACCAGTGTTCTGAATTTTTTTTATGTTTTTCTTAACCGATAACGGACGTTTGTTATAATCGTAGTCTTTAAAAATTGAATCATATTGGCGATCCCTAATGCCATTAATAAAATTCAAGTAGTTTTGCCATAGGATATGGTTAGGTGCGTTCGGATCAAACTCATCACGATAAATATTTAATGTAATAAACCAATAAACTTGGTCATGGTAGCTCCATAATTGTTCAGATCCCTTTGGTAATCCTGCTTTATACATTTCTTGAATTGCCTTCTCTTTTTCATTTCCTGATCCATATAATGCTTTTTCAGCGTTATTTACTACCGGTGTAAGTGAACTGATTAGGTTTGGATTATCCGCTCTCCATAAAACCCCTTCCCAATCAAGTCCCCCATCATATAAAGCCGGTTCTCCAGTTTTCTTTTTCGAATCATTTTCAAGTGCGTAACGAACAACATATCCTCCATTAGATATGCCCATTGCATAAGTTGGAATTTTGTGATCCTTACTCACTAACTTACTTGCTGGATTATCTTTTTCATTTTTATGTATTAATTGCTCTGCATGATTCTCTATTAAATATTTTTGAGCTGCCTTCGTCAATTCTCGAAAACGTTTATTCCATTCTGCAACACTGTCTTCTTCATCCGCAAATGCATTTTTAGATTTTGCAAACGAATCGGATGGATCTACCTCTCCTTGCGTTCCTTTGTCTGAAGCTGCGAATGCATATCCTTTTGCGAGTACATAATCACTAAATAATAAGTCGGTTGCTGTTTCACTTCTTGTCGCTGGAATTCCCGCTACTACTAATTTTCCATTCCAGTTTTCAGGAACACGAATGACAAACTTTGAATCTTCGAACATTCCATTAATTTGAGTTCCTTTAATTTCTGCAGGCTTATACATTTTATACCAGCCAGTCCCGGAATCCTTATTTCCCCAGTTATATGGAGCTAGACCAAGATTTCCAAACTCAGTAGCAGCACTGTATTGGATCGGATTTTTGGTAGTAAGCCAGTTTCCATTTACACCATCAAATACAGTAACTTTTACATCATGAGCTCCTGGGATTACGGTTGCTGAAGTTACCTCTGAATAAACTCTTTCTTTCGAAAAACTTACTGAAGGACTAGTAAATGTTAGAACAGAAACTGCTCCGAGTGCCATTAATTTTTTCTTCACTCTATCAATCTCCCTTGTAAAAAATTTCCTCCTTTTTACTTTCTATTCCAATTCAAATATACCTTCATCAAATATCATTCAATTCATCATTATACAAGCATTTATTCAGATCAAATAAAAAGGAGCCGAAATGACTGGCTCCATAAATGATAAATCTTTATCTAAAGATTTTATTTTACTTAGTTTAAAAGAACAGCAATATTTCTTGCAGTTCTTTCTATATTGTCAAATGCATTTTTCATTACATCTTCAATTGGTAAGATGGCTGGAATAGTTGGAAAAATAGCATCGATTCCGTGTTTATATAACTCTTCAATTCCATCACCGATACTACCACATATCGCAATAACTTTTGCATTTGATGGTGCACATGCAGCTGCTCCAACTGGCGCTTTTCCATAAATAGTTTGCCCATCCATTCTTCCTTCTCCTACAATTACAATGTCTGCATCCTTACATACTTCCACAACATTTAATTGTTCAAGAACAAGTTCAATGCCTTTTTTTATTGAAGCATTTGCGAATAAGATAAGACCTGCGCCCATGCCTCCACCTGCACCGCTACCTGGTACTTCTGAAACGGATTTGTTCATATATTGCTCTGCAATTGAATAGAAATTCTTCATCGCTTCATCCATTGTCGGTAATTGATTAGCAGTTAGACCTTTTTGGGGACCAAATATATATGTTGCACCATTTCTACCATTCAACGGGTTAACAACGTCTGCCGCTATCGTGATTTTTACTTTTTCTAAAAGCGGTGATTTATTTTTATCAGTCATTGAAGCTACTTTTAGTAATGCCTCACCATTGCTTTGGATTTCTTTTCCGTTTTCATCAAAGAATTGATAGCCAAGAGCAGTAGCCATTCCAATTCCACCGTCATTCGTAGAGCTACCTCCAACACCAATTATTAGCTCTGAAGCTCCACGTTCAATCGCATAAATCATCAACTCACCAACACCAAATGATGTAGTTTGTAATGGGTTACGCTTATCAAGCGGTACGAGATGCAAACCACATGCTTCGGCCATTTCGATAAATGCCGTTTTATGATCTTTAGAAAATGCTATTTTAGCTTGCACTGTTTCATTCAGAGGGCCAGTTACTTCAACACTTTCAATCTCGCCACCATTTGAAGCAATTAGTGCTTGAACTGTACCTTCCCCTCCATCAGCAAGTGGTAATAAATGATATTCTGCTGTTGGAAAAACTGAATGAAATCCTTTATGAATGGCTTTTGCTACATTCATTGCATCCAAGCTTTCTTTAAAGGAATCAGGTAAGATTACTACTTTCATTTGTCCTCCTCCTTAAAGTGATGCGATAATTTGATCTGTTAAGTTAAATAATTCTCCCTTAATTTCGATGGCAACTTCTGTATCAGTTTGTTTTGTTACTGTTACAGATTCGTGTGTAATTGAAATCTCAAGATTTGTACCTTGCCAATGAAACGGGAATGAAAGTTTGTCCCAGTTTTTAGGTAAGTTCGGATTAATTTTTAGCTTATTTGAATCCATCGTAACATTTGCAAAACCAAATATGGTTGCTAACCAATTCGCACCTAGAGATGCTGCATGTATTCCTTCATCTGATGATTTTGGATTTGGACCTAGATCGATTAAGCAAGCTTCTTGGAAGAATCGATAAGCATTTTCATTTTCTCCACATCTTGCAGCAACAATTGCATGGATGGCTTTACTAAGTGAAGAATCATGAATTGTATGCTCCTCATAATAGTGCAAATTCTGTTTAACAACATCCTCTTCAAATAAGTTAGGGAAAAGGTATAGTAGCATAACTACGTCAGCTTGCTTTAAAATTTGCATCTCATTTACTTCTTGACGTGAATAGTCAAAAAGAATTGCTTGACTACCTTGTTTTTGTTTATATTTTGATAAATCAATTTCTGGTTTTGATAAAAATGTATCATCTTGTGGAATAATATTTTCTGCATTTGGTCCTGGCAAGTAAAGTCGGTTTAGAAAATCCTTACCCCCCTCAATAATTTCAGCATCGATGTTATTATATTTTCCCATAAAACTCAAAGCTTGTTGAACATTATAATAAGCCATATAGTTCGTGTAAGCATTATTATTAATATGTTCAGTATATTCATCAGGTCCGATTACATCATTAATAGAAAGTGCTTGATTTTCTTCTGTCGTACGACTTATCCAAAAACGTGCTGTTTCTTTTAGTAATTCAAGCCCTTCATTTGCCATAAAAGACTCATCAAGTGTATTTTCATAGTATTGAATAACTGAATATGCAATGTCAGCAACAATATGATGTTCAGCAAGAGCTGAAGCTACTTTTTGACGTTTACCCGTTAGTATATTAATAGCTGCATATTCTGGCGTTTCTTCCATACCAGAAAATGCACTTTCCCATGGGAATAAAGCTCCAGAATAGCCATTTTTAGTAGCCTTCTCTTTTGCTTCTTTAATATGAAGATAGCGATATCTTAATAAGTTTCTTGTTACATCTGGATCAGTGAACAAATGAAACGGTGCAATAAAGATTTCCGTATCCCAGAATACATGACCTTTGTATCCTTCACCTGTTAATCCTTTTGCCCCAACGCTAAAGCGATCATCATGTGCAGGTGTCATTATTTCAATATGGTAAAGTGAAAAATCTAATGCTACTTGATCTATAGCTTCTTTAGAAGAAATGATTACGCGTTTCTTTTTCCAAAACTCATTCCATTTTATAGATGAGCTTACTAATAGACGATCGTAACCATTATCAAGATTTTCTTGAACAGTATGAATACTTGATAGTGCCGGATCTTCTACAGACAAGTCATTTGAAGTATAAACAGCACTTATTTTTTCTAATTCAAACGGCTGATCAACGACTAAATCATGTTTAATAATCGTCAAAAGCTGTCTGTTTTTAGCCACAAAAGAAACATCACTTTCACTTGAAACTTTACATGAAGTTGCCATTGCAATTGAGTGATCGCTTTCGGTTGTTCTATAGACAGCATGCATTATTTTTTTATCAATAACTCTTATGTTTTCTTCTAAAAGATGCTGTTTTCCAAAGTTAGACATTTGCGCATCGATACCAGTCGTAATTTTAATTGATGCACTACAATCTAAACTAACTATACTAACTCTAGATGCAAGTAAATGTAAATTATCTTTTGAAACGAAGCGTTGGAATTTTAAACAAAAGCGATTACCTTCTTTGTTTTTCCAGATAACTTCTTTCGTTAGTTCTCCATTTTGCAAATTTAAAGTACGGTCATAAGATAGTACTTCGCCTGTTAAAACAGAAAATATTTCATTATTTATTTCGATTTTTATGCCAACTAAATCTGGTAAATTGACTAGCTCTGTAATATCATTTGGTGTAAATTTATTATAAATACCTGCCACATACATACCACGAGTTTGTTCAGAATAATATTCCTCATGACTAGCACGTAAACCTAAGTACCCATTTCCAAGAGCCATGATTGTTGCATATTTATTTATATATTGTAAATCAAATTGTTTTTCATTCATTACATTTACTTCATTCATAAAGATACACTCTCACCTTTTTCAGCTGATTGATAGATCGCTTCAACAAGTCGTTGAATAGCATAACCTTGTTCTCCATCTGCTACCATAACGTTTTGTCCTAGGCAACGATTCACAAAGGCTGCCATACTTTTAGTATGACGGTCAGGGTCAGCCTCTTCTCTCTTTAATAGGGATACAAGCTCTCCTTTTTCATCCGTATAGATTTCAGCTGGGAACATTGTTGCACCAGCTTCTTCTCCGCATAATTCTACATTCATTTCTGATTTTTCTTTTATATTTAATGCAAAGGATGTTTCAAGCTGAATTAAACAGCCATTCTCTAACTCTATATAAGAAAATAAAGAATCTTCTACTTCAAATTTTGATGGGTCCCATTTACCAAATGCACCCTCATTTTTCTTAGTACCAATCTTCTGAAACATTTTTGCTGTAACTTTTTTTACTTTTGGATAATTCATAACAAAAAGTGCAGTATCAAGCATATGAATTCCTAAATCGATTAGAGGTCCCCCACCTTGAATTTCTTTATTAGTAAAGCTACCCCATCCTGGAATACCATTTCGTCTTAAAGCTTTTACTTTTACAAAATAAATTTGACCTAATAAACCTTGATCTATTTTTTCTTTTATAATCGTTACGTCATCAGCAAATCGATGATGAAAATCATAAGCAAGGATAAGCCCTTTTTCTAAAGCTGTTTCATGCATTTTTCTTGCATCCTCTGCCAAAATTGCAGGAGGTTTTTCACAAAAAACATGACAATTATTTTCTAATGCCTGCATTACATTTTCAAAATGAAATTTATTCGGAGTGCAAACACTTACAATTTCCGGTTTTTCATTCGCATACATTTCAGCAGCATCCGTGTAATAGGTAGGAATCTCATTACGCTCTGCAAAGCTCTTTAATGCTTCCTCATTTACACCGACTACGGCAACTATTTCTAAATCTTCTCTAGTTTTATAGTAAGCAACGTGAACTTTTTCAGCCATTTGGCCCCCGCCAATAATAGCTACTCTCTTTTTAATCACAATGCTTCACCCTTTAAAGCTTCTTTTATATGATGAAATGCTTTAATATATTCATCTTCTAAGTTATTTCCTCTTACACGACATTCAAATGTTAAAAAGCCTTCGTACCCATCTTCCTTAAGTTGGTTAAAATGCTTTTTAAAATCAAGAGATCCACTTCCTGGTTGGAAACGGTGGTTGTCTGCGATGTGAATATGTTCAACTAGATCACGATTAGCGTGAAGTGCCTCAGAAATACCATCTTCCTCAATATTCATGTGATAAAAATCTGCAATGATTTTGACATTTTTAAACTGATTATCTTCAATATATTTACGTGCATCAGCTAAAGTATTAATCATATGATCTTGATAGCGATTTAAAGGTTCTAAGTAAATAGTCGTTCCAGTTTCACCAGCGACTTTATCTAGAAATACTAATGAATCAGTAACTGCTTTACGATCTCCTTCTATGCTTCTTGGAGAAGACATAGGTGGTAATCTGAATGTAAACATTCCCCATGCTGCAGGTACAACGATCCCTTTTCCTCCAACCTCTTTTAACGCTTTTAGAATTTCTTCAATATCTGCTAAACCTTTTAAACGACGCTCTTCAATAAAATCACCAATCCAGCCATAATAACCACCACAAGCTGTCGTTACCGGTAAGCCAGTCTCAGCAATTGCTTCTGTAATCTCTTCTAAATGATCAACTAAAAACTTGCCATCGATTTCAAATCCTTCAAAACCAATTTCTTTTAAGTATTTAAATTTTTCTTTAATATTTTCTGGAAAAAATGCTTGATTTTGTGTTCCAATTTTCAACGAAATCCACTCCTAAACAGAAGGGAGTGTTATACACTCCCATGATTTTAATGATTGATATTCTTATTATTTTTTAAATTGAACACCCATCTTAATGCTTAGCTCGGGCTTTTGATCAACAAATTCCATATACGATTCAGCTACTTCTTCAAATGAAACAACTGGTTCAATTAAATCTTCACAATTTAAATAACCATTCATTAATAAATCCCAACAAGTATTTTCGATTCGTTTACGTGACCAACGTGGATAATCCGGGTTTGGTTCACTACTTCCTCTTGAAAATACAATTTTCGCATTGTTAAAATGTGCTTCACGACCAAGATTAAATCCTTCTGGGAAAGGTTTAGCAAAAGCTACATAAGAAATTGTTCCACCGTATGCAATTCCTCTTAGTGCTGCTTGAAGTGAACTTGATACACCACTTGTTTCAATAATTGAATCTGCACCTAATTTATTAGTAATTTTTTTAATTTCATATCCTAAATCGCAGTTAATTGGATCGAAGCAATAATCCGCTCCATTTTTTAACGCGATATCGCATCTATGTTGTAATGGATCTACACCAATTACAATACTAGCTCCAGCTTTCTTTGCTAACTGGATAGCAATTTGTCCAATTGCACCTAATCCTACAACTACTACATAATCACCCGCTCTAACATTTGCATCCCTAACTCCGCTCATTGCAAATTGTGCTGGATCATAATAAACTGCATTCTTCCATGATGAACCTTCTGGCATTTTACGTAATTTATAATTATCTACAGCATTTACGATTACAGTTTCCATGATTGGACCATAAGTACAAACTTGATCTCCTAATTTGTACTCAGTCACTTCATCACCGATTTCACAAATGCTACCTACAACCATATTTCCTAATTGAAATTCACCAAATACGATTCCACGAGCAGCTCCTTCTTCACGTGGCATAAACATTTTCCATTCTTCATTAAACTCTTCATCAATAAATGGACTAAGACCTCTAAAATCCACTACTTCAGTACCGTGTTTTGGTGATGCAAATTCGACTTTAATTTTTACTTCATTAGGTTGTACTGTACGATCTTCATACTCGACTAATGCTGCAACTCTTGGTTCAACTGCTACTAATTTTTTCATTTTTATTTCATCCTCTCAGTAAAAAATTGTTTTCGAATTAACCTTTAACTCCACCCTCTGTTAGGTTTCCTTTGATAAAGTGTTCAGATAGTGCGTACATAACAACTACTGGTAAAGCCGTGACTAAAGATGCTGCCATCATACGACCCCATACATAATCCGGAGTACTAAATAATGTATTTAAGCCAATCGGTAAAGTGAAGTTTTCCGAACTCGATAAGAAAATTGATGCAAATAAATAATCATTCCATGCAATCATAAATGCATATACGAATACAGAAATGATTCCCGATATTGACAAAGGAATAATAATATAGAAGATTATTTTTAATCGACTAAGACCATCAATCATAGCCGCTTCTTCTAAATCTTCAGGAATAGTATCAAAATAACTTCTTAACATAAAAATCGCTGTTGGTAGAGTTTGCACAATCATCGTAATAATCAACGCTATTTTTGTATCATATAAACCGAAACCAGAAATGATTTTAAATAATGGAACAACTAGTAAGATCCCTGAAAACATATAAACAGTGTAAAAACTAGCGTTTATCGTCACTCTTCCTTTAAACTTTAGTTTCGATAAAGCGTACGCTCCTAAAATACCAAGAACGACTGATAATGAAGCTGCGATTATAGAGACAATTAAACTATTTTTAAAGTAGTTTAAATAGGGGAAAATTGTCGGATTAAAAATATCAATATAATGCTGGAAAGTCCATTCGTGTGGTAATAATGTCGGATTTGTTGCAATTGCTTCTTTTGAACTTTTTAATGACGTCATTAGCATTACAAAGAATGGGAATAACATGATTCCTAATAAAAGGATTAAAACAACGTAAAAACTTGTTTTCTTAATGATCTTGCTTCTTTTACTACTTGCTGCCATTTAAGTTCACCCTCTTTCTTGATACGATAATTACAATGAATAATATGATGAATAAGATTACAGAAATTGACGAAGCTTTTCCTAAGTTATTGAAAGCAAACGCAGTTTCATATAAATAAATACCTAAAATATTTACTTTGTTTGTTAATAAGTAAACATCTGTAAACATGTAGAACATCCAAATAAATCGTAAAGTTAAAACCGTTAATAATACCGGCATAATCGCTGGTAAAGTTACAACTTTAAACTTTTGCCAAAGTGAAGCGCCATCGATATCAGCAGCTTCGTATAATGATTTATCAATCGTTTGCAAAATTGCTAAAAACGAGATAAAGGCGTAAGGGAAATACTTCCAAATTGCAAAAACAACTACTACTATAAAACTACTAACTGGATTATCAAACCATAATGGTGCACTTTTAACTAGATGGAAAACATCCTTACCTAAGTAATTGATAATCCCGTAAGAATTATTAAACATATATTTCCAAGCAAAAACTAATGAGATTGATGGTGTTACATAAGATAAGATAATTAATGAACGAGCAGTTTTACGAAACTTAAATGGGCGATTAAAGAACAGCGCTACAGCAAGCCCAAGTACTGTACTACCAACTACTGTTAAAACGGTATATAAAATGGTAATACCTAAAGATTTATAAAACTCAATATCTTTTATAACATCAGTATAATGAGATAAACCAACAAACTTAGCTGCTAATCTAGGATTAATCGGTTGATCGAAAAAGCTTATTTTAATATTTGATAACATCGGATATGCAACTAATAATAGTAGTAACAACATACTTGGTAAAAGAAGTATCATCGCTAATTTTATATCAGATCTTTTTTTGGCAATCGGTTTCATGTCTACCTCCTAAAAAACAATCTATTCCCTATCTGGTTAGATTGGTGATAAAAGAAAAGTTGTTTAAAAAGCAACTTAGCTTGCTTTTCAAGCGTTCGTACTTCATAAACAACTTTCACTAATTTAGAAATCAAATTACAATTACTAGGTATATTGAATTAAAATTAATTATTTTAATACACCTTTTAATTTTTCTTCTGCTTCTTTAATAGCAGAATCCACGCTTTTTCCACCTACAGTAACATCATTAATTAACTTAGCAACTGCACCTGAACTTGTAACATCACCCATTTTTAAGAAGTTCTTGTTATCAACAAGACCAAATACTTGAATGTTATCAAACGCGCTTGCGATTTCAGTTGAAAGCTCACCAAATGAATTTACAACTTTATTTTCTTTATATTCTTTGCTTTCTGTTACATCTTTATTTACTGGTTGAGATCCACCTGGAGACATTAATACTAACTTCGTATTATTTTCAGGTTTTGCAATAAACTCTACTAATTTTTTAGCTGCAGCTTTTTGATCATCATCTAAACCAGAAGAAATCGTGTAAGCAGATACTGTTCCATAAACTGCTTTTGTTTTTTCAGTTGGAATAACAAATCCAATATTGTTCGTTTTACCTTCTTCATACACTGCTGGAAGAATATAAGTTGAATAAACTGCCATAGGAGCAGATCCATTCATGAAAGCATCTTTTACTTCAGTAACATCATTTGAACCTGGCATTGTATATTTTGATAATTCTTTATAGTAGTTTAAAGCTTCTTTCATTTCAGGTGTATTTAATGTTAGATCACCTTTGCTATTGAACATATTTGCATTGTTTGATAAAGCGAATTGTGAGAAGGCTTGCTCAGAAAAACCACCTTCAACAGTAGGAATTGCAATACCGTATTTTTTGCTTCCACTATTTGTAAACGCCTTAGCAATCTTTAAAACATCATCCCAGTTTTTAGGTTCTGCGAAACCTTTGTCCGCAAGCATTTGCTTGTTATACCAAATACCTTGTACCCAACCACTAATAGGAACACCTGTATAATTTTTGCCGTCCTCAGTTTTTAAAAGCTTTAACGCACCTTCATAATACTTATCTTCTCCAACTTTAGAGATGATTGATTTAACTGCATCTTTATCAATTAATTCGTCCTTGTCCATCACTTTTGCATAGTCTTGTCCAACTTCAATTACTGCTGGAAGTTTACCAGAGCTTGCTAATGTTACAACCTTCGTATTATAAGCATCTTCCTCAACTGGAACTTGCTTTACTTTAATATTTGGATTTTCTTTTTCAAATTTTGAAATTAAATCTGTAATGACTGCTAATCTTTCTTGTTCAACAGAAGAATGCATAAATTCAATTGTTACTTTACCATTCTCTTTTTTCCCACCACACGCTGTTAATCCAACAGCTAACATTAAAACTAAGAACATACTTAATACTTTTTTCATTGTTCTGCCTCCTATTTTAAAGGTTTTAACCAAAGGAATTCATATGGATTTAAAGTAATGTTGTCATTAAATTCTTCTACAATTCCCGTAATAATATTCATAAATTTTCCGTTTAAATCGCAGTTCACTTGCTCATTTGATAGGTTATGAAGAATTACCACACTATCCTCTTCATTAACACGTTTGATCGCAAATACATTTTCATTTACTTCAAGTACTTCCATTTTTACGTCAGGATTAAATAGTTTTTCTTCTTTACGTACTTGGATAATTTTTGTAAGTTCTGTGAAAACTTTATTTCTTAATGAACCTTCTTCCATTAATTCCTTTTCAATCGTATCAAGTGCATACTTTTGACGATTAATTGAGCGATTCATTCCCGTTTTTTCAACACCCGCATAATCATTTCTAGAACCTAACATACTTTGGATGTAAATAGCCGGTACGCCTTGGAATGTTAATAAGATTGAATGCGCTAACAAGAATCTTTTTACTCTTAAATCATCACTGGTAGATTGTTTATTTAAAGCATCTAAATAAGTTACATTTATTTCATATGGACTTTCAGTACCATCTGAATTCTTCTTATAATTTACTAATGCTCCTTCTTCCTTTAACTCATCTACTAATGATAAAATTTCATCTTCTGAAATGATTCCACGAATCGGATTTAACCCAATTCCATCATGTGATGCTAAGAAGTTGAAGAATGTTGTATCTTCTCCAGAACCTTCTAGATTTTTTGCCCAATTTGTTAATACACTTCCATTTCCTTTATGAAGTGAATATAAAACTAATGGCGGAAGTGGAAATTGATAAACCATCTGTGCCTCATCATGACCATTTCCGAAGTAAGAAATATTATCTAAATGAGGTACATTTGTTTCAGTTATCATTACTGTACCTTTTGCTGCCTCATCTAATAAATCTCGGAATAATTTCACGATTTCATGTGTTTTTTCAAGATGGATACAAGAAGTACCAACTTCTTTCCACATATAGCCTACTGCATCCAGTCTCACATATTCCGCACCTTGTTCAAGGTAGAAAAGTAAAACATCAATCATATCTAATAAAACTTGTGGATTGCTAAAGTTTAAATCAATTTGATCGTCACTAAAGGTTGTCCAAATATACTTCTCTTCACCATTTGCTAATTTAAATTTTGATAGCAATGGAAGTGCTCTTGGTCTAGTTACAGAGCTTAGATCAACTGAAGGATCCATATCAATGAAATAATCTTGATATTTAGGATCACCGTTTAAGTATCCTTGGAACCATTCGCTCTTACTTGAGATGTGGTTACATACATAATCAAACATGATTCTTGCTGATTTCGATAAACTTTCAACATGTGACCAATCCCCTAACTCAGGATTTACTTTCTTATAGTCAACTACTGAAAAACCATCATCAGAAGTGTAAGGATAAAAAGGTAAAATATGAACAAGTTCAAATTTATCTGCTAAATGCTCATCAAACATCTTTTTAAAAGTTTCTAATGTTGGAATTCCCACTTCTTGGAACTGATCACCGTAAGTAATTAAAACTATATCTGATTCATCCCAATTTTGTTTTCTTTTTTTTGTAATGTTTATTTTAGCTTCTTCAATGCGTTTTACGATTGCACTATAAAGTTGATCAATGTCTTTGTTTTCATAAATATAAGCTAATCTTTCTTTAATTTTACTCATAAGATTCCTCCTTGTGGTATCGCTCCCACGAGATTAAAAAAATGCTTTGGTACCGCTCCCAAATTCAATATATTATAGTAAGCGCTTACTGTCAATTTAAAAAATTTACTTAAAAAATAAAATTTTTTGTAAAAAGTTTATTTATTTCAAAATAGTATGTATT
>NZ_NTZO01000177.1 GCF_002559405.1 Bacillus sp. AFS001701 | reverse complement strand
ATGATTAGCTTTGGTATGTTTGTAATCGCCATTTTAGAATTTAAGAAGAAGGATAAAAATTCTTGAACACGCTGAAAAAGCGTGTTTTTTTTATTTTTTTTATATTTCGGATTCTTATTAAAAATATAAGGAGTTAAGTTATATTTCAAATTTTTTCAAAATCCCTTCAAGGGCGTGGAGCGATGAGCATGAATGGTATGGATTTCCATCTATGTGCTCGATTACTCATTTAAAAGATACTATAATAGAAATATCGATTTACTTTTAACAAAATGATGATACACTATTTTAAAATAGGCAAGAAATGAGAGGCAGGTGAATGGAATGGAGATGGAAACTAATTTTCTTTCAATCCGGGAACATGCGTATAGATATTTAAAAGAATTGATTTTAGAGGGGCATTATAAACCAGGTGATCGCTTAATTGAACGGGAGCTTGCTGTTAAGCTAAATATTAGTCGTACACCTATTAGAGAAGCTTTATTCCGCTTAGAATCACAAGGTTTTGTAAAAACGGTTCCGCGTAAAGGTGTCATCGTTTCGAATATTTCTGATGAAGACATTATGGAAGTGTTTACGATTTTATCTTCACTAGAAGTGTTAGCAGCAAAATTGGCTGCTAAAAAAATGACAGACGAAATTCAAAAAGAGTTTGATCAGAAAATCGAGGAGCTTCTTTATATTGAGGAACACTCAGACGAAACCTTCGAGAATGAGCATATCGAAATGAATCTCCTACTATATAAGGCAGCGAGAAGTCCGAAGCTTTTTGAAATTTTATCCGGCTTAACAGATTATATCCATATGTCTGCTAATATGGGGTACGAAACGCCTGGAAGACGTAAGGAATCATTGAGGGAACATATTGAAATTATGAAAGCAGTACGAAATAAAGAAATCGAAATGTCGGAGTATTTAACGAAAATTCATATCGAAAATTCTAGACGTGCGTACATGAACTACATAGAAAAAAGAAAAGAAAAAACGACATAAAAATATCCGAATAATCGACCTTTTTTTAAGTGTCGATTATTCGGGTAACATTTCATTGTGGATGTTTGCGTCTCTTTTCTTGTATGGAAAAATCATTTTTTTATTAATAATAAAACCCCTATTAGATAGACTGTTAGATCGTCTAGACTAAGGGGGCTTTTTATTTTAGTTTCGTATTTCACAAATAATAAAGAGAAAATACTAGATACCAACAACGATCGAGGACGTTCTATTTTTTAAAGTATTACAAATACTCATTGCAACAATATATCCCGTCTTTGGATTAGTAGAAGAAGGAATATTTTGCACCTTTACTTCCATTTCACCAAAAAATCCTTTTACGAAAATTTGATGTGTATTACTAGTTATGCTTGGATCTACATAAACTTGAACTTTTGTTTTATCAAATCCGATTCCAGCAAGACTCAAGGTTGCTGAAACATTTGTACTTTCTGGAAAAAGCTTAGAAGATTCTCTAGCTACACCATTATAAATGCAAATTGGCTCCTTAACGGTGTCTAAATCTACCTTTTCCTCTGCAATTGTCCCTCGCCATGCACTCGGTGGTTTTCTCGTTACAAGCTTTACTTCATCAACCCCTTGTAGTATAGAAGCACCTACACGATCTAATCCAGCAATTGCAGCTGAAGGGATGATAATCTTGCTGTCAGTAAGCTTTGCAGTAGTTTCAAGTTCTGCTAATAATGCATCATCTGCAAGTGCACCTACAGAAGAGATGATAAAATCACTACTAGTAGACAGCGCCTTTTTTCCATACTTATAGACAGCTTCATGACCCGCAGCTTCAATAATAATATCCAATCCCAATCCAAAAAAAGTCTCTTCATTGTCGTAAAAAAAATCGCTTATATATGATTCGTATTGATCCTTTCTCCGTACGAGAACCGCCTTTAATAATACATCCCCAGCCTTGCCTTCGTTTATATATTTGACGATATCTTGTCCGATTGCTCCAAATCCAATTAATCCAATAGTAAGCACATACATCACCTCGTTTTTTGAATATTAAGACGTATTTGGTATACAAAATATTATATCAGACCGGTATATAAAAACAAATAGAGTAATATAAATTAAGAAAAATAGCTTGATATATGTGATTTTTATATTGTCAGAAAATTATAAATATGGTATGTTGTATACCAAAGAGGTAAAGAGGAGGATTTGAATTATGCCGAAACTGAATTTTGCTACTAGTGGAAAAGTATTAGAAGTACCGGAAAACTCCAATATTTTACGTATGTCTCTTCGATTTGATGGAGAACTACCAAATCGATGTGGTGGCGGCGTTTGTGGATCCTGCGTTTGTAAAATTGAAGAGGGTACTGTTGATCATATAAAAGTGCAGGAGCGTCGAAAACTTGGTGAAGAATGGTTAAGCAAAGGGTTCCGTTTAGGTTGCCAAGCTTTCATCACTGATGATGATGTAACGATTTCATGGAACGAAGAAGTAACAGATGAAGTAAAAAAACGTAAATTAGATCATCCGAAAAAGAAAGTGACATCTACACCATAAAATCCAATTTAAAGAGCGGGAGTGAATGATATGTTGTTAGTATGCGACAAACATATGAAAGAAGCCTTAAAGTTAGTAGAAATGCTCCAAATTCAAAAAGCTCAAACTGGTGAGACATGCTCGCTTTGTAATGTGGAGACTTCGCTTTTAATGAATATGGTCAATCAACCTATTCCAGTAAAGAAAAAACCATGCAGTAATTGTGTGAAGTGCTCTTGTCTTATTGCAAACTAAAAGAAAGATAAATTAAAGGGATGGATTTTATGAAACAGTTAAACATCTTTATCGCCTTTTTTAGGAGCAGTATGCTTGGATACGGAGGTGGACCATCGACCATTCCTTTAGTACATAAAGAAGTGGTTGAACGCTTTAAATGGATGAATGATGAAGAATTCGGAGATGTGCTCGCTATTGGAAACACACTGCCAGGACCGATTAATACAAAAATGGCTGGATACATTGGGTTCAAAGTAGGCGGTAAAATTGGGATGATCAATGCAATAGTTGCAACGATCCTGCCGACGATTATTTTAATGGTTGTTTTATTGACCACACTAGTGACATTTAAAGATTTAAAATGGGTGCAAGGAATGACTAAAGCAATTGTACCAGTAGTTGGTGTCATGCTTGGTGTACTAACTTGGCAATTTATAGAAGCATCCGTTAAGGGGTTAAAATGGCCCTTTACAATTGGACATATTTTAGTAGGGATTGTTTTAATGCAATATTTTCATATACATCCAGGATTTATTATTGGAGGGCTACTGTTATTTGCGGTCGTTAAGCCAACCAAATCAGTTGAAGGTAAAAAATCAAAAGGACTGTCTGCATAATGGTATATTGGAACATTTTCTGGGCGTTTTTTGTTGCTAATATTTTAGGGTATGGAGGAGGCCCTGCGACCATTCCTCTTATTCAAAAAGAAGTTGTCACAAGAGGTTGGCTTACACATCAAGAATTTAATGAGGCTCTTGCTATGGGAAACTCTCTACCTGGACCGATTGCTACGAAAATGGCAGGGTATATCGGATTTCATGAAGGTGGTATACTAGGTTCAATTTTGGCTGTATTCGCTACAGTTGCACCGTCCCTAATCCTCATGTTGACCTTAATGGGAATTTTGTATAAATATCGTCATTCGATTCAAGTTAAGCGAATGACACTATACGTCAAGCCAACAATTGCAGTTTTACTTGGCGTGATGGCTTATAATTCGTTTCATGATTCATATTCTCAAATTGGTATTGGACAGTTTTTATTTTTAGGAGTAATCAGTTACATATTAATGGAGAAAGTAAAGCTACATCCGGCTTTTATTGTAATGGGAGCTTTGCTATATGGTGGATTAAATTTATAATTTGAAAAAAGGGTAAGCAAATTTCATTGAATTTTGCTTACCCTTTTTTGCACATTAGTAAGTAAAAATATTCTAGCGGCGAAGGGGATTTGACGTAGTCGCATAATTAGGAATTGGAGAAGTGCAACTGAATCTTTGTCTTCGCTTTAAAGTTCGCCAATCGGCGGGTTTTCTGTAGAATGTTTAATATAACTTTAGTTTGTAATTTGTTATTGTAATTTACTTTCAACTTGTTGACAAACTTGATCAGCTGTTAAGCCACTTGCCTCGATTACTGATCCTTGTGTAGCTACATTTTGCATTCCCATTACATTTGAATCAAGTCCTGTTACTACGCAGCAATCGCAACCATTTGCATCTGATTCTTGTTTTAATTCAACAACATCATGTCCCGCTGAACGTAATGCTTCTTGAACATTTGTTAAAGATTGTTCTACTCCGATTCTAGCCATAAAAAACACCTCCTCAGAAATATAAGATTTGCAATTTACAGGAAAAATATTCTTTGAATAAAGAAGTTTAAGTTTAGAAAAAGTAAAGATGGAGGTGTTTAAAATGGGAAAAATTAAAAAAGATCCATCTAGAGTTGGCTTAGGATCACCAAATGTACAAGGTCAAGGGACTACAACATCGGAAACTGGTGTTGAGATGTCTTCTAGTAGAAAAAAACAAAAAAGAGAGATTAAATAAAGACTATTTGTCAGAATTCAAATGTTGGGAATTTGTCAGTGACATTCAATTGAATGTCA
>NZ_NTZO01000176.1 GCF_002559405.1 Bacillus sp. AFS001701 | reverse complement strand
AATAAAAAAAGATGAACTAAGAGAAGAACAAGTATCTGGTAATATTGAAGCAATAAAATCGTATATTGATCGTATGCTTTTAAAGTAACTGATAAAAAATACAAAAAAGGTTCTAAATATAGGTTCTTCGAAAAAAACCTATTAGAACCTTTTTTACTTGGCTAAAATTTTAATTTTTTCAACTGACTTTTTATAAAAGGATCAATATCCTTAGGCAATTGACTTAACTGAAAGAATTGCGCTTTAATTAACTGATTTTGATCTGGACAAATTTCATTTTCGAAATCTGTACAAATATAACCAATTGCTACTGTATGATATTCATCTCCGCTTCCCTCAACTTTATTTATTAATTCTGCACCGGAATATACACCTATTAATGATAATGAATTTAATTTAAGACCTATATCTTCAAGAACAGTGCGTTTAATACATTCCTCAACCGATTCATTTAATTGTAAAATCCCACCTGGTATACCCCAATTGCCTCCTTCGTTTTGATAAAGTAAGATTTCACCTACAGAATTTAGGATAGCAACGCTTGGACGAACAATAATTAAAGGGGCATTACCAATCTTTTCTCTCATAACTTCACAATAATTCATAAAGCCTCCTAAACTAAACTAGTACCAACTAATTTTCATAGCATTTAACTCAATTTTTTTCTATACCTTGAATTAGTTTTTTAGCTTCATCCATTATTTCATTTACTACGTTTTCTACCGATTCCTTTTTAGCTAATCTAGGACTTTGTCCCGACCAAAGTGACATAAACTCTTTATTATTTTGTACGGAGGACGCTTTTCTAATCGTCTGTGTAATCAAATTTTGTACAGGAAACTCTGGTAAATCAGCCTCGTATTTTCTCATTTCCGTAATAAATTTATTTTCGATTCCTCTTGCCCATTTTCCAGAAAATGCACGGGTCAAAACTAACTGGTCCTCTGTAGAATTTAGAATAGCATTTTTATGTACTTCATGTGCCCCACTTTCATTACAGGTTAGAAAAGCTGTACCCATTTGAACAGCTTTCGCCCCTAAACAAAGGGACGCCATTAAGCCTCTTCCGTCCATAATTCCACCTGCTGCAATTACTGGAATACTAACCTGATCAACTACTTGGGGTATTAGAGACATTAATCCAATTAAACTTTCCTCATTATTGTTTAAAAAATTACCTCGATGTCCACCTGCTTCACTACCTTGTACGACAATTAGATCCATTCCGGATTTCTCAATTTCAATTGCTTCATTTACTGTAGTTGCTGTTCCAATCAAAATAATATTATGAAGCTTTAACTCTTTTATCATTTCTTTTGAAGGTAAACCGAACGTAAATGAACAAATCGGAACACCTTCTTCAATTATCACTTTTATTTGTTCGTGAAATGTTTCATTAAAAGAATTAATATTTTGAACTAGTATGCGATCATTTTGTTTTATATTTAATTCTTCATTGAAAGGTTGTAATAATTCACTGGATTTTGAAATTTGATTTTCATTTACTATAAAATCATTTGGGACAAATAAATTAATTCCGAAGCTTTTATTTGTTAACTTTTTTATTTCTCTAATTTGTTCACGTATTTGTGATGGAGTCATATAACCTGCTCCGATTGTACCTAAAGCCCCACAATTTGATACTTCAGCTACAAAATCTGAGGTTGTGGTACCTCCAGCCATCGGAGCTTGAATAATTGGATATTCTATCTTTAAAAGTTCAGTTAGTTGATTTTTAAACATTCCTTTCACCTCTATTAATTTCCTTTTTTCTACTCACCAAAAAAGTCCCGAATAGTCTACCATCACTACCCGGGACCTTACCTATTATTTTATTACATTCGGAGATTTTGAGGGTATATTTACGCCTAGATTTAAAAGTCCATGGCCTTCCTCAAACGTACTGTATCCGATTGGTACTGTATGACTTATTAGCAGTTCGAACAAATCTGGTTCAGTGATTTTCTCATTATTTTCAGACTCATACTGTTGAATTAATAATGCAATTGCCCCTGATACATGGGGTGTTGCCATTGATGTACCAGAAAGAACAGCATATTGATTTGTCGGATATGTCGAAAGAATCTTTTCTCCCGGCGCAACTAAATCAATTTCGTTATTTGTATTACTAAAATTTGATAATCGTTTTTGAAGACTTACAGAACCTACTTCTATAACTTCATCGTAAGCACCTGGATAGCTATATTCATTGGTTGAGCCATCTCCATCACCTTCGTTACCAGCTGCACATACAACGGCAATATTTTGTTCAACCGCTCTTTGAATCGCTTCGTGCAACGAAGAATCATCCTCTGGACCACCTAGTGACATTGAAATCACTCGCACAGTTTCTCCATTCGAGCCTTTCCAATTCGTCGCATAATCAATCGCTTGTACAATTGATTCAATGCTTCCTTCCCCAGCGCCAGAGAGTACTTTTAAAACGAGAAGTCTAGCTTTTGGAGCAACTCCTACAACCCCTTCTCCATTTTCAGAAGCTGCAATCGTTCCACATACATGTGTTCCATGACCGTTATTATCTAAGAATACGTTAGGATCCCCACCGTAATCTTCAGTAAAATTATATCCACCAATAATTCGCTCTTGTAATTCAGGGTGGTCAGTCTGACAACCAGTATCAATAACTGCTACAACCACGTCTTCCCCTTGACACCCTTTGTCCCAAATAGATTTAGCTTCAATTAAACGAACTCCAGGTGGTACTTCATTTGTACTACCTTTAACTTCTTCCAGCTTGTAAGGAATTAATCTAAATTTAGACATGCCTACCCACTCCTTTTTGGGATTTATTCATAAAGGATAAATCTTTGAGGTATAGATTAGTATTCTATATCCAACCATAATTTTCCTTTAAATAAATTTAACTTTATTTAAAATTAATTCTAAAACAGTTGGAAATTAGTAGATTCATTTATTTAATTAAGCAATTTGATACATCTTCTATCCCTTCATAAAAACTTTGCTAACCTTTACATCAGATTAATCTTGGCTTTAAAAAATGGTTTTATAATCTAATAGTGTTAAAGCATTATTCAAACTAGGGGGAATACAATGCTTACTAATTTTTTAACTGAAATCAAATTTTGGTGGTTTGGAGAGATACGAGAAGAAATAGAAGAAATTGAACGAATTGAATCCAAGCATACAAGAGTTCGATTTGACTCTGATATTTATGAATTAATCCGTATCCATTAGAAGAATATGAGGAAGGTTGTCTAAATTTCCAAAAGATAAAATTAAAACCACAAGAACTTTAATTTTACCTTTTGGTTTCTTTGTTTATTCTGTTATCAATCTATTTTTATACTATATAATGTATGGGACAACATTGTATGAAATAATGTTTCGATCGCGATAGGTTTGAGTTATTACATCACTTTTTGTGCTTAGTATTCCATTTTGCAATAAGACTGGTTTAAAGCCCCTTTCGCTAGCTCCATTATAAGTAAATAGAACACAATGTTCTGCTGCAAATCCAGCTATTATAACTAACTCAACGTCATTTCCTTTCAAAATCTTCTCTAATTCAGTATTCCAAAATGCATTTGAATGTTCTTTTGAAAGACAAATATCTTGTTCTTCAACTTTAATTTCTGGGATGAAAGAAATTAATTCTGAATTTATTTCATCTGCACCTTCGATATCTTGAACATGTATAACTAAGTGATTTTTTGATCGGATACGGTCAGCAACAAAGTTTATATATTCACATGCACCTTCGACATTCAATGATTCTTTTTTATCCTCTAAAAATATTTTTTGCATATCAATGATTAGAAAAGCAATTTTCATTATTTACCCTCCATGAGACTTTATATTCCTTATAAGTTATTATTCTATTTGTTTTGTGATAGTCCTACCTTTTTTATAAAAATAGGTAAATGATATTCACGCTGTTGAAAAATAATCTTGTCAATTTATCATTCAAATTTTCGTAAAGGAGAGTGAACATTTACTGGAATTTGTTGATAACTATAAAACTGCTCAAACATATTAACAATAAATATTATTAGAACATCAAATAAGAATTATATTATCTATAAAGTTAACTTAATACACGTTTGACTATTTTATATTTCAACACTCTGAAATAGCGAGCTCTAAACTCCTCGCCGTAAGTCAATCACTTTCAACTGTAATACTGTATGTACAAGTAAATGTTTCATTTGGATTTAGCATTTGAATACCAAGTCTATTTTTCATTTCTTTTACTGGGCCGATTTCATCTGCAATTCCATACCACGGTTCAATACATAGAAAAGGTGCTGTTTGTGTAGTCCATATTCCAACGTATGGAAACCCTTCAAAATGAACTTTGATTTTATTGCTATGATTTTTCGAACGAATTGTCAGCTCGTTTTTATTAAGTTTTTCAAAAATTAATGCATCATCCTTAAATAGTTCACGAGTTAATGATAAGTTTTTAATATTTTGACCGATTAGTTCTCTTTTACCACTTCGATATGGTCCTTCTAATTTAATTGTTTCTAATGTTTCTTCCTCTTCAAACTGTAAGTAATAATCCTCAAATGTTTCATCTTCCTTCAAAGGTATGTTGAACGCCGGATGAGCCCCTATTGAAAAGGGCATTGATTTCTGATCATTATTCGTTACAACATATTTAATAAAAACAGTATTGTTCTTAATCTTATAATTAATATTTAATGAAAATTGAAATGGATATTTTAAAAGCGTTTGTTCACTACTGATTAACTCATAGTTGATATAGTCTTCATTCATTTCAGTTAATTGAAAATCCATATCTCTAGCAAAACCATGTTGAGAAAGCTCATAGACTTTATTATCTACTTTATATTGATTATCAATTAATTTACCTACATTCGGGAATAAAACTGGTGCATGCCTCCCCCAATAAGCTGGATCAGCATCCCATAAATAATTTAAATTATCTTTCTTTGTATAGATACCCGTCAACTCTGCTCCCTGTGATTTAGTTGTAATTTTAATAAATTTATTTTCAATATATGGCATGAACAGGTCTCTCCTTTAATTTATTCCCTTTATTATAGCAAAGTTAATCTTAAATATTAAACCAGCGAAGAACAGGTAGAACAAATAGAAAAGAGGTAGGTTTTACCCTACCCCTTAATCCATAATTATTTAAATTTATTATCGAGAAAATCCACCAAGGCTTTGTTCAGCCATTTGTACTAAACGTTTTGTGATTTCACCACCAACAGAACCATTAGCACGTGAAGTTGAATCTGGACCAAGGTTTACACCAAATTCTGTAGCGATTTCATACTTCATTTGGTTTAAAGCATTCTCAGCACCATCAACTAATAATTGATTGCTACCTGAATTATTTCTATTTGACATGTGTTGTCACCTCCTTGTGAGTATAGAGTGTGATAAAACACATATCTTCATTCATATTTTCACTGGTAATTTTTAGTAATTTTATAAAAGTGCGTCGATATCGATTTCTTCTTCTTTTTTTGACGATTGATTTCGAATCATTTCGTTCTCAAAAATGATTGATTCTCTATTAACTACAGCTTCATTTATTAATTCTGTAAAGTCAAAACGACTCTCGTAACGAGCCACTTTATCACGTTTTGGTTTTGTAGTTGGATTAGCTGGAGTAAAAATTGTACAGCAATCCTCATAAGGTCTAATACTGATATCATACGTATCAATTTTTTTAGCAATATCCATGATTTCTAATTTATCCATAGCTAATAGTGGTCTTAAAACTGGATAATTAGTTACTTCATTGATTGTATGCATACTTTCCAATGTTTGGCTTGCCACTTGACCTAAACTTTCACCAGTTGCTAAAGCAAGTGCTTTTCGATCAACAGAAACTTGCTCAGCAATTCTAAGCATAACACGTCTCATGATTGTCATTGTGTAGCTTGCAGGCATTTCTTTATGAATTGCTTTTTGAATTTCAGTAAATGGTATAACATGTAAAGTCACTCGTCTACAATATCTAGTTAGTTTACTTGCTAAATCAATTACTTTTTGTTTTGCACGATCACTTGTAAAAGGAGGACTTTCAAAATGAATCGCTTCTATTGACACACCTCGTTTTAACAACATATACGCTGCTACTGGGCTATCGATTCCTCCAGATAGTAATAACATAACTTTTCCGCCAACTCCAACTGGATAGCCACCTGCACCATATTCTTCTCCACAAGTAATATAAGTAGCATCATCACGCACTTCTACTCGAACAGCTACATCTGGTTGATGAACATCTACAGTTAAGTGTTCTGTATTTTGAAGAATATACCCACCAAGCTCGCGATTTAACTGTGGCGTATTTAATGGGAATTGTTTATAACTACGTTGTACGTTCACTTTAAACGTTTTAACACTATCACCAAGCTCGTTAATAGCTTCAAGTGCACCTTTTTTAATTGCATCTAATTCAGTATCAACTTTTCTAGCATAACTAAACGTATGAATTCCGAATACTTCTTTTAGGTTGGCAGCAACCTTCTCATGGTCTTCACCATTTAATTTTATATACATACGATCACGCGTTGCAGTGATTTTAATTTTTTCATAAGCTTTTAATCGATTTCGAACATTTTCTCTTAATATACTTGTAAATCGACCTCGATTTTTTCCTTTTGTAGTCATTTCTCCATAACGAATTAAAATATATTCTACATTCATGCTGTTACCCCATTACTTTATATAAATTTTTAATTACTTCTTTAATTATTTTATTAAACTGCTCTACTTCACTCATTGTATTTTCATACGAAAGACTTATTCTGACAGCACTACTTGCTACTTTTTCGCTCTTACCCATACTTTGTAATACTCGGCTTATCTCAAAAGTTTTAGAAGAACATGCTGATTTTGTAGAAATAAAAACATTTTCTTCAGATAGAGCATGGACAATTACCTCAGGCTTTAATCCTACAAATGAAATATTTATTATATGAGGTGCAAAATCTGATTGTGGTGAGTTCAATACAGTGTAGTCAATCATCTCTAAATGTTGAATGAGTTCGTTTCTCATGTTATATAGTTGATCAGTCATTGTTTTTTGTTTTTCTAGCGTGATTCTTAGCGCTTTTGCCATCGCAACAATTCCTGCTAGATTTTCCGTACCTGAACGAATCTCTCTTTCCTGTGAACCACCTGTCATTAAAGATGATAATGTTACACCTTCTCTAATATATAAAATTCCAGTTCCTTTTACACTATGAAATTTATGACCAGAAATAGATAATAAATCGATCGCAGCTTGCTTAATATTTAATGGTACTTTCCCTACCCCTTGTACAGCGTCAACATGGAAAAATACTTTTGGATAATCCATTAATAATCGCCCAATTTCGGCTATCGGTTGAATTGCTCCTGTTTCATTATTTACATGAATGACAGAAACTAATATCGTATCATCTCTTAACGCATTTTTTAATTGGTCAACAGAAATAAACCCATCTTCATTTGGGGATAAGTAGGTTACTTCAAATCCTAGATCCTCTAATTGTTTATACGCTTCATAAATTGACGGATGTTCAATTTCAGTCGTAATTAAATGCTTCCCTCTTGAACGATGCATCATGGCAGTTCCTTTTATTGCTAAATTATTCCCCTCTGTTCCACCTGATGTGAAAATAACCTCTGATGGTTGAACTGATAAAAGCTCTGCAATTTGGTATCTAGCTTTTGAGAGTAATTGCTCTGAGCGTCCACCTAGCTTATGAATCGAAGAGGGATTTCCAAAAAACTGGTCCGAAACAGTAATATATGTGTCTAATACCTCTTTATAAGGTTTAGTAGTCGCGCTATTATCAAAATAAATCATATTTTTTAGTACCTCCATATTGCTTGAGTCCATTTTTCATTATATCTAAAAACAGACGAAACCCCTAAGATTTTCATCTATAGGGGTAGTGTGTACTTTTGTTCATTTAGTATTTCTTGTAATTTATCGATTGCACCAGGTTCAATTTTCTCAATTGAAACGGCAGCTTCTTCTAGAGCTTCATTATATTGAAATTCTCTAAATAATTGTTCTGCCTTGTCCATTGACGTTGCCATTTGTACATTTTTACTTCTATAGCGATTTCCATATTGTATCACTTTTTCAACGAAATATCCTTGTTCAATCATATATTTCGTATCATTATAGCAAACATGTACAGCAGTTGCTGCTTTTTCTAGTAAAAATGATACATGCGTCATTTTTAATGGCTTTTTCTCTAATTCCAAATAAACAATTTGCATACTTTCTTGAGCATCTTGTATTTGTTTCATAGATGAAACTGGCATTCCAGGTAAATTAGAAATTTGAACAAGACGTTTGACCTCTAACATTAATCGTTTCATTTCAATTAATTGATCACGAGCTTGTAATTCATCTTTTCGAAGTGCTTTTAGCATTTCAACATACATCAAATGAGATTCTTTAACATCTTCCATTTGCTTTTTTAGTAAATCTAACTCTTCTCTTATTACAGAAAATGCAAGATCTTGTTCTGCTACACGAATCTGCAATAATTCAAAGCGTTTTGTAATGATACTCACTTGCTTTTCAACCATTTTTTGGGCTTGAGTATCTTCATCACTTAATTCATAAATTTGCTGAACTAAATGAGTCTCTTCTTTTGTTTTTAAATTATCTTCTCGAATACTTTGAATTTCTTCCTGGGAAGTCCATATTTCTTTTTCAACTACAAATTTACTCTCTACTTCTTTTTCTAATAAATCATAGATTGAATCGACTTTTGCTTTCACAAATTCAAGCTTGTCATTCGCTTCTGTGATTTCTAGTTTTTTAATTAATTCGACACAGTCGATACATATTTTAGAACAATCGATCGTTTCATTTTCTAATGCTTCAAAATCAAGCGCATAACCTTCTGCTTTCATTTGCTTTAAACCATCAGTTAAATTATGTATTTGAGAGGGCATTGTAGTAGAAGATTCAATATATAAATCCGGAATGATTTGCATATTTGTTTTCAGTATATGTACTTGATCAGCAATTTCTTTCACTAAGCCTCTTGCTTCTAAATAGTTTCCTTTTTCAGTTGTGTCATTAAATAATTGGATTTGCTGTTTGATATCATCCATTTTTTGTTCCAACTGAGTTTCAGAAATTGAATATAAATGACGATGAGTTAATAAAAGCTTTCGTTGCTCAAGATACTCTTGGTTTAGCATTTCAATATCCGAATTATTTTGTTCTTCACTACCTACTAGGTCGCTTACCTCATTTAGTATTTTATCGATGCTTGATTCAGCTTCAGTTAGGCTTCCCTCAATTTCACTAATCCCTGCTTTTGCTTTCATGAAATGATATTTATTAATTGCCTCATCTATTTCTGAGATGGAATCAGTTACTTTCGGTAAAAAAGTTGTAACGAGTTCATCCCAATCAGTTCTCCATTTATCAAAAAGCTCTTCCGTTTGGCCAGTCATATTTAAGGCCTTTAGCTTTGAAAGTTCATCCGTAACTGGCTTACTCATTAACTGCATTCTCCACGCTTCAAGTTCATCGAGTTTTTTGTATAAACGTTGTCGAATTGTTAAGGCTACAATCATTAATGCGATAACAATAGCTATTACGACTAAAATTACATAGAATGTCATTGTCATTTTCTCTGATGTACCTCCTTTACTGCCATCTGAATCTATTTATTTGTACGTTATTTTTTGAATTAATAAATCGCTCTTTATTTAGGTCATAGTTAATAATAACATGATAAAGTTGATTTTTGGCTTAATTTTTTCAATTTTTTCATATTTTTATCAAACTATAATAAATACTGTAAAAGCTTGTAGAAATTTCAGATTTTCAAACAACGAAAAACGCCTTTTCATTGTGATTTTTCACAATGAAAAAGGCGAACTTTTAGGATGAAAGTTCTACTCGGCTTACTAGTCGCTCATTCATATCGAATAGAGATTCGATCCACTTTTCTACATACTCTTTATATCTCTCAAAAAAATACAGATCATTTTGCTGTATAAACAATACTTCATTTAAATAGCCTGGAAATAAGTACGGTGTTGAAAGGAAGGATTTTAACTGAACGAAAAAGACTGAAAATGGCATTGTTAGTTTCGCATTAGACATACGAATAGCATCATAAATTTGAGTAAAAGTATAACGCTCCCTTGCTAAATAGGTCATCATAATTTCACGAATGAAGACCGAGTCAATTGTCAACTCTCTGTAAAAAATCGAAGCATATTCCTTTTTTAAAAAGTAATAATTAAGTACTTCACCAACAAGGTTCATTAAAATTAAATTTGCGTTTTTATCATACAATGACAAACAATGTTTATCTAAAATTTCAACGTATCCTTCTAAAAAATCTACTATGATATGTTCAAGTAAACCTTGTTTACCTTTAAAATAATATGAAATCGTCGCAATATTTACATTTGCTTTTTTAGAAATATCCCTTACCGAAGTACCTTGGTATCCATTAATTTTAAATAACGTAAGCGCTGTCTCGATGACTTTCTTCTTTGTTGCAAGTTTAGCTTGCTCCATACTCGTCACCCTCTTTTACAACATCAATTCCTTTATTAATTAGCGAAATACTGATAATTCCCTCTACAAATCGGTCGACAAAATTACCAGTATTCTTCCGAAATATGCTATGATATTTCCCATGAAATAGGGAAAGGGGTCTACAAATGTTTCAAAAAGTCGAATATTCAGGTACGAAAGAACAACAATATAATACTCTAACAGCTCAAGTTAAAGCTTTAATAGATGGTGAACATAACCTAATTGCTAATTTAGCAAATACATCTTCCTTATTAAATCAGTTTTTACACCAAATAAATTGGGTTGGATTTTATTTAAAAGATGGCGATCGCAATGAATTAGTTTTAGGCCCATTTGTTGGTCTTCCTGCGTGTGTGCGTATACCATACGGCAAGGGAGTTTGCGGTACATCTGCCCAAACAAAAACAGTTCAAAGAATCGATAATGTCCACGAATTCCCTGGGCACATCGCTTGTGACGCTGCATCAAACTCTGAGATTGTTATTCCTTTAATGCATAATGGAGAAGTAATTGGAGTATTAGATATCGATAGTCCGGAATTCAATCGTTTTGATGAAATAGATCAAAACTATCTTCAAGCAATCGTAAATTTAATTGAAGAAACAATTAGATAAGAAAATTTGATTTTCAAAAGGAATCCTTTATTGGATTTCTTTTTACTTTTTATAAAAAGCTAAAAACAAAACTGCCCTTGACTATTTTATACTATCTGGTTATAATATTTTTTGTGTAAAATAACGCAGCGTTGTAAGCACAGGCTTGATATTTATTTTGTTCCTCTACTGTTTAAGAGGTGTCATCGCGTAACTCTGGCTGCTGGAGCGAGGATACATGAAAGCAAAATAAACAAACTGGGGCTACACGAACGTTTTTATTTTACTCCAAAATAAAAACTAAAGGAGGAGACAATCAATGTCTCGTTATACAGGATCTACTTGGAAATTATCTCGCCGTTTAGGCATTTCATTAAGCGGAACAGGTAAAGAATTAGAAAAACGCCCTTACGCACCAGGTCAACACGGACCTAACCAACGCAAAAAATTATCAGAATACGGTTTACAATTACAAGAAAAGCAAAAACTTCGTCACATGTTCGGTGTTAATGAGCGTCAATTCCGTCGCACTTTTGATATCGCTGGTAAATTAACTGGTAAACATGGTGAAAACTTCATGATCTTATTAGAAACTCGTTTAGACAACGTAGTTTACCGTATGGGTCTTGCTCGTACTCGTCGTGCTGCTCGTCAATTAGTTAACCACGGTCACATCTTAGTAGATGGCAAACGTGTAGATATCCCTTCTTTCCGCGTGAAAATTGGCCAAACTATCAGCTTACGTGAAAAATCACAAAACTTAGCTGTAGTTAAAGAAGCTGTTGAAGTTAACAACTTTGTACCTGAGTACATCACTTTCAACGCTGACAAATTAGAAGGTACTTTCAACCGCTTACCAGAGCGTTCTGAATTACCAGCTGAAATCAACGAAGCTCTTATCGTTGAATTCTACAACCGTTAATTAAAATGCTATGTAAATAGCATTTATAAAATCCCTAGAAACGTTGATATATCAACACTTCTAGGGATTTTTATTTTATCTCTGCTTTGTAGAATAAGTTATTCTCCCCCAATAAATTGGGGGATGTTTTGGGGGAACTTTTAATTTAATAAAGTGGACAGGCGTTAATGAAAAATTAACTAAAGACTTCATACCTTGTTCAACTAACTCATGCGTTAGTTCAATAGTATAGCAATGAAGATCCAATATCTTCTTAAAAGCAGAGGAGAACATAATAATGAGAAAGATGACATTGAAACTAACAATTGAAAATAAAGAATATATTATTGAAAAAGATCAAAGGTATATTTTTGAATTTAAGTCAGGTTATGAACTTAATGATTCTGTAAATCCATATTGCAAATGTTTAGTAAATGATCTTTCACTTGCTCTTATAGATGATGATGGAAGTATTCGTTTCTATGTTTTGGATGAAGAATCAGGCGAAGATTATCTAATTGCACAAGAAGAACTTTTATCGATAAATAATATCTAAGTAATTGTTCTTATGTAACTAACGCAATGCGATAGTTCAATAAGGAATATTCAAAATTGACCAAGAATACTAAAAATCAGAATAAAAAAACCCTTCATTTTTCGGGCAGTTCAGGAAAAAGAATAGAAATTATAAACACTACAAAAACCGCAATCCAAACAGATTCTATTAAGGAAATATAATCTGTGACAATTAACATAATTATTGAGCCCAAAAACCATGTTAGTGATGAGAACCAACTTGGAAAATAAAAATATCTGTTACGATTACGATTAATTTTTTTTACAGCAATGTTTATTAAAACTTCAACAATAACAATGGCTAATGAATTAAATAATGCTACCCACCAAGGATGGTGAACTAACAGCAAAATAAAAAGAAGTATGCCTATCACTGAAGAACTAAAAAATCGGTTATTTAAAATTTTTTGCAGAAAAATTCCCCCTTTTGTTCACTAAAGCAATGCGTTAGTTTAACTTATTCTTCTTTTCTTTTCCCCTTAAAAAAAATAAGACGATAGAAATCATAAGTAAAAGTAACGGAATTCCCTGTACAACTAAAAATCCTTTGCAAAAGTCTAACATAGTGCTGTCGGGTGCGTCTGTTGCCATCCCACCAACAAATAGGGACATAGGAATGGCAAATACATTTATCCCTAAACTATTGAATACATAATATAAATTCTTATTTTTCTTTTCTATTTTTTCTGCTTTTTGGAGAAGAATTACCCCAATTAAAATGAAAATTGCAGGAATACCGTAAAAAACAATATATTCTAACATGAAAATACCACCCTAAGAAAAATATCTAACATTTTAATTATACCTACATAGTTGTTATTAGTAACTTGGGGGAATTTGCACCTTTCAACCTAGAATTTAAGAATATCCTTATGCAACTATCCTGCCATTATGTTGAATAAGAAAAAGCGATCTTCTATTGAAGTATCGCATGCGTTAGTTACATAACAAAACGAGTCATACTTGTGGTGAAATCATACTTTTTTTATTTAGGTCCAATATTATTATTATTATTGTTATTAGTTATACGCCTCGTAATTTCTTCATTCATTGTTTGATCTTCACTTTTATTTGAAATGTCAGGTCCAAACTTCTTTTCCATAAAAAAACCATATGCAATCAAAACAATCACAAAAATAACAAATCCCAAAATTTCATATCCCAACATTGTCATATACCACCTGACTTTTTATAATTGTTTAATAAGTACCCATTTATGATGTTTTGTCTTGTATACATATATGACGGTTAACCCTTTATTTTCTGATGTTGATTTCACAACGATAACAAGTTTTCTTCCGTCAACTAAGCCACTTTCCTCCACATCGTTCCAGCCTTCCATTGCACTCGTATATCGGATATCGGTGACTTTCCCTTTCATGTGTTTGTCATGTTCAAATGTTGTTAGCGATTGATTTGATAAGGTTTGAAGAATTTCTTTTGAAAAATAAAATTTGTTTTCAATTGGTTTATATATATGAGCAGACACGATTAGAAAAAGAACAAACAAGACTAGTGTTCCACCTGTTGCAAAATACGAATAGTATTTGGGTTTTTCAAACTCTTTTTCATGACTTAAAAAATAGAGCCAATAAGGTAAACAACATACTATAATTGGTATTCCAACTGTGAAGATGGATACGAAAAAACACCCCAATGAAAAATACAAAACTTTTGGAATACCAATGCAGATTGATACGATCATCGTTAGAAAAATTGGAAGTGTGATATAGATAAATTCTTTTATGTTCATCTTGATGTTCCTTTATGTTAGTTTTTTTGAGTATCCACTATTTCATCAATGATTATCTCATAAATATTTTAATTTCTGTATTGGGGGATTTTTGCCTTTTTTACATTGATTCACCTATCACTTAGATATGTTTACCAAAACAACTTAAAAACTTACCCGCCCCTACACTAATTGCATGGGGGAAAATGATATGTTTTTTGGCCTGGATGGAGCACATGCCTTTCAAAAAGATCTAAAGGATATTGAATTGTATTTATTAGATACTGGTCACTTTCCTTTAGAAGAAAAGTTAGAAACAAGTGTAGACTTAATTAAAACTTTTTTAACGAAGTGCTTAAAGTAAGGTAGTTATAGGAAAATAAAAGTCGATTTTCATAAATTTGAAAATCGACTTTTTAATTTATTTGATTTGAAACATTACAATTAGAATATTAGAAGAAAATAATTTCATATATACAACTAAATTGTTCCGTGAATATTAAAGTTAATAAGCATAATAATAGACCAGCAATTGCATTAATTAAACAATTTTTTATCCATTTATTAACTGAATAATTGTTTCACGATCTGGAAGGGAAGAAATTGCACCTTTACTTGTTGTTGTAAGGGCTCCACTGGCATTTGCAAATGC
>NZ_NTZO01000175.1 GCF_002559405.1 Bacillus sp. AFS001701 | reverse complement strand
AAAAAGAAGTGTCTTATAAGTATGCAGGCTTATAAGACACTTCTTTTTTAGTTATGCGTGTAATTTTTCATATTTCTCAATGTCATCTTCATATTTCATCGTAATCGCAATATCATCTAGGCCATTTAGTAACTTTTCTTTCCAAACAGGATCGATTGAAAAATCAAAGTTTCCAAATACTGTTTTAACGACTTGTTTTTCTAAATCCACTTCAATTTCTTGGTTCCCATTAAATGTAGATAGTTGTGAGCGAATCTCATCATTTAATACAATCGGTAGCATGCCATTTTTTATACAGTTATTGTAAAAAATATCTGCGAAGCTACCAGCAATGATAATTGTAAATCCATAATCATTTAACGCCCAAGGTGCGTGTTCTCTAGATGAACCGCAACCAAAATTATTTCCACTTATTAAGATTGAAGCATTTTTTCGTTCCTCATTATTTAATGAAAATGATTGATTAGGTGAGCGATCATCATGATATCGCCATTCATCGAATAAAAATTCTCCAAAGCCAGTTCGTTCTATTCGTTTTAAATATTGTTTTGGAATAATTTGATCTGTGTCAATATTATCTAACATAATTGATACTGTTGTGCCTTTATGCGTACGTAACGGTTTCATTTGCTTGCTCCTTTCGAATATCAATAAAATGACCATGTACTGCAGCAGCCGCTGCCATTACCGGACTTACTAAATGTGTTCTTGCTCCTTTACCTTGTCTTCCTTCAAAGTTTCGGTTTGAAGTAGATGCACAATGTTCTCCAGCTGGCACTTGGTCTGGATTCATTGCTAGACACATCGAACAACCAGCTTCCCTCCATTCAAATCCTGCTTCTATAAAGACTTTATGTAGTCCTTTTGCCATCGCTGCATTACGAACCTTTTTTGATCCCGGAACAACTAATGCTCGCACATCAGATTTTACTTTCTTTCCTTTTAGATAATTTGCCGCTTCCTCTAAATCTGACAATCTAGAATTTGTACATGAACCGATAAATACATGTTGAACTGGAATCTCATTAGGTGTGATTTCTGGCTTTAATCCCATATATTCATAAGCTCGTTCGTAGTTCTCATCCTTGGCTTTTGGAAGGGCTTCATCAATTCTTACGCCCATTCCAGGATTTGTTCCCCAAGTTACGTAAGGTGCAAGGGTTGCTACATCCACTTCGATTGTTTTATCAAATGTAGCTCCCTCTTCTGTATATAATTTCTTCCATTCTACTAATTTTTTATCATATGAATTTACTGTATATTTTCGACCTTTTAGATAATCGAAAGTTTTTTGATCGGGAGCAACCAAACCTGCTTTTGCTCCTCCCTCAATCGCCATATTACATAAAGTCATACGCTCTTCCATTGACATATTTTTAATTGCTTCACCATAAAACTCAATGACATACCCAGTTCCCATTGATACGCCATAAGTTGCTAGTAAATGAAGAATGATATCTTTAGCATATACACCTTTTGGAAGCTTACCATCAAGTTTCACACCCATTGATTTTGGCTTAACTTGCCATAAAGTTTGTGTTGCTAAAACATGTTCAACTTCGCTTGTTCCAATTCCAAAAGCTAAAGCACCAAATGCACCGTGGGTAGATGTATGACTATCTCCACATACAATTGTTTTTCCCGGCTGAGTTAACCCAAGTTCTGGTCCAATTACGTGGACAATGCCTTGGTCCTCATCCGTAATATCTGCTAAAGGAATATTGAACTCCTGACAATTATTTCTTAACGTATCCATTTGTTGTTTCGCAATTAAGTCAGTTATGACTAATTGATTTTGTGTTGGTACATTATGATCCATCGTCGCAAATGTTAATTCTGGTCTTCTTACTTTTCGATTGGATAATCTCAATCCTTCGAAAGCTTGAGGTGAAGTTACTTCATGTACTAAGTGTAAATCGATATACAAAAGCTGGGGTTTACCTACTTCACCAGTTACAACATGATTTTGCCAAAGTTTATCAAACAATGTTTGTTTCATCGAATACTACCTCCAACTGTTTGAAATTTTAATTCCTTTACTACTTGTTCAGTAAATTCAATCGTTGAACTTTTACCACCTATGTCACCCGTTAAATAGCCATTATTTATTGAATTAACAATCGCGGACTCAATCGAGTTTGCTTCATCAACTAAGTTGAAATCGCGAAGCATCATCGCCACTGACCTTAAAATTGCAATAGGGTTTGCCTTATTTTGTCCAGCGATATCTGGTGCTGAACCGTGAATTGGTTCATATAATGAAGGACCCTTGCCAGATCTACTTGCAGAAGGTAACATACCTAATGAACCAGTAATCATCGAAGCTTCATCGCTTAAAATATCCCCAAATAAATTTTCAGTAACGATTACATCAAACCTTCTTGGATTTCGAATTAACTCCATCGCAGCTGCATCAACAAGAATATGCTCAACTTCTACTTCTGGATAGTTAGAACTTAATTCATTTACAATTTTTCGCCAAAGTTTACTAGATTCTAATACATTGGCTTTATCAACTGATGTAAGTTTGCCTTTTCTAGTTTTTGCTAACTCAAATCCATACGTTACAATTCGTTCAATTTCTTCTCTAGTATAGGAAAGTGTATCGGTTGCTTCATTTTCATTATGGAAACGAGGTTCGGAAAAATAAATTCCGCCTGTTAATTCTCGAACGACGACAAAGCTTACATTTCTTACTTGTTCAGATTTTAAAGGAGAATGATTTACAAGCTCATCGTAAACGTCGACTGGTCGAATGTTTGCGTATAAATTAAGTGATTTTCTTAATCTTAATAAGCCGCTTTCTGGTCGTTCAACACCTTGATCCCATTTTGGTCCACCTACTGCCGCCAATAATACGGCATCCGAATTTAAACAATTATCTAATGTTTCTTTCGGTAATGAAGTGCCTGTTTCATCGATCGCGTGACCTCCGAATAAATTTGTTGAAAAAGTAAAGTCATGTTGATAAGATTGTGCAATCTGTTCTAAAACCTGTACTGCTGAACTCATAATTTCTGGTCCGATTCCGTCTCCTGGAAGACATGCGATCTTTAATTTCATTTTAGAACCTCCTTTTTGCTCCACTTACTAATAATGTTTAATAAATCTGCATCTGTAATTTCTTTTTTCGAATCTGTCAAAGCTTTAAATTGAATAAACGCTTCGTTTATAATTTCTGTTGAAAAGTTGAATCCAAGTTCTTTTAATCGATCAGTAAAAGCATGACGTCCTGAATGTTTCCCTAATACTAATGAATTTGTAGAAAGCCCAATTAATGATGGGGGGATAATTTCATATGTTGTTGGCTCTTTTAGGACGCCATCTTGATGAATACCTGATTCATGGGCAAATGCATTTGTACCAACAATTGCTTTATTCTTCTGGACAACCATACCTGTAAGACGACTAACAAGTTCACTTGTCTTCGTAATTTCATGTAATCGTAAATTACTATTTTTCCGGTAAACATCTTCTCTAATATGTAGTGCAACGGCTATTTCTTCTAGTGCTGCATTTCCTGCTCTTTCCCCAATTCCATTTACGGTGCATTCAACTTGGCTTGCTCCAGCCTGTATAGCAGCTAATGAATTCGCTACTGCCATCCCTAGGTCATCATGACAGTGACAAGAAAAAATAGCTTTATGATAAGACGATACATTTTCTTGTAAATATTTAAATAGATCGTAGTATTCTGAAGGACTTGTGTAACCGACAGTATCTGGAATATTAATTACATCTGCACCTGCTTTAATGGCAGTCTCTGCGAATTCGGCAAGAAATGCTCGATCAGTACGACAGGCATCTTCAGCTGAAATTTGGACTTTTGGAAAAAAGGATTTTGCAAGCTGAACACAATGTTTAGCAGTTTCTAATACTTCTGATTTCGTCATGTTTAATTTATATTTCATATGAATGTCACTTGTAGCTAGAAATATATGAAGTCTCGGTTCTGCAGCATTTTTTAACGCATCCCATGCTACTTTAATATCTGAATCTTTTGCTCGAGAAAGGCTTGAGACGGAGACAGAACGAATCTGTCTCGCAATCTCTTGAACACCTAAAAAGTCACCTTCTGAGGAAGCGGCAAAACCAGCCTCAATGATATCAACACCTAAAGCTTCTAGTTGTCTTGCAATTTCGAGCTTTTCAAATCGATTTAAATTAACCCCAGGAGATTGTTCGCCATCACGTAATGTTGTATCAAGAAACTGAATTTTACTCATTTTTTATTTCACCTCGACCTTTTCTTTTCTTTGGATAAATGGCATCATTGCACGAAGTTTTTCTCCAACTTCTTCTAACTGATGTTGTTTTTCACTTTCATTGATTTCATTGAAAACTGGACGACCATTTTTATTTTCGTTAATCCAGCCTTTCGCAAACGTACCATCTTGAATTTCTGCTAAAATATCTTTCATCGCTAATTTTGACTCATTCGCAACTACTCTAGGACCAGATACGAAATCACCCCATTGTGCAGTATCAGAGATTGAGTATCTCATATAGCTCATTCCGCCTTCGTACATTAAATCAACGATTAGCTTCAACTCATGTAAACACTCAAAGTATGCTACTTCTGGCTGATAACCTGCTTCTACTAATGTTTCAAAACCTGATTTTACTAAAGAAGTTACACCACCACATAGTACCGCTTGTTCTCCAAATAGATCTGTTTCAGTTTCCTCTTTAAATGTAGTTTCAAGAACTCCTGCTCTAGTAGAACCAATTCCTTCAGCGTAAGAAAGTGCTACATTTTTTGCTTCACTTGTTACATCTTGGTAAACAGCGAATAATGCTGGTACCGCTGCTCCATCGACAAATGTACGTCGAACAAGATGTCCTGGACCTTTTGGAGCTACTAAAAATACATCAACATTTGCAGGAGGAACAATTTGATCAAAGTGAACATTAAATCCGTGTGCAAACGCAAGCGCATTACCATTTTCAAGATATGGTTCAATTTCATTTTTATAAACAGTTGGTTGATGCTCATCTGGTAATAGAATCATTACTACGTCTGCTGCCTTTGAAGCCTCTGCAACTGTAGTTACATGTAATCCGTCATTTTCTGCAGCGTCCCATGATTTACCAGGGCGACAACCAACAACTACTTTATGACCATTATCATGTAAATTTAAAGCATGTGCGTGACCTTGTGATCCATAACCAATTACTGCAATCGTTTTCCCTACTAATACATTTTCCTTCACGTCTGTACCATAATATACTTTAGCCATTTTCAAATTCCTCCAATTTTTTTATGTTTTATATTTTTATTTAATAAGAGAGTAGCTTTTGAGCATGCTCCTTATGTTTAGCGGATCTGGTAAATGCGGTTACACCTGTTCGAGCTATTTCTTTTAGTTCGAAAGGTCTTAATAATTCAATCAAAGCCTCTACCTTATCAGAAGTACCAGTTACTTGAACGACAATCTGATCACGGCTTACATCAATAACTGAAGCTCTAAATGGTTCAATTAGACTATAAATTTCATTTCTTGTAGCTGCATTTGTACTAACCTTTATTAAGGCTAGTTCTCTAGCAATAACTGATTCTTCTGTTATATCTGCTACTTTTATCACATCAATTTGCTTGTGAAGCTGTTTTATCAATTGTTCGACCTGTTGTAAATCTTCTACATGTACGACAAACGTAATTCTTGAAATATGATCTAGTTCAGTATGTCCTACAGAAATACTTTCGATATTAAAACGTCTTCTCGAGATGACGCCTGTAATTCGGTTAAGTACTCCACTGTTATTTAATACAGTTGATGTAATGACCCGTTTCATTATTTCACCCCTTCCATTTCATGAATTCCTTTACCAGGTGGAACCATTGGTGTAACGATTTCAGCTTGATGAACTCGACAATCAATTAACACCGGCCCATCAAATTCAATTGCTTCTCTTAATTGACTTTCAACTAAATTTGGATCTGAAATTGTCATCCCTTTAATACCGTAAGCTTCAGCAAGTTTTGTGAAACTAGGCTGGCAGTCTAATAGAGAACTAGAGAATCGGTCATTATAAAAGGCTGATTGCCACTGTCTTACCATTCCTAAAGCTGCGTTATTTAAAATTAAAATTTTAACTTGTAAATTATGTTCCTTGATCATGCTCAATTCTTGCAATGTCATTTGGAATCCTGCATCACCTACAATCGCTACAACTAATTCATCAGGCTTTGCAAATTGTGCTCCGATTGCAGCTGGTAAGCCAAATCCCATCGTTCCGAGACCACCTGAAGTGATCCATTTATGTGGTTCGTCAAAAGGATAATATTGAGCTGCCCACATTTGATGTTGACCTACATCCGTGGAAATCGTTGCTTTCCCATTTGTAATCGAATGGAGTAAAGTTAAGACAGTTTGTGGTTTAATGACTTCTCTACTCTGTTCATACTGTAAAGGAAAGGCTTCTTTACGACTTTTAAGTAGCTCTAACCATTCACTATGATTTTGTTTTTCTACTTTTTGTTTTAATAGAACTTTCAGAACTTCCTTAGCACATCCAACGATTGGAATATTTGTCGGAATAACTTTGTTAATTTCAGCAGGATCTATATCGATATGTGCTACAGTCGCATTTTTAGCAAAATGTGCTAAATTACCCGTTAACCTATCATCAAATCTTGCTCCGATGTTAATTAGTAAATCACTTTCATACATTGCCATATTTGCTGTATAGGTTCCGTGCATGCCCCCCATTCCTAGGAATAATTCCTCATTTGCTGGAAATCCACCTAACCCTAAAAGCGTATTAACAACTGGGATATTGAACTTTTTTATAAATTCAGTAAACTCACCAGCTGCTTTCGCATGTAAAATTCCTGCTCCAGCTAATACGACTGGTTTTTTAGCTTTTTCAATAGCTCCTATTAACTTTGTAATTTGAAGATAATTTGGTTCATAAGTCGGTTGATAACCTGGCAAATGAACATCTACTTCGTCCTTTTTCACTCCTTTTTCAACCATCATATTTTTTGGTAGATCGATAACAACTGGACCTGGACGGCCTGTTGAAGCAATATGGAATGCTTCTTTTACGATTTGTGGGACATCTTCAACATTACGCACTTGGTAGTTATGTTTTGTAACTGGCATTGTAATTCCGATAACATCTGCTTCTTGAAAGGCATCTGTTCCGATTACATTTGTAGCAACCTGACCAGTAAAAACAACTAGTGGTAATGAATCCATCATCGCATCTGCTAAACCAGTTACTACATTTGTTGCACCTGGACCACTTGTTGCGATTACAACCCCTGGTCGACCAGTTACTCGAGCATATCCTTCTGCAGCGTGGATGGCCCCCTGTTCATGCCTTGCTAGAATGTGAGGAATATCAGCATCATAAAGTGCATCATATAATGGTAATACTGCCCCTCCAGGGTAACCAAAAATCATTTCAACATTTTCATTTTTCAAAGCATCAATTAGTAAATTTGCACCTGACAATTCTTTTGACAGAGTTCTCATCGAATGATGACTCATTTCTACATTCCCCTCCATTTTTGGATAAAATTTACCCATTTATTCGCAATAAAAAAAGCCATAACTCCACACTTCAGCAGATGCTGAAGGGGCGAAAGACTTTTCGCGGTACCACCCTTCTTCTTAGGTTAATAACCTAACTTTGGGATTTTGGCTAACCAAAATCTGGTTATAACGTGACCAACGTTCAAGCTTACATTACAAATGAATTCAGCTTGACACTCAAGAGTGAGTTTCATTAATCAAGGTCATCGGTTCACACCAGCCACCGACTCTCTGAAGATCCTTTTCATAACTACTTTTCTCTTTCAATGCTTTTTCATATTTTTAATATTCCACCTGTATTAGCAGAAGTAACTAACTTTGCATATCTTGCTAAATAACCCGTTTTAACTTTTGGTTCATGTAATTTATATGATGTTTTACGAGATTCTACTGTTTCGTTTGAAATTGATAATGTAATGCTTCTTGATAAAAGATCGATTATGATTTCATCGCCGTCTTCAATATATGCAATTGGTCCACCTTCAGCCGCTTCTGGAGAAATATGTCCAATTGCAATACCTCTGGTAGCACCTGAGAAACGACCATCTGTAATTAACGCAACTTTTGTTCCTAAGCCTCTTCCGACGATTGATGAAGTTGGTGCAAGCATTTCAGGCATTCCAGGTCCACCTTTTGGACCCTCATATCGAATAACAACGACATGACCTTCTTTAACGAGACCATTGTCAATCGCTTCAACTGCTTCATCGTGTGAATCAAAACAAATTGCTTCACCTATAAATGTTTGGATTGAAGGATCAACGGCACCTACTTTAATAACTGCTCCGTCTGGGGCTAGATTCCCATGTAAGATCGATAATCCTCCTGTTTGTGAATAAGGATTTTCTTTTTTACGAATCACATCACTATTAGTGATTGTAGCTTCTTGCACATTCTCGAATAAAGTTTTTCCGGTAATTGTAATGCGGTCACTATTGATTGCTCCAGGAATGGTAGTAAGTTCTTTAATAATTGCTGGAACACCACCTGCTAAATGAACATCATGCATTGAATAGTGCGAAGCGGGACTAATTTTAGATAAATAAGGTACTCTTCTAGCTACGTCATTTATATCCTTTAAGTCGTAATCAACACCTGCCTCATTTGCGATGGCCATTAAGTGTAAAACAGTATTTGTCGATCCACCCATTGCCATATCTAGTGCAAATGCATCATCAATTGCCTCTTTTGTAATAATATCTCTTGGTTTTATATCATTTTCAATACAATCCATTAGATGAAAAGCTGCATCACGGATTAATTGATGTCTGTCTTTACTAGTTGCAAGTATTGTTCCGTTATATGGTAGTGCTACACCAAGCATCTCCATAATGCAATTCATTGAATTCGCTGTGAACATCCCCGAACATGATCCACATGTAGGACATGCTGACTTTTCAATATCGAGTAATTCTTCTACACTCATTTTTCCTGATTTAAAAGCACCTACACCTTCAAATACTGAAACAAGAGAGAGAGCCTTTCCATCTTTAGATAGTCCTCCTGCCATTGGTCCGCCTGATACAAAAACTGCTGGTACATTTGTACGAACAGCTGCCATTAGCATTCCAGGTGTGATTTTATCGCAGTTTGGCATATAAAATACTCCATCAAACCAATGTGCATTAATGACAGTTTCGGCTGCATCGGCAATGATTTCCCTACTTGGTAAAGAATACCTCATTCCGATATGCCCCATTGCGATTCCATCATCGACACCAATCGTATTAAACTCAAATGGAACTCCGCCAGCATCGCGAATCGCTTGTTTTACAACATCAGCCATTTCCCTTAAATGAATATGACCTGGAACAATATCAATATATGAATTACAAATTGCAATAAATGGTTTATTAAAATCTTCCTCTTTAACGCCTGCCGCTAATAATAAGCTACGATGCGGTGCGCGGTCGATTCCTTTTTTGATCATGTCACTTCGCACAATATATCACCCTTGTTTTATGTAAATTTTTTCTCCATCTTCAACTACTAATTGACGAAATGCTTTTAATAATCTTTGTGTATTTGGTCCTGGTTTTCCATCACCAATCACTCGTCCATCTACCTTAGATACGCCAATTACTTCAGCTGCTGTTCCTGTTAAGAAAACCTCATCGGCAATATAAACATCATGTCTAGTGAACAATTTTTCCTCAACTTCATAACCTAATGTGTCACCTAGTTCCATAATTGCATTTCGAGTGATTCCTTCTAATGCACCTGCCGAACTTGGTGGAGTAATTAACTTATTCCCTTTTACCAAAAAGACATTATCTCCTGAACCTTCAGCTACAAAGCCTTGATCGTTTAGCATTAGTGCTTCTTGAACACCAGCTAGTTTCGCTTCAATTTTTACTAATATGTTATTTAAATAATTTAAAGATTTAATTTGTGGATTTAATACATCACTTCGATTTCTTCTCGTTGCTACTGTTACAATTTCCATACCAATTTCGTATAGTTCTTGTGGAAACAGTGCTAGTTGTTCAGCAATGACAACTACATTTGCTCTTGGACAAGAAGTTGGATCTAATCCAAGATTCCCTTCACCTCTTGAGACGACGAGTCGAATATAACCACTATGTAAATTATTTCGATTTACTGTATCAACTACAATTTGTGTTAACTCTTCTAATGAATAAGGAATCGTTAATAAAATTGATTTTGCTGATTCATATAATCGAATGAGATGTTCTTTTAAGCGAAATACATTGCCATCATATACGCGAATCCCTTCGAATACTCCATCTCCATATAGATATCCATGATCATATACAGAAACTTTTGCATCTTGTTTTTGAACGAATTCACCATTTAAAAAAATCTGTTGCTCTGTCACGGTTAATCCTCCTCAAGAGTTAAAATATTTGTACTTACTTTATTCCAATCTACTAAATAAATCAACAAGTTTTTAGAAAATTTTAAATTCATATTTTATTCAAATATCGTATAAATATTGGTAAATCAACAATGAAAACCTTTACATTTTTTCAAAATAATTTTTCGACAAAATTTTACTCTTGAAAAATGTTTTTAAAAGGATTATCATATGGTTACTTTATACAGAATTTTCTGTAAATTAAAATCGGAGGCGAGTAAAAATGGCTACTTTACAAATTAATGGGACTGTTAACGAAATCAATGAAGTGTTGAAAGTAATGAGTAATCATTTTGACATTCAGATTAAAGACGAAAAATCCGATCAAGAGTATTCAGTAGATTTCTCTTATGAAGAATGGGAAAATGATTCTTTTGTAAGTGAGATGTTAACTGGAGCCTATAATGATTAAACATTGAAATTCTTATCGTATGATAACAAAAGAGGGTTGCCGATTATTTAGGCAACCCTCTTTTTATTGATAGGTCTGAGGTGGTGGTGCGATTAGAGGTGTACGGGGAGACGAGGGACTGCAAATAAGGGATGAAAAACTGCAAATAAACAGCCTTAAGCTGCAAATATAGAATAAAAAGTCGCTACTAATCTTCTAAAAAATATGAATTGTGATAGAACAGCCCTATACATCCTAGTGTAATACAACAAAAAAGGACCGCTTTGATCAGTTCCCCTGACCAATAAGACAGTCCATTTCGTTTATTTTAGTAAACCCTCTTCTTTCAAAAACTCTCTAGCCACACTTTCGGCAGACTTTCCACCAACATTTACTTTGTAGTTCATTTCTCGCATTTCATCATCTGTTATTTTATTTTTTAATTTATTTAATATAATTTTGACTTCTGGATATTTTTTAAGTGTTTCTTTTCTCAGAAGTGGTGCACATTGATATGGTGGGAATAAATTTTTATCATCGACTAACACTTTCATGTTATAACTTTGGAGCTCACTATCAGTTGAATACGCATCGATTATTGAGAGATCGCCCGATTGAATTGCGTCATATCTCAATTTTGGCTCCATCGTTTTTAGATTTTGGAACTTCAATCCATATAGTTTTTGTAGTCCTAAATATCCGTCTTCACGATCTGTAAATTCTAAAGTGAAACCTGCTTTTAACTGATTTTCTACTTTTGTTGCATCTGAAATTGTTTCGATTCCAAATTGTTTTGAAATGTGATCCGGAACAGCTAATGCATACGTGTCATTAAATTTCATAGGTTCTAAATAGCTCAAATTATACTTTTTTGCTAAACCTTCAGCAGCTTGTTCATATACAGCTTTTGCATCATTACTAACAGCCTTTTCTTTCAAAAAAGTAGAAATGACCGTACCTGTATATTCTGGATAAATATCAATGTCACCTTTTTTTAATGCATTAAATACAAATGTTGTTTTACCAAAGTTGGGCTTAACTTCAACGTTTAGATTCGTTTCATCCTCAATCATTAATTTATACATATTCATTATTATTTCTGGTTCAGCACCTAGTTTTCCAGCGATCACTAGATCCGTTTTATTCCAAGATTTAATTGTTAATGGAGAAAATAATAATGCTAATAAAATAAAACTAGCAGTTATTATTCTTAATGAAAAACTCTTAAAACTCCTCTTCTCTATTAACCTTAAAATAAAATCAAATAAAATTGCTAAAAGTGCTGAAGGTATTGCCCCTATAATGATTAAATTCATATCGTTTCGGTCGATTCCTAATAATATTAAACTACCTAAACCTCCAGCTCCTATTAATGCAGCGATTGTTGCAGTTCCAACAATTATGACCATCGCAGTTCGGATTCCCGCCATCATAACTGGTAATGCTAATGGTAATTCAACCTTAAAAAGTCTTTGTCTACCGTTCATCCCTAGCCCAGTAGCTGCTTCTAATAGGATCGGATCAATCTCCTTAATTCCAGTGTATGTATTTCGCAAGATCGGCAATAATGCATAAACACTTAACGCAATTACCGCTGGAATCTTTCCAATACCGACTAATGGTATTAAAATCCCTAACAGTGCCAAGGAAGGAATAGTTTGAATTACTGCTGTAGTTCCAATAACAAATTCAGAGATAACTTTCTTCCTCGTTAAGTAAATGCCAACCGGGACAGCTAGTATTATTGCAATAATTAGTGCAAATAATGAAATTTGAATATGCTCTAACAAAGCTGTTAATAATTGCTCTTTTCTATTTGCAAGGGTCGTTGTAAATGAAGTGAGAATCATCTTATATTCCCTCCTTTACAACAGCTTTAACACGATAATTGTCTATAAATTGTTCAACAAAAGGATTGACTGGATTATTTAAAATTTCATCCTTCGTACCAACTTGAACTAGTTCACCATCATGCATGATCCCGATTCGGTCTCCTAAATAAAATGCCTCGTCTAAATCATGAGTAACGAAAAGGATCGTTTTATTAATCTTAGTTTTCAATTGTTTCAGGTCCTTTTGTAATTGTAATCTTGTAATCGGATCTAATGCACTGAATGGTTCGTCCATTAATAATAAGTTTGGATCTCCTGCTAACGCTCTCGCTACACCTACCCGCTGTTGTTGACCTCCAGATAGCTCTGAAACTGATCTTTTACTAAATTCCAAAGGATTTAATTTTACTAATTCTAATAATTCTCTAGTGCGCTCTTTTATTTGTGCTTTGTTCCATTTTTTTAATTCTGGTACGATTGAAATATTTTCTTCCACATTCAAATGGGGAAATAGTGCAATCTGTTGTAGTACATATCCAAACTCTCTCCTCAGCTTATGTTCATCATAATCTTTAATGTTTTTATCATTATAAAAAATTTCACCGTCAGTTGGTTTAAGTAATCTATTTATTAATTTAATTATTGTTGTTTTTCCACAGCCACTTGGGCCAATTAAAACAAAACATTCACCAGTTTGAATTGAAAAAGATAAATCCTGAACTGCACTTTTTCCATTTGAAAACTTAAAAGATATATCTTGAAATTGGATCATTCTAGTCCTCCCTTAAAAAAGCCTATAAGTATATATAGTTAGAGGACAAGTTTTCTTATGCTTTAAGTAATAAAAATTAGGACAAAAGAAAATTTTTTTCATTCTTTATGAAAATTTTAAGAATTTTAAAAGATTTTGTAGTAAATAGGGTTATTTTTTGATAGAATGAGAAAATCATTTTTAAAAAGCAACTATGTTTGAGGTGAATTATTTGAATACTTTAACAAAAAAAGAAATACTGTTTATTGGATTTATGTTATTTTCTATGTTATTTGGTGCTGGTAATTTAATTTTCCCAGCATACATCGGACAAGCAGCCGGAGAGAATGTATGGCAAGCAATTATTGGATTTATTATTTCGGATGCAGGTATAGCGATTTTAGCATTTATAGCAATAGCAAAATCCGGTAATTTTGATACGCTTGTAAAGAGAGTCCATCCTATTTTTGCGCTTCTCTTCCCAATGGCAATCTACTTGTCGATTGGACCTGGACTTGCAATTCCACGAGCTAGTAGTCTCGCATATGAAATGGGTGTTAAACCATTTTTGTCCGAAGGTTTGGCTGTTTCGCCAATAGGGCTATTAGTTTATACGATTGTGTTTTTTAGTATCGTTTATTGGTTTGCTAAATCACCTTCAAAATTAGTTGACAGATTCGGTAAAATTTTAACTCCAGCTTTACTAATCTTAATTTTAATTGTTTTTATTAAAGCAATGTTTACAGACTTATCTAGTTTTAAGGATGCATCCTTAACGTACAAATCTAATCCTGTTTCACAAGGAATTTTAGATGGTTATCAAACGATGGATGGGATTTGCGCATTAATCTACGGGATTGTTTTCATCAATATTTTTCAAAGATTAAATGTAACAAATCAAAAATTACAAATTAAGTATTTAATTATATTC
>NZ_NTZO01000174.1 GCF_002559405.1 Bacillus sp. AFS001701 | reverse complement strand
ATATAGGAAAAAAGAGTTTTTTTTAATAATAATATGAAAACCCTTTCTTGTGAAAATTATTTCGCATATATTTATTTTTGTCAAAAAAATTTTTTTCATACATGTTTAGTATAGCAAATTTTCAAAATAAGTGGGTTAAGTGATGAAAAAGAATCAATAAAGGAATTTAATAGTTTAAATAAAGAAGATAAAAATTAACATAGTGGATTGAATAGGTCTTTGGAAATAAATAAAAAATAATAAATTAGTCTTTAAGATAGGATTTGATTTTCGAATCCTATCTTTTTTTTAGTTATATTGAATTGAATTTGAAAGAAAATTTCCTAGTATTAGGTAAAAATCATTAATTGTTTTTTCCTTAAAAGGATATTAAAATTTAGTAAAGAATATTTAGTAAATATGTTTATAGAGATAGAGGAGGGTGCATATGATTGAGGGGGAAATCATAAAGTTTTATCGTGAAAAAATGGGGTTAACTCAAGCTATGCTTGGAGAAGGTATATGTACAACTACTCATGTAAGTAAAATTGAAAGAGGTAAGACGGCTTACTCACCTGATATTATTGCTTTATTTTCAGATCGATTAGGAATCAATATTAATCAAGAAGTCCAATCTTTTTATAATTTAGAGAAAATATTACATCTATGGCATGATGCATTAATCATGAAGAAAGAAGCTCAAATAGAAGAATATAAAGCAGAACTTGAACAAATGCCCTTTATTGACTATTCACAATATGCAGCCCACTATAATTTACTAAGAGCAAGGTATTATTTTCATTATCAAAATTTAGATATGGTTAAGCAAATACTTACATATGTGAAAAAAGAATTTAGTGATTTATCTCCTTACGAGAAAAATTTATTCTATCATCTTCAAGGTATGTACTATATATCGAACTATACTAGCCTAAGTAATGAAGACCATCAAAAGGCAATTAAAGTATTAAAGATGATAAATATTGATGAGTATCGAAATGAAGAATATTATCACCATCTAGCAATTGCCTATCATTTTGGAAGCTCAAAAATCTTAGCGTATAAATATGCCGAAATGGCACTTAAGTTTTTTCAGAAGACGAACAACTATTTATTCGCAATTAGTTCCGAAAGCCTTATGCTATTGCAGTACGGTAGTGAATTAGAAATGAATTTTAGCGAAGTTGTAGAACGCTATAAAGATTTGATTCATAACTGTGAAGTATTAGGAGATCGCGAACGAAAGGCCATTTTATTAAATAATCTCGGAGTGAAATACTTTAAGCGAGAAGAGTATGAAACTGCATTGTATTATTTTGAGGAAAGTATTAATGAAACCGAAAATAAAAAATCAATCAATTATTTAAGACGTTTGTGCAATTATTTAGAGACATGTACGGAGGGCACACTACTAGAAAAAGAGATACTTCTTAGTGTGATGAAAAGAGCATTAGCATTAGCAAAAATGTTAAAAAGTCCAGTACATATTACATTGATTAAACTATTTAAGCTTAAGGCTGAGGGAGCCCGTGAAAAATTTTATCAATATCTATCTGATGAGGCACTCCCATTCTTTTATTCTACTAATAATAAATTTTATATCGAACAGTTTGGTAAGAAATTATATAAATACTATATAGAGATCAAAGAGTATCAAAAAGCTGCCGAGTTATATGAGTCAATTGAACATACATTTGTAAGCATGTAAATAACATGAGGGTGTCCCAAAAGGGGTACCCTCTTTTTTTGCTGAAAAATTCAAACAAGAGGTCCAAGTATGTAAATAAAAAATGATGAGTTCTAAAAAAAACAGTGAACTGCAAATAAAATCTAAGAATCGCAATTAAAATTAGTAAAACAGCAATTAAGATTAGTAAATCAGTTCAAATGGAAAACTAGCTAAAGTAATCTAAATCTTACAATATCGAAAAAACTATTCTAATTATTTTTAAAAATAGAGAAGATCACAACTATAAATGAATAATACTACCTAATATACCCCCACTACTTAGTAACATGGCTAAGAATTTTATAAATAATTGTTCCAGAAGAGTTAAGGAGACATCCCGTGAAATTTAGATGGCTCCTTTTTTTGTCTTTTATAGACATTTATTTCGTGGTAATAGGCTAATAAATTAATAGATTGAATTTAAATTGCATGAAATTGGTTTATTCCGATGGGAAATTATGTTGTAATTTGTCGATTTTTTTAAAGTGTATTGAGTAAACGTTGATAAATCAAGGTTTGCTATAACCCAATTGCTTAAAAATAGAAAATTCTCAATAATATAATTAATAGGAATAAACGACAAATGTCATTCTATTTTGTTGATTACTTGAAGAGGTTGTCAAAAAAACTTATTTCTAGTATTAACGTAAAAGGCAATCTAAGAAGAAAAATGAACTGGAGGAAGAAAAATGGGGGAAAAGAGAGAAAAAAGTAAAGTTCTAAAAAGTTTTACTGTTTTAGCTTTAACATCTAGTTTTATTTTAGGTTCTCTTGGGCAAGTAACAAATGTATCAAATGCAGCAAGTCCAAGTAAGGCAGAAGATATTTTGGCAAGTTTAAGTTCAGAGCAAAGAGCAGCTCTTAAGCAGATTTCAACTAGTGAAGAAACTGGGCTACAAATTTCTTCTGATATTAACTTGGAATCATCGGAAGAAACAAAAGTTATTGTAGAGTTTGCCAATAAACCAGTTAAGGTCGCTCAAATTGAGGCGAGCGTTGAAGGTAAAACATTAACAAAAACTGATGCACAAAAATTAATTGATCAAGATCATGCTGCTTTTGCAAAAGATATAGAGAATGTTTTAACAAATACAAAAAGTAAAAAGGTAGATTATAAAATTAATCGTTCATTTAAACATGCATTTAATGGTGTTTCGATAACACTACCAGCAAACCAAATTAAGAATCTATTAAAATCAAAAGCGGTAAAAACAGTTTGGAGCAATGAGAAATTCTCAATTGATCCGCCTGAAAAAAATCAAGAAAACGAACAATTAAAAGCAGACGAGTTTAATGTTGCAAACTATTCTCCATATGATCAGCTAGATCGTCTACATGCAGAAGGCTATACAGGTAAAGGGATTAAAATTGGTATTTTAGATACAGGAATGGATTATAACCATCCAGATTTAAAAGACGCATATAAAGGCGGATATGATTTTGTCGATAATGATAATGATCCGATGGAAACAACATATGAGGATTGGAAGAAATCAGGACAACCAGAAGTAAACGGTTCTACTTATTATACTGAACATGGTACACATGTTGCAGGAATTATCGGTGGGCGTGGAGTAACTGATAGTGAGTATTCATCTGTTGGTGCTGCACCAGAAGCAGATCTTTATGCTTATCGTGTACTAGGTCCATATGGTGGCGGAACAAGTGAAGGAATTATTGCAGGAATTGATAGAGCCGTAAAAGATGGCATGGATGTTATTAACATGTCACTTGGAGCATCATTGAATGATCCACTTTACGCTACTTCTATCGCTGTAAACAATGCAGTATTAAGTGGGGTAACAACAGTTGTTGCAGCTGGTAATGATGGAGACAAAATGTATACATTAGGTTCGCCAGGATCAGCTGCTTTAGCTTTAACAGTTGGAGCTTCATCTGTTGCAATTGATATTTATCAATATGCAGGTGTACTTAATGGTAAAAATTACAATCTAAGACAATTAACGAAAAATTATAAAGATGATTTATCGGTATTAAAAGGGAAATCGATTCAACTAGTCGATGTAGGACTTGGAGATCAAGCTGGTTATAAAAATAAAGATGTAAAAGGAAAATTTGTATTCATGAACCGAGGAGTTTATACATTAGACTCTAAAGTTGCATATGCCAAAGATCAAGGTGCTGTGGGTGTTATCATGGCTAACGATGAAGCAAACAAGGCAGAGGGAGCAATTCAGACATTCCTTGGTGAATCAATGAATGCGATCCCTTCATTCTCAGTTTCATTTGAAGAGGGTTCAGTAATTTCTGCAGCATTAAAAGATGGAAAATCAGATTTCACATTTGGTGATTTCAAAAAAATCCAAACAGCATCTGATGAATTAGCAGGGTTTAGTTCAAGAGGTCCTTCACGAATCAATTATGATATCAAACCGGAAGTCACAGCACCTGGAGTATCAATACTATCAACTGTTCCATTTTATGTAAATGATAAAAACATTGAGGGCTCAAAACCTGAAGATTATAAATATGCTTATGCACGACTATCAGGTACTTCAATGGCTACTCCATATGTAGCAGGTGTATCAGCATTATTACTTCAATCAAATAAAGATCTTGAGCCAGCCGATGTAAAATCTATTTTAATGAATACAGCTGATCCATTAGCAAAGGATTATAGTGTATTTGAGATAGGAAGCGGTCGAGTTGATACATATGAAGCAATCCATTCTAATGTTGAAATTCAAGTAGTAGATCAAACACCGACAATCATTAATGGAAAACAAAAAACAATCAAAGAATTAACCGGTGGATTTAGTTTTGGTTCAATTGGATTTGATAACAAAGATATTACAGAATCTCGCAATGTTACATTGAAAAATAGAAGTGAAAAAGCGAAAACATTTAGTGTAAAAGCTAAATTCCAAACGGGCACTAGAGGATCTTTAGATGCGGCTAAAAATAATGTAACATTAACTGGTCCTACTTCAGTAAAGATAAATGGAATTAATTCTAAATCAATCAATTTTAGCTTAAACATTCCAAAAACAGCTGAAAAAGGCACATATGAAGGGTATATTGTATTTACAAATAATGCAGACCCTACTGAAGAATACCAAATTCCATTTGGTGGACGTGTTGTTAATGAAGGAATCGATTTCTTTAAAGCTGACCCATTGTTTTCAACTGATACTAGCTGGCCAGCAAATTCATTTCCATTTCTTGGGTTTGAATTCTCATTAAAATCTCACATGAAGACATTGGATATTCTTTTAACCGATCCAAAGACAGGTGAAGATCTTGGTTTAGTTGGTTCATTTACACCAATTACTTTAAATGATAATCAGTCGTATTTTATTGGAAGAGGATTTAATTCGATTTACTATCCATTTACAGGAGATGCGAAAAATCCAATTAGCAATGAACCGAGCTTTGCGCAACCAGGTCATTATCAATTAAAGATGGTTGGAACAAATGAAAATGGAAAAACGTTCACAAAAGTTTCTGATTTCATTTACGATTTAGCCCCTCCAACTATGACGTCTAATTTTGACTCTTTAGACCAAAAGGTAATTGAATATAATGATGAACAGTTTGATTCAAATGGAGAATTTTTATACGACTTTAATATTAATCTAAATGACCCTGAAACAGATCAAGCAAATAAATTAGGTTTAGATGTAGATCAATCAAGCAACTCAGTTGTTTCGTTTTATAATAGTCCATTCCCTGCAAATCCAATTAAAACAGATAAAAATGGAAACTATAGTGACCAAATTCTAGTGAGAAAACAATCTGCGCCATTGGAAGTTTCGTTCTATGGTATTGATGCAGCAAAAAACTTTACTGCTAACGCAACTAATAAGTTAAGCGTCGCATTTGTGGATCAAAATTTACCGTACTACTATTTAAAAGCAGATAAAAACCTTCTTAAGACTGGTGAAGCTGTAAATTACACTGTTCGTTCGAACAATGTGAAAAATTTAAAGACAACTAAAATTACAATGAGAAATTATAATTATGCTTCAATTGAGAATGTAGTTGTAAATGATGCAGTTAAAAAGTATGGTGAAGCAGAGGTTAGTGTAAATACTACACCAACGAGTCATACATTTACATTTACATATTTTGGAGATAAAGCATTACCAGAAGATTTACCATTATTTAATTTTGACCTTAAAACAGATAACAAGTATCTTAATGAAAGTCCTTACTGGTTTGATATGAATGCAACAACAATAGATCAAACAAATGTTGAGACAAAAGATATCTACACTTATATGGAAAGATATAAAATAAAGCCAACTGTTTCTAGAATAAGAGGTGTATTACAAGTTGAAGGTGGCTTAGATCCAGTAACAGGTGGGACGAATTATGCAATCGATCTAAGTAAAGCCAATGCAAAAGTAACAGTTACTTCGTACGATGGAAAAACAGTTACTCAAGCACCAATTACAGACAAATATGGTTCATATGATGTTGATGGGATAAAAGCTGATAAAAATGCTTATACATTAACAGTGGATGTACCTGGGCACTTTACGATGAACCAACAAGTTGTTTTATCATATGAAATTCGTGGAGAAACTGTAGGTAAATTGTATAAATATAGTTTAGCAACTGCTGCAGCTGGAGACGTTAACAAAGATAATGTAATCGATGTACTAGATGCATTAGCTGTACAAACTTATTGGGGTACAAATAAAGCTACAGCAGACTTTAACTTTGATAAAGTAGTAGATAAAAAGGATATGGACTTTGTTGTTCGAAACTTTGGATTACAAAATCCTACTGTTGATAAAGCGCCAAAACCAAAAACTACTTATAAAGGTGCAACTTTAGATAGTATTTTAAAAGAGTTAGGTTTAGATCAAAAATAATTTAGAAGAGGGAAGCCAGCTAGATTGGCTTCCCTTTTTATGTTATAGGAATATATGTGGATTGATGAAGTAGTGAAGTGCAATTAAAATCGGTGGAACGGCATATAAAGCCATTAATTTTTAATTAATTGAGTAAAAGAGAATAGATAAGTAAAATGATAAATTGAAAATGACCAAAAACAGAAGTAAAATCCAATGAAACAATCGAAAAGCACAAAATTGAGATGTCAAAAAGCATTCTCAATGATGAATTAAAATATTCTAAAATAGTTTTATGTTCAATTTGCTAGAAAAATCGAGCAACCCGAGGTTTGTCTAAAAACAATTAAAGTTTAATTAAAAAAGTAAGCGTTTTCAAAGAACTGACTATTTCTTTTAAAATGAGCGGAAAATTGGGTTATTTTGATTGTTTTTCACGGGAGAATTTAGAAGAATCCTGTCGAATGTAGAGAGGAAGAATTTAAAACTCTGGTAAACTAGGGGAGGGATAACCCAATTGACCGAAAATTGGAAAAAAATGATAATAAATGTAGAAAGTAAATTTGATGTAAAGAGATATATATTAAGATAAAAAGTAGCTTACTATTTTATAAATCATAGATCTTTATTGAATTTTACTTTAGATAAATAAAAGCCAGGAGGAAGAAGAATGGGGAAAAGAGTAAAGAAAAGTAAGTTTGTATCAGGCTTTACCGTATTAGCTCTATCATCTAGTGTTGTTGTTGCACCGATTGCACATGTAACTAATGTTTCAAAGGCAGCAGGGAAAACGAAGTCAGAAACAATACTTGCAAATTTAACTTCCCAGCAAAGAGCTGCTTTAAAACAAATTTCAACGAATGAATCGACAGGGCTTCAAATCTCATCAGACATAGATCAAACGACTACAAAACAAACCTCAGTTATTGTAGAGTTTGCAAATAAACCTGCGAAGGTGGCCAAAATTGAGGCGCAAGTAGAAGGTAAATCATTAACTGAGACACAAGCAGGGAATTTAGTTGATCAAGATCATGCTACTTTTAGTGCAGAAGTGGGACAAGTTCTTAAAGATAAAAATAATATAAAGGTAGATTTTAAAATTAAACATTCATATAAAAATGCCTTTAACGGCGTTTCAATGAGTCTACCAGCAAATCAAATTAAGAATCTATTAAAATCAAAAGCAGTTAAAACTGTTTGGAGTAATGAGAAGTTCTCAATTGCCCCCCCGAAAGAATCAGATAAGAATAGCGAGTTAAAAGCAGACGAGTCTAAAGTAGCAAACTACACCCCATATGACGGCTTGGATAAGCTACATGCTGAAGGCTATACAGGAAAAGGCATTAAAGTTGGGATTCTTGATACAGGTATCGATTACAATCACCCAGATTTAAAAGGCGCTTTCAAAGGTGGATATGATTTTGTAGATAATGATAATGATCCAATGGAGACTACATATTCTGATTGGGTAAAAGCTGGTAAACCAGGTTCTGCAAATGGAGCTAATTATTATACTGAACATGGTACTCACGTAGCAGGTATCATTGGTGGACGTGGTGCATCAGATAGTGAATACAAACAGGTTGGTGCAGCACCAGAAGCTGATATCTATTCATATCGTGTACTTGGACCTGGTGGGGTTGGAACAAGTGAAGCTATTATCGCTGGGCTTGATAAAGCAGTAAAAGATGGCATGGATGTTATTAATATGTCATTAGGTGCATCTCTAAATGATCCACTTTATGCAACTTCTATCGCCGTTAACAATGCTGTATTAAGTGGCGTAACGACTGTCGTAGCAGCAGGAAATGATGGAGACCAAATGGACACATTAGGTTCACCGGGAGCGGCTGCATTAGCATTAACTGTCGGAGCTTCATCAGTTGCAATTGATCTTTATCAATTTAACGGAACACAGGATGGAAACAAATACAACTTTAGACAATTAGCTCAAAACTACTCTGATAATTTAACGACATTAAAAGGTAAAACCTATCAACTTGTTGATGTAGGTTTAGCAAATCCATCTGATTTTACAGGAAAAGACTTAAAAGGCAAGATTGCTTACATTCAACGTGGGACAATTGCTTTAATTGATAAAATTAAAAATGCAAAAGCAGCTGGCGCTGTAGGTGTATTAATGGCTAATAATATTGATAACCAAAGTGAAGGAGCAATCCAAGCATTCTTAGGCGAGTCGGTCGATGCTATTCCTTCATTCTCAGTATCATATGAAGAGGGATTAAAAATCACAGCAGCGGTTAAAGCAGGTAGAAATGAAGTTTCTTTTGGTGATTATACTAAGCTACAAACAGCTTCAGATGAATTAGCGACATTTAGTTCAAGAGGACCATCACGTGTAAACTATGATATCAAGCCAGAAGTGACTGCTCCAGGTGTTTCGATTCTTTCAAGTGTACCATTTTATGTAAATAATAAAACAGGCGATGGATCAAAGCCTGAAGATTATCAGTATGCATTTGAGCGTATGTCTGGAACTTCAATGGCAACACCATATGTAGCAGGTGTATCTGCACTATTACTTCAATCAAATAAAGACTTACAACCAGAAGATATCAAATCAATCCTAATGAATACTGCTGATCCATTATCAAAAGCTTATAGTGTATTTGAAGTAGGTAGTGGACGTGTAGATGCATATGAAGCAATCCATTCAAATGTAGAATTAGAAGTGGTTGATAAAACACCAACGATTGTAAACGGCAAAGAAAAATTAATTAATGAGTTAACCGGTGGAATGAGCTTTGGTTCATTTGGATTTGATAATAATGATATTGCTGATTCTCGCAGTGTCACTTTAAAGAATCGTAGTGAAAAAGCAAAAACATTTAGTGTTGACGTGAAATATCAAACTGGATTAAGAGGATCAAAGGATGCAGCTTCAAATAATGTGTCACTTTCAGGACCTACATCAGTGAAGTTAAATGGAATTAGTTCAAAATCAATTAATTTTAATTTGGATATTCCAAAAACTGCTGAAAAAGGAACATATGAAGGGTATGTTACATTCACGAATACAGGGGATCCAACTGAGCAATATCAAATTCCGTTTGGTGTTCGTGTAGTTGAAGAGGGGATCCAATCATTTAATTTAATCAACCCACTTTATTCAAATAAAATTACGAATCCAACTTATGCTTACCCATTTATTGATGGAAGTGTTTCTCTGAAAACACATATGAAATCATTAGATGTTATCGTTCAAGATCCAACAACTGGTCAAGATTTAGGTATTATTGGATCATTTAATACTTCAGTAATGAAAGAAGATGTAGTTTACAATATTGGTCGACTTGTAGGAGGATATTACTTCCCATTCACTGGAGATGCGAAAAACCCGATTAGCAGTAAATATGAATTAATTAAACCTGGTCACTACAAATTAAGACTAGTTGGTGTGAGTGAAAGTGGAAAAACATTTGCTGAAGCAAGAGACTTTATGCTGGAATATGCTGTTCCTAACATGACTTCAAGCTTTGATAAGTTAGATCAAAAGGTTATCGAGTATAGTGATAGTAAACTAGATAAAAATGGGCAAATGTTATACGACTTCAACATTAACGTAAATGATCCAGAAATTGAAGAAGCGAAAAAATACGGTATTAAAGCTGATCAATCAGATAACACAATTGTTTACACGTATAATTCCTTCTTCCCATCATTACCTATTAACGTAGATAAAAATGGCGATTATACGGATCAAATTTTAGTTGATAGTAAATATTCTGTATTACCATTAACATTCTATGGAATGGATGCTGCATTAAATCCAACTGCTCAAATTAGAATTGCTTTTGTAAAAAATACAACTCCGTATTATTACTTAAAAGCGAATAAGCAAAACATTGTACCTGGTGACACTGTAAATTACTCTGTAAAAGCAAATAATATTAATAACTTAAAAACAACTAAACTAACACTTCAATTGAATAATAAACAAGGAATCATTGATAATATTCAAGTGAGTGATGAAGTTAAAAAATATGGCGATGCACAAGTTACAGTAAAAACTTCTCCTACAACTTGGGATTATATTACTCAATATGACTTTACTTTTACTTATTCAGGTTCAGCTAAGCTACCAGAGGATACGCAATTATTTAATTTCGATATAAAAACAATCGATCAATCATTTACAACAGGTTCAGCGATTAATTTCTCAGGTAACGGTACATCTACAATTGATACATCAAATGTAGAAACAAAAAATGTTTATACTTATATTGAAGGATACAATGTAAAACCATCAGTTTCAAAACTTACAGGTACACTTCAAGTAGAAGGAGCAAAAAAACCTGTAACAGGTGAAACGAACTATGCAATCGATCAAAGTAAATTAGGTACAAAAATTACATTAACATCTTATGATGGTAAAACTGTTTTACAAGCTCCTATCACATCAAAACAAGGTGATTATGCATTCGATGGTGTGAAAGTTGATAAAAAACCTTATACATTATCTGTAGATGTACCAGGTCACTTTACAATGAATCAAACAATGGATAATTTATTTGATCATATCCGCGGTGATTTAATCGGTAAGCAATTGCGCTATTTATTAGATGTTGCACCTGCTGGTGATGCAAATAAAGACGATGTAATCGACGTACTTGATGCATTAGCTGTACAAACTTACTGGGGTACAAACAAAGCATCTGCTGACTTCAATTTTGATAAAGTAGTTGATGCAAAAGATATGGATTATGTAGTTAAGAACTTTGGATTACAAAATTCAACAGTTCCAAATCCTCCTAAAGCTAAAAAATCATATAAAGGTGCTACATTAGATAGCATCTTAACAGATTTAGGCTTAAACTAAACTTCTGATAAAAGCAGCCTTCTCCCGATTATTTTTTGGGAGAAGGCTTTTTATTGATCAATTTTTTCCTTAAATCTTGCAATGAATATCACACTGGTAAAAATATACATAAAGCAA
>NZ_NTZO01000173.1 GCF_002559405.1 Bacillus sp. AFS001701 | reverse complement strand
CCGCCAACAATAGAAGTTTTAGGTTGAGTATTTAAAAAGCTCTTAAAATTTGCATGTGAATCTTTAACTTTTATTTTAGCATCTGAATATTCGCTATCAAAAGCTTGACTATTTGCAGTTGCTCCACCTTTAGCTAAAGATTGCTTAATGATTTGTATTTTAGCTGGATCTTGTTTAAATTGAACAATAACATTAATCTTTTTTGAACCGATTAAATCCTTTTTGTCTACACGGATTTTTTCAGTATTATCTGCACCAGTAAGCTTATTAATATTTGCTTTTTGTTCTGGTGTAAGCCCGTCAAGAATACGGTTTACTTCTTTTGCATCAAAGGAATTACTAGATAAATTTTGCTGATTAAGATTTGCTTCAGCAGTATTTCCACTTGCATAACTATGAGGAATCACAACATTTAAAAACATCGAACTTAACGCAAAGATCGAAAGTATTTTTTTTGTTGGCCTCTTACTTTTGTGAGACGATTTTCTCTCTCTCATGTTTTCCCCCCCAGTATAAACAAATAATAAAAAATTCGATTATTTGCCCAAATTCCGAAAATTCAAGTATTAAAATTTTTCTAAACACTTAAATTTAATTAAATATTACTCCATGTTTCGTTTGTCTTGTATTGGGGAAATTTAGCGATTTCCACTTCATTTTTTTTCGAATTTAATTAGAGAAATTGTTATTATTTGACATTAATTGTTGAATCTTAGCTAATACCCCTTATAAAACAACGAATTTTAAGTAAAGTTGGAAATTTTAGACTTTTTAAATTTTGGGGGAATTTGACGTTTTTTAATAAAAAAATGAAAAGACATAATATTCCTATTTTTAACAAAAAAACTATCCTACTTTTTAATTAAAAAAGTAGGATAGTTTTTT
>NZ_NTZO01000172.1 GCF_002559405.1 Bacillus sp. AFS001701 | reverse complement strand
AAATGATTCATAATTGGATAAAAAATAAATATGAGAGAAAATTAATTTATATAGCATTATCAATTTCGATCATTATTTTCATCATTGCAGGGTGGAAAGTCTCGCATCGAACTGAATTATTAACGAATATTGGACCTCATATACAAAATGGAATACAACATGGATTTCATAAAATGAATCCTTTAAAAATGTATGCGAAAGATAAAGGTTCTCTTGGAAGAATAGGTGTATTTGTGGCATTTATTCTTTTTCCGCTTTATTTTTTAATTAGATTTAAGAAATTAAATGACAAAAAGCAATTTAAGAAATACTTAGGTAAATTATTGAGATGGTGCAAGTTAATACATGTCCCAATCTCGTTAATTACTTTTGCACTAATTACAGTACACTCTGTGATTATGACTTTTTTTAAATGGAAGTCAGATGCTGTTTATATTTCAGGTGTTATAACTTATTTGCTCCTTGTTCCATTAGGAATATTTGGTTTTTTAAGATATAAACGAAAAGATAAAAACTGGCATTACTATCTTTCATTTGCAGTTGTAATCTCAATGTTAATTCATACATTCGTTTAATTAATTTGTCTATTCAAAAGAGGTTGATTAGTATGGTATTGCAGCCTAAAATACTTGTCGTTACATCGAGTTTTGGAAATGGGCATAAAGAAGTATCTAAAGCGTTAAAAAGTGAGTTTGAACATATTAACTTTAACGATGTAACAATTATTGATATATACGAAGAAGCATATCCAACAATAAATGTATTTGCAAAAAATATTCATTTGCAATTATTCCAACATGCCCAAACTATTTATAAATGGTTCTTTTATGGGACTGAGAAATTATTCAGTACAGTCATTTTTGACAGGCTTTTAGAATTATGCGGAAAGAATATAAAAAGTATTCTTCAGAATGAGAAGCCTGATATTATCATTACTACATTTCCTGTTGGGTCTGTAGCAAAATGGAAAAAATATTCATCACATCCTTGTAAATTATATACAGTTGTTACCGACTATTATATTCACCGCTCATGGATTCATAATGAAATCGATCGCTACTATATAGCGACGGAAGGATTAATACATCAAATGGTGAATTTAGGCGTTTCTTTATCGAAAATAGTTGTTAGTGGTATTCCTCTTCGCCAGGAATTTAAAGAAATAGATTTTTTAAATGAAGGAGCAAGTAATTCGAAATCAAACGATCAAATCTTAATAGTTGCTGGGGCAGTCGGATTATTAAAGGACGTTGAAAAAATGGCCAAGCAGTTACTTGCTGAAACAAAACTTAATGTAGCTGTTGTATGTGGCTATAATCGCATCCTTTATAATAAATTAAGTAAGTTAAATGAAGAATACAAAGAGAGACTACAAGTATTTGGCTACGTAAATAATATACGTAATTTGTATAAAAAATCAGATCTCTTAATTACGAAGCCTGGTGGTATTACATTATCAGAATGTATTGCATGTAATTTACCGACAATCTTATATAAACCTACACCAGGCCAAGAAAAAGAGAATTCCCGAATATTTGAAAATGCTGGTGCTTCAGTTACAGTAAAGTCCTTAAATGAATTAACTTTTTATATTAATCGAATTCTTTTCAAATCAAATCATTTAGAACAAATGAAATCATCTCTAACTGCATTAAATAAAGGGTTTAGTTCACAATTAATTGTCAATGATATTTTTAGTTCAATTTCTTAGAAACTTTATGACTAATAACTTTATGAATACGTAAAAACACCACAAGGTAAAGTGTTTCCTTGTGGTGTTTGGTTTGATTTAATAGTTAGTTATCAATCCTAACAAATTGATATTGGTTTTGTAAACAATGTTCAATGTATCTCTCTAATGCTTTTATTGTATGAATAGGAGCATCCTCATCTGCACCAAATGTATCTCCATTATCATGTAATAAAATAATTGCTCCTGGTTTCGTTTGATTTAACAAAAGAGTATAAATGCCTTCACTTCCTTTTTTACTACTCCAATCATTTGCCATTACAGACCATAAAATAATTTTAAGCTTTTTCTGTAATAGGAGTGGTAGTGAAACCAACCCCCAAGGTGGTCGATAATAAAGTGGATCACTGTTCGTTATTTTCTTAATAATACTTGCAGTCTTTTCTATTTGATTTTTTAAGTGTTTAGGACTGAGAAACCAATTACATTTATGTTTATAATTGTGTATTCCGATTAAGTGACCATCTTCATGTATTCTTTTAATGATCGCAGGATACTTTTCGGCTTTTGAACCTAATACAAAAAAAGTTGCTTTAATCGAATGACTTTGGAGTAAATCTAAAAGTAAATTCGTATAAACTGGATGTGGACCATCATCAAAAGTTAAAGCAAT
>NZ_NTZO01000171.1 GCF_002559405.1 Bacillus sp. AFS001701 | reverse complement strand
ATAAAGGTGGATATGATTTTATTGATAATGATAATGATCCGATGGAATCAACTCCTGCAGATCAAAAAGCATCTGAAATGCCCGAATCTATAGATGGAAATCCGTTTGTAACTGAACATGGAACACATGTTGCAGGTACAATCGCATCCAGCCCTAAAAATGATGTGGAATATGCAATGACAGGTGTTGCTCCAAATGTAGACTTGTATGCATATCGAGTATTAGGTCCTTATGGATCAGGTTCAGATTCAAGTGTTATTGCAGGGATAGAGAGAGCCGTAGAAGACGGAATGGATGTTATTAATCTATCTTTAGGAAATGGAAATAACAATTCTCTTGATGCAACATCTGTTGCAATTAATAATGCAGCATTACAGGGTGTAGTACCAGTTATAGCAGGAGGAAATGCTGGACCTACGTCAGGTACAATTGGATCACCGGGGGCATCTCCCCTAGCAATCACTGTAGGTGCAAGCGATGTACCTACTGATATTCCAACAGTAAAAACAAGTTTAGGTGATGTTTCAGTCCAAAATACATTAATGGGACATGGATTAGGTATGGATTACTTAAATGTGATCGATAAGGATTATCATGTTGTTAATGTTGGAAACGGTTACGAGGAAGATTATACTGGGAAAGATTTAAATGGAAAAGTGGCTCTAATTGCCCGTGGAGATATATCGTTTGATGAAAAAATTAGACGTGCAAATGAAAAAGGTGCACTAGCTGTCTTAATTTACAATAATGAAGATGGTGAAATTCCATATTTCTTAGGTGAAAACTATGGCTATGTTCCGACATTTAAAATGTTACAAGAAGATGGAACGAAACTTGTAGATCGTTTAAAAGTGAATCCAACAGCAACTATTAAACTTTCAGATTTCCATTCAAACATGACCACTGGTGATGTATTAGCAGACTTTAGTTCACGTGGACCAGTGAGTAATAACTTTGATATTAAGCCAGATGTAGTAGCACCAGGTGTATCAACACTTTCAACGGTACCTGAATATATTAATAGCCCTGAAGATGGAGTAGATTATTCTCATAGCTATGCAAGTTTAAGTGGAACTTCGATGGCAACACCACATGTTGCTGGAGTAGCAGCATTATTACTGCAATCCCATCCAGATTATACAGTAGCTGATGTTAAAGCAGCGCTCATGAATACAGCTGATCCGTTAAAAGGAAGAACGTACAACGTAAACGAAGTTGGAGCAGGACGAGTGGATGCTTATGAGGCTGTTCATAATACAACATTGATTGAAGTACAAAATAAAACGAACACACTGGATCAAGATGGCTTCAAAAAACAAATCGATGATATATCTGGATCACTACCATTTGGAAGTATTGCACAATCAAGCGAGGATCAAACTAGAACAACTTCAATTAATATTAAAAATTTAGGAAAGAAACTAGAAACGTATCATACAAGTGTAGAATTTTTAACAATTGATGGTGTATCAAAGGATGCTAGTAAAAGCGGTGTTAAATTAGAATTACCATCTATAATTGAAGTAAATGGAAATGAAAGTATTAATATTGATGCAAACTTAATGATTCCAAAAAATGCCGATTTAGGTATTTATGAAGGTTATATTCACATTGAAAATGAATCGAAGACTGAGGAATATCAAATTCCTTTCCACGTACGCTACTCAACTAGTGGTTTCGAAAACGTGACATTTTATAAACATGCTGTAACGAACGATCTAAGTAACTTCCATCCATATATAGAGCCATTTGTACCTGTTTCATTTAAAATGAATAGTGGAATGAAATCGATGGATGTAATCGTTAGTGACTTAAACGGTAAACCAATTGGATTATATGGAACGTATACTGGTATGGAAGATCTTAGTCTTGATACTGAATACTTTATCTTATTCGGTTTCACCGGTTCAGTAAAGCTTTTTACAGGTGATCCGAATAATCCTTTATCTCGCGAATATGAAGACTTAAAAGAAGGTAAGTATATTGTTTCATATATTGGTACAGGAGTAGATGGTAAAACGTACAAAGTTGATAATGACATGGTTATCGATAATACACCTCCGAAAGTAGTGTTTGATAAGAAAACAGGTGTAAATGAAATCTCTAGTACAGATTTAACTACGGAAAATAACCAAATGGATGGCAAGGATTATAACGCATATTGGGTTCATGGTAATGTTTATGATGATACGGTTGATTATTTGAAGAGTAGAGGACATGACATTACGCAAGAAGCAAATACAGTTTATGCGTATCAAGATTCTTTTTGGCCAACTGCACAGTTTTTCCCTACGGCTAATGGGGACTTCAAATTTGGTGTATTGCCAGAGGAATATGCAAATTATCCGACGAATATAAGAATTTATACTTATGATCACGGAACTGCTGGAAATCCGACTTTCCCAGAATTTACGATTATTAACAAAGGTGATAAGTATGCAACTGTAAATACAAATACAAATGGGGTAAGTCTTGGTTCTGAGTTTGTTAATACATTTAGGGTGAATAACGCGAAAGATTTAACAAGCGCTAATATTACAATCGATCTTCCACATTATTATAAAGTTGATAGCGTTAAAGCATCAAAACAGTTAGAGGACTTGGTGAAGAAAAATAATTGGACGATTCGTGTTGCTAAGCCAAGCATAAAAGAGGATTATTGGTCAGATATTAATACATTTGCTGTAGACATTACAGACAAAAAGACGAAATTACCAGTTTCAATTAATGGCGATATAAATTTACTAGATATTAATTTAAAAGTCATTGATGATCTAAATTATTTTGTAGAAAGTGGATTCAATTCTCAAGAATCGTCTTATCAAACAAATGATGGAACTAAGTTTACTTTACCTACCTATGCTGATAAATTTAAATTCATTTCACAGCACTCTATGTTAGAAGGTTATTACCATGGTGAAGCTGTAAATTTAGATAATTATGATTTGGATTATTCAAAGATTGGTACAAAGGCTTATGTTGTTGATAAAAAAGGTAAAAAATATAATGCATCAATTCAAGAAAATGGATGGATGACAATCACTGATATTCCTGCAACTGCAGATGATTATTCCTTAGTCATTAATATTCCTGGGCATTTCTTATACACTAAAAAAATCAAATTAAGTAAAACGATTGATGGAAAAGTACAAGGAATGTACTACGACTTGTATCCTGATACTGCTGCTGCTGGAGATGTAAATGGAGATAATGTAATCGATATTTATGATGCGAAGCTAGTTGCTAATAGTGCAGGGGAAACAGGAGTTAACCTAAAAGCAGATCTTAATAAAGATGGTGTTGTGGATATTGTAGACTTCAACTATGTTGAAAAGAATTTTATGTCAATCAATCCATATTTCCCAACTTCAATTAAACCAGTTGAAAAAGTAGGTAAGTTAACGTTAGAAGAATTGAAAAAGAGCTTTAACTAGAGTGCAAGATTAAGGAAATTCGTGTTATAAAGCCACAAGGGAAAATTACCTTGTGGTTTTTCTTCGTTTTAGAGAGCAATCCAATTTAGACTATGCATATGGTATATACCATGTTTTTTTCCAATACTTCTTAGTGATCCATTACCTTCTAAGTACCCGTTAACAACAGTTATCTTTTGATCTAATGTAAATTTAGCCATAAAAAAACTACACCTCCGATTGTTAGCCGTGTCTAACAATTGGGGTGCAGTCCAAAATTCAACTTGTGGTCTTTCGTCATTTATCTAGTTTAACCGGTGTTACTTCCAAGATTCAATTGAACTTATTAGTAATGAAGCAAATACTTTTGCACCATCTGGTTTTAAATGAACGCCATCTGGAGAAAAATATGAATTATGATTTGCGCTAGCACTATGCCAGTCTACAACTCTAGTATTTGAATATTTACTTGAAACTTCTCTTAAAGTTTTATTAACAATTGATTCCCAAGGTCTTGGTACACGTGTGTTAACAAATAAAATTTTTCGATCTTTGCCAATTAACTCTATGAGAGAAGACATTTGTTTTACGGTAAACGGACCGTTTGTACCTAGCTCTATGACAACAATATTACCAAGCGAATTTGTATTTTTTGCTTGTTGAATAATTGCAGATGCTTCAGTAAATTGTCTTCCAATTTTAGCATTTACCGAAAGGGATGAATATGTTTTTTTGAGTTCAGGAATTGAATTAATAACAACAGAATCTCCTATGATAAATACACTATTGTTTGAAACAGCCGGCTTATTCGTTTCAGCAGGTTTATTATTATTATTAGTATTTGGAGTTTGATTGTTATTTACAACTGGTTTAGAATCTTCAGTTGTTTGACCATTATTATTTTGCTTATTTGTATTGTCAGTAACTGGCTTTTCATCTTTATTTACTGTTTTTTCTTCATTATTTACTGTTTTATTGTCATCATTTTGCTGAATTGGCTTAGTTACCTGTTTATCGTGATCAACTATAGCTGTTGAAGGAGGTTCTTTAGTATCGTTTTCAACAACAGTTTCAGACGATTGCTTTGATAAAGATTGAACCGATTCAATTTCTGAGCTTGCTTTTACACCCTTAGCATCAGGGAGGACAGATAATCCAAAGCTTGCGATACCAGATAGTAAAATAAACGTGCTTATGATCACAATATGTTTATAAAAGAATTCTTTTAAATTTATATTTCCTGCGAGGAAGTTCTTCCAAAGTATACCCAGTTTACCTTTTCTAATTGGGTCTTCAATATAGTGATAGGATAGTGCTGCAAGAACAAATATTAAAGTAATTTGACAAATTGCTCTAAAAAGTGAAATATCGCCAGTGTTAACCTTAGGGGAAAATAAAATAATTACAGGATACTGCCATAAATAGATTCCATATGATCGTAATCCAATCCATTTCAATGGTCGCATTGCTAGGAATCTACCAATCTTACTTGTAGGGTGAGCGAGTGCTGCGATTAGCATTGCAGCGGAAATAGACAATAGGAACATTCCTCCGCGATAAAGGAAACTATCATATTGATTTGTTTTACCGACCATAAGTAGAAAAATAAATAAACCAGTAATCCCAACTAGATCAATTAAAATCTTTCCAGAGGTTGTAACGTTATTTGTAAGTTTTCGGCTAGGCCATACTAATGCTAAAGAAGCTCCTAGTAATAATGAAAAAGCTCTCGTATCAGTACCGTAATAGACCCTACTAGGATCACTACCCGGATGGAATAAAATAGCCATCAGTAATGCAGAAACGATTGCACCAACTAATGTATATAAAAATAGGCGATCTTTATTTTTAATATATTTTAAGCCTAATACAGTAAGGATTGGCCAAATAATATAAAATTGCTCTTCAACTGCTAACGACCAAAAATGATTTAATATTGATGGATTTGCAAAAGACTCAAAATATGAAAGATGATGGAAAATATACCACCAATTACTGTAATAAAATATTGCAGCTACTGAATCTTGTTTTAAGTTTCCGATCATTGATGATTTGAATAATGAAACAAATGCAATAACTATTAGTAGTAAGGTGAACATTCCTGGTAAAAGTCTTTTTGCGCGGCGGTACCAAAAACTTCTTAAGTCGATCCTTTGATTTGTACTCCACTCGGCAATTAATAAATCAGTAATTAAATAACCTGAAAGTACAAAGAATACTGTTACTCCTAGGAAACCGCCAGAAGCCCAAGAAAAATTTAAGTGATATGCAATGACCGATAAAACTGCTAATGCTCTAAGCCCGTCTAATCCAGCCATATAACGAAACTGTTTATTTGTATTAGACATAAGCAGAACCTCTTTGTTTAAACACCTCATAAACAATTTCTTTTTCGAACAAATGTTGAGCCCTTATAAAATTTAATTTCTTAACCGTCTGAACCGCGAAGTTCATTAATAATTTCCCCTTCCCCTAATTTAACTATTTATGTCAGCCTTCTTTATATATCTGGCTTTTTGTTTAATGTTTTAAGAGAGCCAAACCTAATCAATTAAGAGTGGCTCCTTTATTCGTTTGATTAAAATTTATCTAATATAATGATGTCCAACTAAAACTTTTGAAAGAACGTCAGTTGGTATCGTAAATTCAACAACACCCATATAACCAGGGGCAACTTCATATTTATCAAATGAAATAACAAGCTTATGATCTTTATTTATATAAAAATTTTGATTGTCTTTAATTGTTACGAAAGGATCAATTGAATAGTCAAGATTTGCTTCCGGTATCCAGTATACCTTACTTTCATCTTTTTTCATCTGCTCTTTCATTTGTTCTTTAATGTTTTCACTAATTATCTTTACATATGATTTATCTTTAAAAAGAATAGGTAGTGACAATAAAATCTCCTTTTTCTTGTCAATTGTGTCAAATTTCATAGTTGTTGAGGAGGAAGCAGCAGTATTAACAACATATCTTTCAATCGACAATATGTCTTCATTATCTGTTTTCACTTCATAACCACTATCAATTCCTAAGTGTGCACCAGAATCCTTTTTTACAGATTCTGTTTCTTTCATAAATTGATCATATAGCTTCTTATTTTCTTCTAAGTATTTTTTGTTCAAGCTTTGCTCAAAATCTTTATTTTTTAAATTATTAACCGCAGGGACTTTTAAATCTGCCTTATAGGTTGGCTCATCTACAGTATATTCAGTAAAAGTTAGTACATTAACAACATTTCCAAGTATTGGAACATTCGATAATGTCTTTGCAAAAGTCGAACTAGTATTGATTGATAAAACAAAAAGTGCAGCAGTAAAAAAACCTGTAATTGACTTTAGAGGGAATCTTTTTTGTATGGAACGTTTAATTGCTTTTTTAACAATAATGTCCAAATTATCAGGGATAGGGACATTTTTATAGTCCGATCTTAATTTTTCTAATTTTTTATCCAACTAATTGGCCTCCCAAAAATAAATTCATTTCATTTTAATCCGGAGTATTTCTAAAGCTTTATATAAACGAGTTTTTATAGTATTTGGACTCTCCTGTAAAATTTCAGCAACTTCTTCAATTTTTAAGTCTTCGAAATACCTGAGGACAATTACAGCCCGATATTTAGTTGGTAAAGATTCTAATGATCTTTCTAAATCAATATCCGTATAATTATCATCCTGTCCTGAAGAATATAACTCAATCGTTTCTTCATCCATTACAGTTACTTTTTTTTGTTTTCTTAAAAAATCTAATGATGTATTTACTACAATTCTATAAAACCAACTTTTTAAAGATTGTTCATTTTTTAATTTATCTTTTGAGGAAATGGCTTTATGAATAGAATCTTGTAATATATCCACCGCATCTTCTGAATTTTTAACGTAGCTATAAGCTAGCCGATAAAAATCATCTTTATTATTAATAATAAAATCTACAAGTTCCTTTTCTAAATTAAATTTCCCCTTCATTTAAAGAGCTCCTTTTTTGAGATACGTATCTAAGAAGGTACACATTATTAAAGACGTATACCTATTCGAAAAAGTTTTATAAAAAGTAAAAAATATTTTAGGGAATTTTTACGAAAAAATCAGCCACGTAGTTTAATGGAAATTTGGCCTAAATTAGTAGTATACAGATGGCATACCTATTCGTAAACAAACTATAGACAATTAATCAAAAAAAAGAGCCAAGGAGTACAATCAACTAGCGTTTTAAAGTATAAAAAAAGCAAAGATTTTAAAATCTTGCTCTTTTATAGTCGTTTTATTTGAAATTGTTGATCGTACAAAGTGCTTCTTCTATGATAGCTATTTATTTACAAATTGAGATTATAGATAATAGGAATAAGAGTCTGTAAACTGTACTAATCTTATTAATTTAGTTGGAGGATATATGATGAAAGAAAAATATAATTTTAACCCATTTCCAAAAATAGTCACGGATCGATTAGTTTTAAGACAAATGAATAATGAAGATCAATATGAAATATTCGCATTACGATCAAATGAAAAGATGTCTCAATATATAAACAGACCGATTGCAAAAGAAGTTGATGAAGCACTTCAATATATAATAATGATTAATGACGGAATTGAACGTAATGATTGGGTTCTTTGGGCAATTACTCTTAAAGAAAGTGATCAATTAATCGGTACTATTTGCTTGTGGAATTTTTCGGTCGAGCAATCGAAAGGGGAAGTTGGATATGAACTTTCACCAGAGCTTCAAGGGAAAGGAATCATGCAAGAGGCATTAAACGCAGTGTTAGCATATGGATTTAGTACACTTGAATTACATGTCATTGAAGGAATTGTTCAATCAGAAAATCAAAAATCAATCCAAATTTTAGAGAGAAATAAATTTATTAATAAAGGCTTGGTAAATAAGAAATCGACGGATGAAGAAGAGATACATTCATGCATTAGGATTTTAAAGTTTAAACAAACGTTTGAATAAAAAAGTAGTCGCTAAAATAATAGCGACTACTTTTTTAATTTAAACTAACAATTTTTAAATTTTTTGATTGAAGATATTCAATAATTTGTGGTAAAGCATCTAAAGAAGGTTTAGTTTCGTGAAGTAGAATGATACTTCCAGATTCGGTGTGGCTTTTAACGTAATTTATAATTGTATTTGTATTGCGGTTCTTCCAATCTTCAGTGTCTTTATCCCATAAAACCATTTTAAATTGATGTTTTTGCATTAATTCAATAGTTGCTTGGTTTTTTGCACCGTATGGTGGTCTAAAGAGAGTTGTTTCTTGCTTAGTAATATTTGTTATTAAGTTACTTGTTCTAACCAGATCATCTTCTTGATTTTTATAAGATAGTTTTAAGAAGTTATTGTGGTGCATGGAGTGGCTTCCAACTGAGTAACCGTTAGAATATGCGTATTGTACACAATCAGGATATCTTTGAACATTATCTCCGATGTAGAAAAAAGTACCGCCAACTTTGTATTTTTTTAAAACATTTACAATTTCCTTTGAATGTTTCGAGGGACCATCATCAAAAGTAAGGGCTACGCTACCTGGTGGAATACTATAGTTAACTACATTGTTTAATTTTACATTCGGATAAATTGATTGGACAGGTTTATTGATTGGTTCTTGCTTTATTGCATATCTAACATCCGGCTCATTTGTGTGCCCATTCGGTTGAGATACGTTTTTAATATCAGTTTTCATTGGATCATGTTTATCCTGATTGGTTTTAATTGGTTTCTCTGGAGATTTTGTATTTTGTGCCTTTGAAACACTTTCGGCTTTTGCTGGTTTTTTTCCGCAAAATAAAGATTCTGATTTACAAGTTTGACTCTTATAAGCTATTAAACTAATCGATAGAATACTAATAGCAGCTACAGTAAGCCAACCATAAAGTTTATACCGTTTTGAATTAATCTTTTCTTTTTTTGTACTGGATCGACTAATTGATAAATAAGGTAGATCAATTAAAATCCTAAGATCCTTCATATTTTTTATGGAGTGAAGTTGAAGATGAAACTCTTCTGAACAAGAAAAGTAGATTTTTTCACTCTCATTATTATTTGATTTGGTTACAAAACTAGTAAACTGATTTTTATCCTCATCCCAAGTACTACATAAAGAAAGGCTAAACTTATAATTTTCATCAAAAATAATTTTTGATTTCATAAGATTGGCCGTTTCGTTGTCAATTTCCCAATGAAGTTCTATTTCTTGATTAAATAATAGTTTTATATGCAAAAAGGATTTATCGAATTTTTGTTCGATTGATAAAAGCTCAATAAGTTTTTCATTGTAAATTGACATAACTTCCTCCTATCTTGTAAAGAAATCATTAATTTCCGTTTATTTAAAGACAGTAAAGACTGACCTAAAATTATATCTTTTGTCACAATTATTTCTACTGTTTATCTTTAAATATATTAGTCTATAAGGAAAATAATATGTAAAGATTTTCCCTATTGAGAACAGGTTTTTTAAATACATTAAATTATGTCGAATATTAAATTTACCTTACAATTTAATTGTAAAGTACTGTAAGAAATTGTCAATTGAAGATTTGAAATTAGTCCCTTTGGAATAAGAGAATTAGATTGAAAAGTATAGAAAGTACCATTTAATATTTTTATAAATTAGAATGGCATCTCATTAGGAAAAAGTACCTTTGAGGTGCTTTTTTTGTGTAAATTAAGAGTTCTAACATTTTAAGAGGTCTTTTGAGGCATCCTTTTTATAAATAAGAAAGTATAAAACAACCTGTTATTAAAAAGTAAAATTGACATTTTTCAAACAATAACATATTATGTTTGTAAAAAAATAAACATTTTAAAAATTTGTTTGGTAAATAATAAAC
>NZ_NTZO01000170.1 GCF_002559405.1 Bacillus sp. AFS001701 | reverse complement strand
ATCAGATTCAGGGCAAATTCAATTAAATAAAAAAATATTCTCCTTAAATGAATTGTTAGAAGAAGTTGTTTCACACTTCACTGAAATCATATCATTTCAAAGTAAAGAAATATTTTTGTCTATTAAAGATACGTATTTTTATTTTGGTGATCAAGAAAGAATTCACCAATTACTTGTGATTTTAATCGATAATGCAATGAAATTTACAAACGAAAATGATACGATTCAAATTAGCTGTAAACAAATGAAAAATAATTTTCTAATTAAGGTTATAGATAGTGGAGTGGGAATAAAAGAAGAACACCTTCCTCGAATATTTGACCGTTTCTTCCAAGAAGATGTCTCACGTACATCCAAAAATGGAATTGGACTTGGATTATCAATTGCAAAATGGATTGTTGAAGAACATGGTGGGAAAATCAAAGTTCAAAGTAAAAAAGGAGAAGGCACTAGTTTTGAAATATCTTTACCGATAATGTCTTCCACAAAAAACAGTTAAATGCCAAGCCATCGTAGCTACTTAAGAAAGTCATTTGGTGATTTCTCCAAGAAAATAAAGTATATTTCCGACATTATTTCCTAAGAAATAACGATAAATTACAATAAATTAATTAAAACAAAAGAATTTAAATAAGAATTTAATATATATGAGAAAATCTACTATAAAATTAGTGGGTTTTTTTATGTGAAGAAAAATAAGGTTTTCCAATTCATTACTACAGGAATGAAAGGAATCATTAATTATCGAATAGAATATGTATTTAAAAGATTAAATGTAATATTCTGGTGCATTTTTATATAATTAGTTGTGTCCTATTAGAGTAAAACATGATTTAATAAATGGTGTTTGCAATAAGCAACGTTCGAAATCAACCTTCCTCTTTAAATAGATACTAAGTCGCATTTTTAAATCACACCTACATAAAATAATAGTAAGGAGGTCATTTGAGATGGAAAAATATATTTTATCACTTGACCAAGGGACGACTAGCTCAAGAGCAATTTTGTTTGATAAAAAAGGTAAGATTGTACATACAGCTCAAAAAGAGTTTACACAATATTTTCCACATCCAGGTTGGGTAGAGCATAATGCAAATGAGATTTGGGGTTCAGTACTTGCGGTCATTGCAACTTGCCTTGTGGAATCAAATATTCGTCATGATCAAATTAGTGGCATTGGGATTACTAACCAACGTGAAACGACTGTAGTTTGGGATAAACATACAGGGGCTCCAATCTATAATGCCATCGTTTGGCAATCAAGACAAACAGCCGAAATTTGTGAGGAACTGAAAGCGAACGGTTATGATTCAATTGTTCGTGAAAAAACAGGCCTATTAATTGATGCTTACTTTTCTGGTACGAAAGTAAAATGGATTCTTGATCAGATTGATGGTGCTAGAGAAAAGGCTGAGGCAGGAGATTTATTATTTGGAACAATTGATACTTGGTTAGTGTGGAAGCTTTCTGGAGGCAGGGCACATGTTACAGACTATTCAAATGCTTCTAGAACGATGATGTATAATATTCATGAATTAAAATGGGATAAAGATTTATTGAAAATATTGGATGTTCCGGAGTGTATGCTTCCAAGTGTCCGCCCTTCTTCGGAAGTGTATGCTAATACTGTAAGTTATCATTTTTTTGGAAGTGAGATTCCAATTGCTGGTATAGCTGGTGATCAGCAAGCAGCATTATTTGGTCAGGCCTGTTTTGAAAAGGGAATGGCTAAAAACACATATGGAACCGGATGCTTCATGCTAATGAATACGGGAAATCATGCTGTGAAATCAAATCATGGATTATTAACTACAATTGCATGGGGAATAGACGGGAAAGTTGAATATGCACTTGAAGGAAGTATATTTGTTGCGGGTTCTGCTATTCAATGGTTACGTGATGGTTTAAGAATGATTAAAAATGCTGTAGATAGTGAGAAATATGCTACTAGAGTAACCTCATCTGATGGAGTTTATGTTGTACCTGCCTTTGTAGGACTTGGAACACCATATTGGGATAGTGATGTCCGTGGAGCAGTATTTGGGTTAACAAGAGGTACATCTAAAGAACATTTTATCCGTGCTACATTAGAAGCTCTTGCATACCAAACAAAAGATGTGCTTACAGCAATGGAGGCGGATTCAACTATTTCTTTAAAAACGTTACGAGTAGACGGGGGAGCTGTTAAGAATAATTTCTTGATGCAATTTCAAAGTGATATTTTGAATGTACCTGTCGAGCGGCCGTTAATAAATGAAACAACAGCCTTAGGTGCAGCATATTTAGCTGGTTTAGCAGTTGGATTTTGGAAAAACCGAGAAGAAATAGCCGGACAATGGCAAATGGATCGATGCTTTGAACAACAAATGAAAACTGAATTAAGTAATGAGCTATATTCAGGCTGGAAAAAAGCAGTTAATGCCACTTTAGCATTTAAATAAGTAACCCACTTACCTATTTTTAAATTCGAAACTCTAGGACCTTTCTACATGTAGATGTAATTGTAGCGGTCCTTTTTCATTTTAGATTGATCTCATTTTGTGTGCTTTTTTAAGACAACTAGAAAATTTGTTGAAGTGAGGTTTTACAATGGAAGAACAATTTTCAAGTTTAAATAGGAAAAGGATTAAGAAAACATTAGCTGAAAAAGAGTTCGATTTATTAGTAATTGGTGGAGGAATAACTGGTTGTGGTATTGCACTTGATGCAACTACTAGAGGGATGAGTACGGCCCTAGTTGAGATGCAGGATTTTGCATCGGGTACATCTAGTCGGTCTACTAAGCTAGTTCATGGTGGTTTACGATATTTAAAACAGTATGAATTTAAAATGGTAGCTGAAGTTGGTAAAGAACGTGCAATTGTTTACGAAAATGGTCCACATGTGACTACACCTGAAAGGATGTTACTTCCCATATATAAGGGTGGAACTTTTGGTAAGTTTACTACTTCTATTGGCCTTAGATTATATGACTACTTAGCTGGTGTAAAAAAAGATGAGCGGAGAAAAATGTTAAATCGAAAAGAAACGATCGAAAAGGAGCCATTAGTTAAAAGAGAGGGGCTTAAGGCTGGGGGATATTACGTTGAATATCGAACCGATGATGCTCGCCTTACAATTGAAGTTATAAAAAAAGCAGTTGAACACGGAACACAGGCAATCAATTATGTAGAAGTAACAGATTTCATCTATGAAAATAATAGATTAGTAGGAGCCAAAGCAATCGATTTAATAACGAAAGTACCTTTTACTATTCGGGCAAAGAGGATTGTTAACGCAACTGGACCATGGGTTGACCAGCTTAGAGAAATGGAACGATTAGAAAGTGATAAAAATCTTAGACTAACTAAAGGGGTTCATTTAGTAATTGATCATAAGAAGTTTCCTTTAAATCAGTCTGTCTATTTTGATACGGTGGACGGTCGGATGGTCTTTGCAATTCCAAGAGATGGAAAGACTTATGTTGGTACAACAGATACATTTTTTGATCGAGATACCGCTAACCCAAAAGTAAGTAATGAAGATCGGGAATATATATTAAATTGTGTACAGTATATGTTTCCAACAATAAAGCTGGAAGATACTGACGTTGAATCAAGTTGGGCTGGCATTCGTCCTTTAATTTTTGAAGAAGGTAAGGATCCCTCTGAAATCTCAAGAAAGGATGAGATTTGGGAATCATCTTCTGGTTTAATTTCCATAGCTGGGGGAAAGTTAACAGGCTATCGGAAAATGGCGGAGACAATTGTAGACCTTATTTCAAAAGATAATGAAAATAGATTTAAAGTATGTCAGACTAAAACTTTACCAATATCCGGTGGCGATGTTGGGGGCTCAAAAGGTTTTAATTATTTTAAAAAACGATTTTCATCTGCTGGTATTTCAATTGGATTAAGTGAATCGGAATATAAAAGATTAAGTAAAATATATGGATCGAATATAGAACATTTAATGAATATATCATTTAGTGAATTGAAAAATGATTCGAATCTACCACTATCATTATTTTTACAAATAGAATATGGAATTCAAAACGAAATGGTAGTAAAGCCAGTCGACTTTTTTATAAGGAGAACTGGATTTTTATATTTTCAAATTGATTTAGTTAATAAGTATAAAGACGAAGTAATTCGTTATATGGCGAATAGATTAAGTTGGAATAAGTACCAAGTTTTGGAGTATCGTTTGGAATTGGAAGAGCAAATAAAAAATGCAGTTTCTTCTTCTGATGAATGATGTTTAAAAATAGGTTCCTAAATTAAGAAGACCCAGACTGTTTGAAAGCGAGAGTTCATCAACAGCCTGGGTATTTTTATGATCTTGAAACAAATTTATTTTCCGTAATCCAAAATCTCCATGGATAGTCCCTCGCTTCACCGGTATTTTCAATACCGATTCTAGGTCCACTACTAATATGTTCTGGTTTAATTCCTTCTTTAATGTAAACGGGTGGTAGCCAAATCGGTTTTCCATAAGATTCCATCGTAATATTCAAAGCTTTTGTAAGCTTACCTGGTCCATTCGTTAAATTAGAAATGGGCTGATTTTTTCGAAATTCGATCATTTTTTCAATCCCGCCCACAGGTTCTAAGGCTCTAATTAATACTACTTGTGGTTTGCCGATCTCTTCACAGACTATATTAATTAAAGTATGAGTATGCATTTGATAAGTGTAAATGTAACCTGCCTCATGAAACATGATTTCCGTTCGTTTCGTACGTCGGTTTTGAAAACTATGTGCAGCGCGATCTTCTGGACCCATATATGCTTCGGTCTCTACTATTATTCCGGAAAGTTCCATTTCATCAGTATTATGAACTAGTATTTTGCCTAATAGCTCCTTTGCTACTTGTATAGATGGTTTTAAAAAGAAATCTTGTTTTATTGTCGAATTCATAAAAAACTCCTCGAAAATTGTTTGATAAAAAGAGAAAATGTATTTTCTTGTCACACTAATAGGGATATTCACCTATTCATATTATTAGAAATCCATTAAAATTAGATTAAATATATTAACTGAATTATTAGGAATTATTCATAATTGCTCATTGTACAATCCCCTTCAAGCTTGTACTATTTACTTGTTGTTAGAATATTCAAAAAAAGGGGTGTAGAATTATGGCAAGACCATCATACTGGAAGGTATTATCGAGTGTCTCACTTGCTACAGCATTAAGTATGTCCATTTTTTCAACGGGAGTTACTTCAAAAGCAGCAATTCCTACTGAAAGTGAAAGTAAACAAATAGTAGAAAGTCCTTATTTAGATTTAAACGTAGTGGACGAAGACAGATTAGAAAAAGCTTTAAGAGACAGAGGCGTGATCAAAGAATCAGATAGTGCTGAAGTAGCTAAAGAAAAAGTACAAGCATACATAAAAGAAAAACAAGGTGCATATAAAGAGAAAGTTAATGCACAATCTGATACAAAAATTGCTGATAAACAAAGAGCAACATTAGAAAAACGTAAAGCTCAACTTTTATCACAATTAAATAAAGGCCATGAAAACTATAAAAAAGGCAAACCAAATGGTGTAGTAAAAGTTGATTCTGCAAAACAAGCTGGCTATAACGGCGGAGTACGCGAAGATAAAGTTTTAGTCATTTTAACTGAATTTGCTGATTTCAAACATAACAATATTGATAAACAAGATGGGTACATATACACTGACGATTTCAGTAAAAAACATTACCAAGATATGCTTTTTGGAGATAAAGATTTTACTTTAAACGATGGTTCGAAAATTAAAACGTTTAAACAATTTTATGAAGAACAATCTGGTGGAAGTTACACTGTAAAAGGTACAGTAACAGACTGGTTAACAGTTTCTGGGAATGCAGCTGATTATGGTGATGATAGCCCAACTGGTGGACATGATAACTTAGCACCAAAAGGTCCACGTGATCTTGTTAAGGAATCACTACGAGCAGCAATCAATTCAGGTATTAATTTAGCTGATTTTGATGATTTAGATATTTATGACCTTGATGGTGATGGAAATATTAATGAGCCTGATGGATTAGTCGATCACTTAATGGTTCTTCATGCTGGAACTGGTCAAGAAGCTGGTGGCGGTAAATTAGGAGATAAAGCGATCTGGTCACATCGTTGGACTTTAAATGGAGTAACTACTTTCTCAGGAACTCAGTCAAAAGCTCCATATTGGGGCGGACTAATGGCTGCATATGATTACACAATTGAGCCAGAAGATGGGGCAGTAGGTGTATTCGCTCACGAATTTGGTCATGACTTAGGATTACCAGATGAGTACGATACTCAGTATTCAGGTAATGGTGAGCCGATTGCATCTTGGTCAGTTATGAGTGGTGGTAGTTGGAACGGCGCAATCGCTGGAACAACACCTACAAGTTTCTCACCACAAAACAAAGAGTATTTCCAAAAAACAATTGGTGGAAATTGGGCTAATATGACTGAAGTAGATTATAAAGATATTGATGAAAAAGGTATTGCTGCAATTATCGATCAAAGTGTTACGAAATCAAACAATCCAGCGATCGTAAAAGTTAACTTACCTAAAAAAGAAGTAAAAAGTAAAATCCAACCTCAATTTGGTGCAAAGTATTACTATAGTACAAAAGGCGATAATCTTCACACTACTATGACATCACCAGTATTTAATTTAACAGCAGCTACAAATGCAAGCTTCGCTGTAAAAGCAAACTATGAAGTTGAAACTGGTTATGATTATGTAGATGTAAATGTAGTAGATGCAGCAACAGGTACTAAACTTGCAACAATTGATACAATTGGTACTAAAAATATTGCAGGTGGACTTGATACAACTAAAGGACTTTGGGTAGATAAAGTTTATGACTTATCTACATTCAAAGGCAAAAATGTAAAAGTTCAATTTCAATATGTTACTGATGGTGGACTAGCTCCTGAAGGATTTGCTTTCGACGAAGCAAAATTAACTGTTGACGGTGCAGTTAAATTTACTGATGGCGCGGAAGAAACTCCAACATTTACATTAGACAAAGCAACTGTATCGAATGGTACTGATTTTAAAGATCACTTCTACTACTTAGAGTGGAGAAACTATGCTGGCTCTGATAAAGCATTAGAATATGCTCGTGGAGTTAAGTATAATACTGGTTTAGTAGTTTGGTATGGAGATGATAGCTACACAGATAACTGGACAGGTGTTCACCCTGGTGAAGGTTTCTTAGGTGTTGTAGATGCTCATCCAGAAGCTATGGTTGGTACATTAAATGGTAAACCATCTGTATCACAAAGTACTCGTTACCAAGTAGCTGACGCTGCTTTCAGTTACGACAAATCACCTGAATTCTACATTAATTCACCATCTCGTGGGATCTTTGACTATGATGGACTATCTGGTGTAACAGAATTCGACGATTCACGTAGTTACCAAAATACTTTAATTCCTGATGCAGGAAGAAAAGTACCTAACTACGGATTAAAATTCCAAGTAATTGGAGAAGCAAAAGATAATTCAGCTGGTGCTGTTTGGATTCATAAGTAAGATAAAAAATACGAGTCTGATATAATTTCAGACTCGTATTCTTTTTTTGTTTTTATAGACTGCTCGAGAAATGAGCTTTTCAATAAGGTTCTTGGTTAATTTCCATAATTGTTTGTTATGAGGAAGTAGTTTTCAAAAACCAGCGTATATAGTTCCTCATGAGCCTGTTATGAGGAAGTAATTTACAAAAACCAGCGTAGATAGTTCCTCATGAACCTGTTATGAGGAAGTAAATTTCAAAATCTAGCGTACATAGTACCTCATGAACCCGTTATGAGGAAGTAATTTACAAAAACCAGCGAATCAAGTACCTCATGAACCCGTT